>JAJOKB010000072.1 GCA_021208135.1 Verrucomicrobiota bacterium | reverse complement strand
TTCCGACCATAAAAGAAAGCTCGCCGGAGCGAGCTTCTTTTAAAGGGGCCAAGCCGGTTATCTTATGCGCCGATTGACCACTGACGCCTGCTTCGCCAACTGCTGAGAGCAGCGAACTGAGCGGGTAAGGAAACGGCATAACACAGCGAGGAAGGCAGGTTAACGAGCAGCTGGTTTGTTGGCGTTAATTTTGGCGATCACTTTTTCCGTAATATCCAATGCCGATTGCGCGAAAAATACTGTAGGCACACCGGTTTCCATAGGATCGGAAGTATCCAGCACCAAGTCGAAATTCATCTCTTTGGCCAAAGCGGCAACAGCAACTTTGATTTCTTCGAGAATGGCGTCGCGGGCGGCACCCTCACGGATGCTCAGACCTTCAACCAATTCATCGCGCCATTCGACAAGTTCTTGCTCTTCGCGCTGCAATTGGGCGAGAAACGACTGTGCTTCCTGTTCGAGTTCAGCGCGAGCATCACCCGTGAGCGAAGCGTCATTTTGCAGACGTTCACCCATCTGCTGAAGGCGATTGACGCGTTGTTGAAAAGCTTCCTGACGACGCGTTGCTTCGGCTTGTGCTTTTTCACGTTCAGCGAGGAACTGGGTACGCATGGTTTCCTGCTTGTGGTAGGAAGTGTAAACGCGCTCCATGCGAACAGTCGCAATGCTTAGAGCTTGGACTGGCAGTGCAGCCAGAACACAGAACAGAGCAACCAAGGCTGCCAGAGAGTATTTCGAAAAAATCATCTTAACTTACAATGGATTCAAGTGACACAAACGACCAGGCCTTAAAGCCCTGGCGCATTGCGATTGATTTGGCGCAACACCCGGTCGGTAATGTCCAACTCAGGTTTTGAGAAAACAACGGTGGCAACGCCAACGCCCATTACGTCGGAAGTGTCAAGGACAACGGTTGCGCCTTCAGTAGCGGCAGCGGCGATGACGGCTTCGCGGATTTCGCGGATCAACTCGGAGCGCAGATTCTGCTCACTTTGGTTGATTTGATTCATGCGGGCTTGTTGCCAACGATTGAGTTCTTGCTCGGCTGCGCGCAGTTGCTCGATTTCGCGTTGCAATTCGCGTTGCAAATCAGCGCGACGGTCGTCGGAAAGCAATGGGTTATCCAAGCCCTCGCGGCGTTCTTCAAAGGCAGCTATGCGCTGTTGGAAAGCGTTGCGACGGCTCTCTAATTCGGTCTGGGCTTCTGTGCGCACGCTGTTCATGCGATTGCGAAACTCAGCAGACTTGTGGTAGCCGTCAAACAAGCGCTCCATACTGACAGTGACAATTTTGATGTCACCTTGGGCAGTGGCAAAGGGAGCCGTAAACAAGACGGCAAAAATTGAAAACAGGGCGATAATTGATTTGTTCATGGATCTCGTGATTTTTATAAGAAAGTGAATAATGTAGGCAAGGACAGTGACAGAGGTCAATGACTAAGCCGACTCTATATTAGAACCGCGTTCCGAAGGAAAAGTTGAATTGATTTCCCCGGTTATTGTCATAAATGAGGACTCCGTTGCGGAAAACCTTGCTGGAAGTGATGGGAAGACCAAAATCCAGGCGCAGCGGATTCCCCAAAACGAGCAGGCGGATGCCGAAACCCCAGTTGTCATTATAACCGGCAGGATTGAAATCGAATTCATTGGAGTTAACGAAGCCCCAGTCATAGAAGAGGGCGAGGCGCAGGGGTTCGGCGACTTTCACCGAATACTCGATACTGCCAAAGCCATAAGTTCTGCCACCAATCGGCTCAAACCCGTCGAAAGGACCGACATCGCGAAACTCGAAACCGCGCAAGGAATTCGGCCCCCCCAAGGTAGGTACCTGTCGAAAAACGGAACCGTTTTATCGCTGTATTCCCGACAATGGAACCGGCCCGGCGAGAATGGAGATGACCTGGTCGCCGAGGGCAAAAGTCGGGATGAAAAAGGCATTGCGCGATTCGATACCTATGTACTCCGTATCCCCACCGATACCAGCGAAAGTGGTGGTGAGCTGCATACGACTGCCCTGGTAGTGAAGATCAGGTCATTGCGAGTATCGCGCACCATGGTGAAAGCGACCTTGCTGATAGAGCGGGGACTGTTTTCAGCCTCTTCGAGAATAACCAAAGGCGCCGCGGAAGAAACGTCCTTAAGGTCCACAATTTCGAAAGTGTAGGCCAACTGGCCGTCCACCAGGCCGAATAAACGCTTGCGCAGATAAACTTCAATACCAGTGCGCAACTCGTTGTAGCTGGAGGAAACGAAATCAGTCTCGCGGCGGAACAGTTCAAATCCCAGGGACAAACGTTGCTGAAAGAGCCAGGGTTCTTCGAAAGCCAGCACTAACTCGTTGGAACGGGAACCCAGCGATCCGCGAAAGCGGAATTTCTGACCCGCACCTTGCAAGAACGGCGACTGCCAGCGCATGATATCAAAATTCGATTGTGACACCTCGAAGAAAACGACCACGTTTTCCAATGAACTGAAGCCAGCGCCAAACTGAAAATTACCGGTTCTGCCCTCGCGCACACGGATGCGCAGATTGCGGCGATTGGGGATGTTGGTCACCTCCGGGCTGAGTCGAACTTCTTCAAAGAAGCGAGTGTTGCGCAGACGCGCTTCGCTGTTCTTCATGAACACCAAATTGAAAACACGCCCGGGTGCCAGCGCCAGTTCGCGCACAATTACAACGCTCTGGGTTTTGGTATTGCCCTCAATGACGATGGATTCCACCTCAAAGCGCTCACTCTCGCGAATGACGTAATGAAGGTCGATGTCGCCGGTTTGCAGGTTAGGGCGTCGTTCGGGCCGAACAATGGTATCGAGATAGCCCAAGGCACCGTACAAGTCAGTCAGGCGTTCGACGTCTTCATCGAGGCGTTCAGGTGAGAAAACATCGCCCGGCACCAAACTCAGACTGCGAAACAGTACACCGATATCAAACAAAGTGTTGCCCTCAATGGTTATGTCCCCCACCCGGTACTGACGTCCCTCATCGATGGCGATGGTGATAACCATGCGAGAAGGGTCAGGATAACTGATGGTGACGCCGGCATCGTTGATACTAACGTCAAGAAAACCAGAATTGGTATAAAACTGACGCAGGCGATCCAAATCCTCCTGGAACTTGGAATCATCGAAACGACCGGAACCGGTGAGCCAGGACATAAACCAGCGACGTTTGGTCTGCATTTGGCGACGCAATTGTCGGGTGGTAAAAGCGGTATTCCCTACGAACTCAACCGTTGCTATCCTGATGCGAACATTTTCATTGATATTGAAAGTAACAGTGCCCCGACCGGTACGTTGATCGCGCTGAATGTCGGTGGTAATGACGGCGTCGGTATAACCACGTTCGCGGTAAAACTTGAGCATATCCTGAACGTCCTGATTGATTTGACGTTCATCGAGAGGACCACCTGCGGTGCTGCGAATCTCGCGTTGCAAGCGTCTGGAATTGACGCGCTGATTACCAACAAACCGGATGGTGTCAATGCGGTAACGAGCGGTCAGGATGAAGGTGACCTGCATATTGCCGCCTGGCAGTGCTTCCGACTGGACATCGATGAAATCAAACAAACGCGTCTCGTGCAAAGACCTGATGGAGCGGTCAATGAGGGTCTGACTGTAAGGCATCCCTCTGCGAATCTGAATACGGGCGAGAATGGCTTCGTCGCTCACATTGCGAATGTCGGTGAATTCAAACCGAATATCCGCGATGAGCGGCCCCTCGGTCTGAGCGTTGAGGGCGGCGGGTGCCATGCTCAAAAAGAGCATACACAGCCAAACAGGCATTAGGCAAAGGATACCGCGATTAAACTGGTGCGTCATGATGTTGCGGAGGAGAATAATTTTCAAATCGGGTAAATTCTGGAATAAAGGTCAAGCGCACATCGCCGGTTGGGCCGTTACGCTGTTTGGCAATAATGAGGTCCCGTTCGCGGGAAGCTTGAGGAACGACGGGGTTATCCTCTGTTTTCTGACTGGTTGCAAGAAGGAAAACCACGTCAGCATCTTGTTCAATGGATCCTGATTCGCGCAAATCGGAAATTCTGGGAGGGCGATTTTCCTTCTCCGAACTGCGGTTTAATTGGCTCAATACTAGAACAGGAACGCTGAGTTCCTTGGCCATGGCCTTGAGTCCGCGGCTGATTTCAGAAATTTGTTGTTCGCGCGGAACGCGACTATCGGTACCACTGATCAACTGAAGATAATCGACAACAATCAGCCGGATTTTGTGCTGTTGGGACATTCTTCTGGCCTTGGCCCGAAGTTCGAGAATATTGACACCGCTGGAATCGTCGACCCAGATGGGTGCGCCTTTGAGTTCCTGCGCAGTGCGACCAAGATCCCTTTGCTGTTCCTTGCTCACCATTCCGTCGCGCACGCGCTTGAGATTCACTCTGGCGCGACCGCAGAGCATCCGCATGGCGAGGTCTTGAGCTGACATTTCAAGACTGAAAACAAGCACTGCAGCAGGGTCGATCCCTCGTTTCGAGGGTAATGCCGCATTTTCAGCAATATTCATCCCCAAAGAAGTCTTACCCATAGAGGGTCGGGCTGCCAGAATGATCATTTGCCCCGGATGCATACCGAAAGTGTAACCATCCAGATCTTTATAGCCTGTCAAAATGCCCTGATCCTGATGCCCCTGTAAAATCCTATGAATAGCGTTGCTGGCAGCATCAATGGCTACATCAAACTTTTGTGCGGAATTGGTGAATCGATCTTCGCTGATTTGAAACACCTGCTGTTCCACCTGATCGATGAACTGATCCAGACTGTCCTGACAAGTGTACGCCTTTTCAGTAATTTTCGGTAGTGGTGGCAATCAAAACGCCTCAGGAGCCATTTTTCGCGAACGGATTCCAACCAGTACTGAGCATGGGCAGTGGTTTCAATGCGGCCCAAGATACGAGTGATAACAGTGATGCCGCCGACCCAATCCATGAGATTGGTGTTTTCGTCGACGCTGTATTTGTAATCGCGATAGAAAGGTAAGCTGCTGGCAACCCGGGATCGCAGTTTATCAACCAGACTGACCTCGGAAACGGGATCACCCGCCTTAAACAGATCCAGCATTACCTGGAATATGATTTTATGAGACGGGCGATAGAAAGCTTCGGCGGAAAGGTTGGACTCCAGGCACAAAGTGAGTGTATCAGAACCGCCATCCAAAATACAACACGCCAATAATCCCTCCTCCGCATCAATATTCTGCGGAGGAGTTCGGATTATTGGCGTATCAGACCTGGCATCAGGCGCCACATCCGGTGAGCTACCGTCGCGGCGCTTGCGGGGTGAATTCGCCATATCGCGTTGTGCCAGGCAATGGTGAGGCCAGAATAAATCAGGCTTCTTCGGTCTCTTCGATCGGATTTTCCGAAACCACTTCGAAGTCAACCTCGACGGTTACTTCGGCGTGCAAGCGCACGCGGGTAGTGTGTTTGCCGAGGCTTTTCACAGGAGTGTACAAATTGACCTGGCGTTTCTCGAGGGAGATACCCTCCTGGGCCAAGCGGTCGACTAAATCCTGAGCAGTAATTGATCCGAACATTTTACCGCCGGGACCAGTTTGCACCGCGAAGGCGATGGAAACCTTTTCAAGTTTGGCGGCGATAGCACGTGCACCTTCAAGCTCTTGTGCCAGGCGCTTTTCGGCGCGCTCGCGGAGAGCATTGATGTGACGACTGTTAGCGCGGGTTACAGGAACCGCCAACTTGCGTGGCAAGAGATAATTACGCGCATAACCAGCGCGCACGGTGACTTGATCGCCCTCGTTGCCGAGGTTCTCGATGGGTTGCAAAAGCAAGAGTTCAGAATGTGCCATGACTAAAATGACTGAAAGTTAATGATGATTTAAATGACATACCGGTTCAAAAAGGAACGTCATCGTCTTTAAAACTGTCGCCAGCCGAAGAGCTTTGCGGAGCACTGTCCTGGTTAGCTGCGGGACGGGCTGGCGGACGGTTTTGACGATAGCTATCCTCTGAAGAGCTGGCGCCGCCTTCGCGACCCCCCGCTACCACCACCTACAAATTGAAAGTTTTCCAGAACCACACCCAGTTTACTGCGATTTTCACCGGTGGTTTTATCCTGCCAAGTATCCAGACGCAAGCGTCCCTCGACAAACAAACCACTGCCTTTGGTGCAGTATTGAGCGATTACATCAGCCTGGCGACCGAACGCATCGATATCCACGAAAGTGGTTTCCTCGCGTTGTTCACCGTCGCGGGATGTGTAGCGGCGATTGACCGCTAAACCCAGCTTGACGATGGTCAAATTGTCCGGCGTAACCCGTTTTTCAGGGTCGCGGGTCAAATTGCCCATCAGGAAAACTTTATTGTAGGAGGCCATTAGATGGATTCGATCAAAACCCGCTTAACGGTTTTGTCGAGTCGTACCTTCTCACGGAAGGCAGCTGGCACCTCGGGTTTGGCGCTCAATGCATACTCGACGTAGGTATCGCCGGTGTGATTCCGGTCAGTAGTGCGGGCAAAATCCCGGCGTCCGAGATTTTCCTTGGTTTCGATGCTTGCGCCCAATCCGGTAAAGATACCGGATAGTTTTTCGATCAAGACGTCCACGGGCTGATCATAGCCGCGTGTGTCCAAGATGATCGTGGCACGATATTTTCTAGCTGTTGCTTTTTGACTCATTCGTTTGTGGTCTTTGGTTTAGTAAATTCATGGCTTTGGATAGACCGTTCTGGATCAAATACTCCAGACCGTCGACCAAAGCAGGCAGGTGTTGTGTCAACTGGGTGGCTTCGGTTCGGTCGAAACGTGCCAACACAAAATCAGCCATGGTCATGACTGGTTTGGTGGCAGGCGCAATGCCGATACGGTAGCGGATAAAATCCGAACCACAATGCTGCAGAATGCTGCTGAGTCCATTGTGACCACCTGAACTGCCACGCACACTGAGTTTACAAGTACCAAGCGGAAGCTGAAATTCGTCCAGCACCACAGCCAGTTCGTTGAACTGGAACTTATAAAATCGAATGAGAGCACCCACGGATTCGCCACTGAGATTCATATAAGTTTGTGGCTTGCACAAAATGACAGGCTGACCATGGATGTTGACGGCAGCGGTATGGGCACAAAATCGGGATTCTGACTTCCAAACACCACCGTGGCGCGAGGCCAGATGATCGAGGATGACGAAACCAACATTGTGGCGTGTTCCGTCGTATTGGCGACCGGGATTTCCCAGACCGGCAATGACACGCACCGACATAATGATTGAAAAGAACAAAGAACTCCCCGGAGCCTTGGCAGCGGGGAGTTCAGAAATCAGGCAGTAGCCTCGGCTGTTTCGGCCGCAGCTTCAGATGCTCCGGAAGAGGAGCCAACACAAGCGACGACCACCAAATCGGCGTCATCGAGGAAAGTTACACCCTCGGGAGCGGTGATGTCGCGCAGGTGCAAAGATTCACCCACGTTCAGAGCGGACACATCGATCTCGATGGCTTCCGGCAGGTTGCGTGGGCGGCAGCGAACGGATAAAGTGTGAGTGGCGATCTCGAGAACTCCGCCCTGATTCTTAACGCCATTTGAGGTGCCTTTGGCAACCACAGGGATGTCGGCTTCCATGTCCTTACCGCGCACAATTTCCTTAAAGTCGACGTGCAGGAAGGCGTCGGTACGGGTGTCGCGCTGGACATCCTGAATGATGGCGAAAGTAGTTTCTGCCTCGCCGTCGATGTGCAACTCAAGCAAAGCAGCACGACCGCCAATACTGCGCCAAGAAGTCTTGAAGGCACGGTTGTTGAGTTGGATATGGCGGACACCATTTTCGCCGTAGAGAACGGCTGGCACAAGGCCATCGGTACGCTGACGTTTTGCCCAGCTACCGCCGATATTCTCCCGTTTGGATGCTTGAATGCTGATCTGTTTCATAAATTGAAAAACGAACAGTAGTACCACACCGGCACCTGAAATCAATCAAAACCTGAAAAAATATTCACCTGCCCGATTGCCAGACGATCGGGAGAAGGATGCGGCAGACAATGAACCCCGAATAGTGCATCGCGGAGTGCAGAACCCCAGGGGGCTTGCACTGGTATTGGTTCCTCCATGCCGGATTTGCATTGCACAAGCGCGGAACACTAATTTGCATTGCATTGTGGAACCGACATTTCAGACCAAAAAGAAGCCCATCTATACCATCGGCGAGGATTTGTCGCAGTACCTGGCGAAGTATAACCGTGCTTTTGAGTTGCCGGTCAGTTATACCCGACTGACGGAGTGGGAAGAGTCGATGCCACTCTATGACCAGGAAGGGGAAGACACCCTTTGGCGAACGGTCATTTACAAACCAGAACTGATGCGTCGGCTCAACAAGCACCTTACTGCCATTTATGCGATGCTGAAAACAGAGGGTGATTATTCCTTTTCGGATCACTTGTATGTTGACCGGGTGGATTATTGCACCTTCGGCAACAGCAATCCCTTCCGGATTCGCATCGTCAATGCCTACAATGAGAATCAGGACTACTATTATATTAAGAAGGCTGATGCCTCGCGCATTTACGGACTGGAGCTTGAGCATTTGCTCTCTCCCAATCGCATGCATTATCTGGTCGCGGACGACATCCTGGTTGAAGAACACGTTGTTGGTATCCCCGGGGACATCTTCATCCAACGCTGGATGGACAATCCAAACATAAAGAAAATCCGCCTGGCCAAGGAATTGGTGAAGTTCAATGAACGTTGTTTCATCCGACTGCTTGGGGATATGCGCAGTTACAACTTTGTGGTGGACATCACCCCGGATTTTGAAGAGGCGCAAATCAGAATTCGGGCGATGGATTTCGACCAGCAGAGCTACAGCGGGAAAAAGAATTTTTATTTACCTCAGTTTTTCAAAGACAATCTACCCCTGGTGGAGTTTTGTGTGGCACGACTGAACATCCCGACGGCTCAACAATACCAGAAAGAGGAGCAGGCTGTTATCTACCGCAGAATACAGTTGGCGGGAGAGCGGGTCCACGTACTTTTACGCGCCATGTCCAAGGACAGAATATCCACCCCTGAAAAAGTAGAGATGCTTGGGGACAGTCTGGCCAAACATTACGACAATCCGCATTTTGCGAAATGTGCGCACATGGGCGAGCTGGTCAGGGAATCCGTGGACCAGATCCGCAGGAGCTTGGAGCGACAGCGCAAAAATCCCCTGCCGCTACCTGAATCACTGCGCATCTGACAGGCACTCGAACCCGGCATATCAGGCGAACAGGTTCTCGACCTGCACCGAACCGGCAGGTTTCTGAATCGCCTCCGGGCATTGATTGCGGAACCACGCTCTCTGTTTACGCACCAGCTTGCGAGTATTCACACTGATCAGTTCAGCCAAGGCATCGAGATCATCGCTGCCGCTGCGCAAAAATTTGAGTGTCTCCCGGTAGCCGATAGCGTTGGCGGCGGCGGGGTTGGTTTCCAGTCCTTGATCGCGCAGTGCGCGCACCTCATCCAGCAAACCGTTATTGAGCATAAACCAGGTGCGATGCTGGATTCGCTGCCAGAGGTCTTCGTCATCGCGCTCGAGAACAACCAGGCGCTTTTCAAACCCGGGAAAAGGATCTGGCTGCTGCCGGAGATCCGAGCGCAGTTGCAGTACTGATTTTCCGGTTTGAATGCACCTTCTGAGCGCTGGGACAACCCGGCGTGGATTGTTTAAATCGAGTTCCCCCACCCCATCAGGATTCAGGGAGAGCAACAGCTCCACACAAGCCTGAAGCCCACCAGACTGCCAGAGCTGATCCACTTGTTCGCGGACTGCGGGATCCTCGCTGACGCCGTCACTGATAGGCTTCAAAAAGGATTGTAGATAAAAGCCACTACCTCCGGTTATGAGGATTAATTTGTTGCGCGCATCTATCTCACGAACTGCTGAAAGAGCGCGCGTGTGGTAATCAATAATGCTGCCCGGCTCGGTGACACTCAGGTAATCGAGACAATGGTGCGGAATTCTCTGCAAATCTACATGGGAAGGCTTTGCTGTCCCGATGTCCATGCCTCGGTAAAAGCAATACGCGTCAGCATTGATAATTTCCGCGTTATTCACCTCGGCCCAACGCAGGGCGAGTTCGGATTTCCCAACTGCCGTAGGGCCTGAAAGCAAGAACAACGTTTTCATAAAATAAATGATGGTAGGCGCGAATGGACTCGAACCATCGACCCCTACCGTGTGAAGGTAGTGCTCTAACCAACTGAGCTACGCGCCCATTGAAAGTGGAGCGGGCGAAGAGGTTCGAACTCTCGACATCTACCTTGGCAAGGTAGTGCTCTACCAACTGAGCTACGCCCGCATTAACAAAGACTCTGAATACGTCAGTTTTGTCGCAATCGGTCAAGCGCTTTTTTAGGATTTTTTGCAGTTTGGTGCAACCCCCCCCCCCGGCTGGCACTTCTAATGCTAATCGAACTGGTTGATTGCCAGAGGAGATGTCCAATATAGATGCAATTGGGTGAATTTGGCATTTGATTTGCTTAAAAGATGTTTCACAATAAACCCTATGGATTTTAGCAACTACCAATCGGCGATTTTTTCGATGAGATGTTTAACGCCGACGGATCCGTGCGTCCGCACTATAAAGCTGTACTTGAAAGACTATCTGAACTCAGTCCGGAAGAGTTCAACCGCAAGCGGGAGGCTGTGGAGTTATCTTTCCTGCGCGAAGGAGTGACATTTACTGTTTACGGAGACGAGAGCGGTACTGAGAGAATTTTCCCCTTTGACCTGATTCCGAGGATCATTCCCAGCAGCGAGTGGGATTATCTGGAACGCGGATTGGAGCAAAGGATACGCGCACTCAATATGTTTTTGTATGACGTGTACCACGACCAGCGCATATTGAAGGAAAAGATTATTCCTGAGGAAACTGTGTTATCGGCCAAACACTTCCGCAAGGAATTCATGGGGTTCAAGGTGCCTAGGGACATCTATATTCACATTTGCGGGACTGATTTAATTCGCGATCACAAGGGCAATTATTTGGTATTGGAAGACAATGGTCGCAGTCCATCGGGTGTCTCTTACCTATTGGAAAACCGTCAGGCGATGAAGCGCGCATTTCCGAATTTTTTCCCTAAGGCGGGAGTGCGCCGAGTACTGGACTATGCGAGCGAGTTGCTGAAAGTGCTCAAGTACATTGCGCCCCATGGCAAAGAGAATCCGGTGGTTGCCGTATTAACTCCAGGTTGTTACAACAGTGCCTATTTCGAGCATTGTTTTCTGGCGCGGCAAATGGGCGTTGAAATTGTCGAGGGACGCGACCTCGTGGTGGTCAATGACCGCGTTCACATGCGCACCATTGAAGGTCTGCAACCTGTGGATGTTCTGTATCGGCGGATTGATGACGACTTTTTTGGATCCTACGGTCTTTCGTCCCGACTCCGTACTTGGGGTGCCGGGACTGGTGAATGCCTACCGTAAAGGCAACCTCGGCCTGGCCAACTCCATCGGGACTGGAGTCGCCGATGACAAAGTAACCTATTATTATGTTCCAGACATGATCCGGTTCTACCTATCGGAGGAACCGATTTTGCCTAACGTGGAAACCTGGCTGGCATCGGAGCCCGAGGACTACCAATTTATTTTGGATAATTTGCCTAAGCTGGTGGTCAAGGCTGCTAATGAATCGGGGGGATATGGCATGTTGATTGGTCCAGCGGCCACACAGCAGGAAATTGCTGATTTCAGAGCCCAAATCATCGCCAATCCACGCAATTACATAGCACAAACGCCTATTTCGCTGTCGCGTCATCCAACCTATTGTGAGGGCAATTTTGAGGGGCGGCACATTGACCTGAGGCCGTACATTTTATACGGTGAGTCCGTAAAAATCATCCCTGGTGGCCTCACTCGCGTTGCCTTGCGCAAAGGATCCCTGGTGGTAAACTCCTCCCAAGGTGGTGGCAGCAAAGACACTTGGGTACTCAATCAGGACCTCTGACCAAAGAATCTCCATGCAAAAGACCAAACCCATGTTGTGTCGCGTCGCGGACTCCCTGTTCTGGATGAGTCGCTATATTGAGCGCGCCGAAAACACCGCCCGATTGGTGGATGTTAATCTGCAGTTGCTGCTGGAGACTTCGAGAGGCGAGGAAGATCAACCCCACATGTTGTGGAAACCCATTTTGAACAGCATCGGCGACCTGGAGTTGTTCAATACCCTGCATCCCGTGGCCGACACCCAGCCGGTCATGAATTTTTGACTTTCCAGTCGGGACAATCCCAGTTCCGTTTTAAGCTGTGTTTATGCAGCTAGGGAAAATGCCCGCATGGTGCGCGACCAGATCAGCTCCGAAATGTGGGAAATTATCAATCGGCTCTATTTATTTTTGCGCGGGCAGAATTTTGACAAAGTGTGGAACTCAAGTCCGTACGATTTCTACAAAGAGATAAAGGAATACTCACTCCTCTTTCAGGGAATAACCGAAAGTACATTCCCGCACCAAACAGGATACGAGTTCATCAAGGCGGGCAAGTATATCGAGCGGGCAGATAAAACGGCGCGGATTTTGGACAGCAAAAGCCATTTGGGTTGCTTTGGTGATGATGGTGAAGCTGGTGCTTTTGATGTGGCGCAGTGGATGGCTGTTTTACGTGCATGCAGTGCTCTGGAAAGTTATCACCAGGCCTACGTATCGGATATTACACCGCAAAATGTGAGCAATCTGCTATTGCTTTCGTGGCATTTCCCCAGATCGATCTTGTTCTGCCTCGAGCAACTGGATCTGGCATTGCACGCGATCTCGGGCTGCCCGCGCACTCATTATTCCAATGAGGCGGAACGCATCAGCGGGCGACTTATCTCTGAATTGAAATACATGACTCAACAAGAAATTTTTGCCCGTGGCTTGCATCGAACTCTGGACCATATTGGCAATCAATTGTCCGTAGTGGGAGTGGAATTCAGCCAACGATACATGTTCTTCCCGGTCCATGACCCAGCGGCGGAAATTGCCGGGCGGGCGTGATTACCGGTAGCTACAGTCTCTGCTTGAGTATTACAGTTAATTGCATTGGATTCATGGAATGTATCCGCTTTCCAATGACAATCCCACGGTATTCATAAAGATAGGAGCTACCGCTCTGCGTTACAGACTGGATCCCCGGTCGGGTTCGGTCGATTTCCTGCCGCTGCCAGCGGGGACCGAGGATAAATGCACTTCGCGTCCAGCCACTCGCCCCAGCCATCCCGTCTTTGCCGATCGCAAATGCATGATGGCATGGGAGCACCGGGAAAAAGATCCATTAGTTCAGGTGGCGGTGCGCGGACTGCCCTACCCTAATAATTTTTCAACCGGCGAAACCATGCGCGATCATTTTGCCAGCAAGTCGCAGCGGTTCAAGAGTCAGGAGATCACCTGCCAGGATGGCATCACACAGGTCACTACCCGCATGATTTCCAAGGCTGGATTTGAAACAGTGCACACAGTTACCTGGCATGAGGGGGATTCAGGTTTTTTAGTAGATACCAGCATCATTAATTGCGGCAACGAAGCACTGGAAGTGGAAATGCTATCCTCGTTCTCACTGGCGGATATGACCCCATTTGCCGCCGATGATGCTCCAGATCGACTCAAACTGCATCGCTTTCGTTCCGTCTGGTCCAACGAAGCCATTCACACAGCGGAATTCCTGGAAAATCTGCAATTGGAGCGGACCTGGGGAGCGGCCCGGTCTTTTTGCGCTACGGGCAAACCGCAGCATGCCGATCCGCAACTATTTCCCATTTATTGCATTGGAGGATTGTGCAACGGGAGTCATCTGGGGACACAGGTCGCCTGGCATGGCTCCTGGCAAATGGAGATTTATCGTCGCGACGATGGGGTACACATGTCTGGTGGCCACGGTGATTTTGAACGCGCCCACTGGATGAAACGCCTGCAACCGGGCGAAAAGCTGGATGCTCCCACAGCGCTGGTGGCCTCAGCGCACGGCGGTATTGATCCACTCTGCCGCGCCTTGCTCGGATTGCAGCAGCGCATCAGCCATCAAGAACCTGAACACGAACGCGAACTGCCCATTATTTTCAATGAGTGGTGTTCTACCTGGGGTAAGCCCTCGCACGACTACTTGATGCGCACGGCGGAAAAACTCGCGGGAACGCACACAAAGTATCTGGTGATCGATGATGGCTGGGCGGAGCGACCGGAAGGCAACAGTATTCAGTTCAATGGCGATTGGAACGTAAATACCAAAGCCTTCCCCGGTGGCCTTAAACCAACCTGCGACGCTCTGCGTGCGATGGGTATCATACCGGGGCTGTGGTATGAGTTTGAACCCTGCACCCAGGGTACGGAGGCCCACAAGACGGTTGACCACCTGCTGCACCGCAACGGCAAGGTTTTGGATGTAGGTAATCGACGCTTTTGGGATTTCCGCGATCCATGGACATTTGAATACTTAACCAAAAAGGTGATTCATCAACTGCGCGACTGTGGTTTCGGCTACTTGAAAGTTGATTACAATGAATCGATTGGATTGGGCTGCGATGGTGCCGAATCTTTGGGTGAGGGCCTGAGACAACATCTGCTCAAGGTGAAGGAATTCTTCGCCAAAATCCGCACTGAGATACCGGATCTAGTGATAGAAAATTGTTCCTCTGGTGGCCACCGCGAGGAGCCGGGAATGATTGCTCTGACCAGCATGTGCTCATTCTCCGACGCACACGAGACCGTCGAAATCCCCATTATCTCAGCCAGTCTGCAACGACTGATTCCAGTTGCCAAATTACAGATTTGGGCGGTGTTGCGCCCGGATGACTCTCTGCAGCGGCTGGACTACTCATTGGCAGCCACCTTTCTCGGGCGCATGTGCATATCAGGCGATGTCGTCGACCTCGATGGGGAAAAATTTATCCGCTTAAAGCAAGCGCAGGACTTTTACGTGCAAGCGGTTCCGGTTTTGCGGGACGGCATTTCCTATTTTTACGGCCAGACCGGCCCCTCGCGCCGCTATCCCAAAGGTTGGCAGGCCGTAGTGCGGGTGTCACCGGACGGCAAACAAGCCCTGGTAGTTTTGCACACCTTCGATGAAGCACCAGAGTCCGTTGAGATCGACATTCCGGCGACTGCAAACGCCGGGTGGAGAATTGCCGCAACCTACGGAGAGACACAAAGCAGCACCCTGAAAGATGGGATACTGTCCGTTGATATTCCTGGGACCTTTTACGGTATGGCTTGGTTGTTGTGCGCTGATTGACGCAGCCGATTGCCCATATGAAGCGAGGCCAGCAACTGGAATCCACCGTTACCTTGCGCATGATTGCAGAGGCGGCTGGAGTGTCACGGGCGACTGCCTCGCGCGCGTTGCGAGACAATCCTGTCATCAGCGAATCTGTACGCAAAAAGGTCAAAACAGTTGCAGTGAAGCTGGGTTATGCACCGGACCCTGAAGCACAGAGGCTGATGGCTTACCTGCGCAGCACTCGCAAACAGCGGTTTGAGTCCACCATAGGCATACTCAACGCCTATCAACCGTCACAACGCATCAATGAGGATTATTACACCCGTGAGCTGATTCAGGGGGCCAAGCAAAGGGCTGTTCAATTGGGGTTTGCGGTGGACATGCTCAACCTGCGGGAAGATGGAATGACACCCAGGCGCGTGGATCAGATCATCAAAGCGCGTTCAATCCGCGGACTGTTGATTCCCCCCATGCCCGAGCCCCTGTTCGATGTCGATTTGGAATGGGAAAGCATGGCTTTGGTGGCAGCAACCAGTACCGTCCAAACCCTTCGCCTACATCGTACGCTGCCCCACAACCACCACAACAAGCAACTATTGCTGGATACTGCGCTCAATGCCGGATACAGGCGCATAGGCCTGATCAGTTGGCACGAACTGGAGGAGCGGCAAATGCATGCCATGTCCGCAACATACGCTCTCAATGGCCATTTGCAGCACCGATTTGAACCGTTGCCGATCTACAACTGGATCTGGCAGGATTTTCACGTGCAAGCGCAGCATCTGCGCAGTTGGTTTCAGGAGAATAAGCCGGACTGCATTCTGGCATTCAATACCTTCGCTTTGGATGCTTTGGCCAGCGTCGGCTTGAGAGCGCCAGAGCATTTTGGCTACCTGAGCTACGGTGAAGCCCCTGAATATATTACTCAAGTCAACCAGCTTCCACAAACAGTTGGTTCGGCAGCAATGGATTTGCTAAGTTCTTTGGTTCTGCGTTCGGAATGCGGCCTGCCCGACGCACCAAAAACGGTTTTGATTGAGGGTAAGTTGTCGATGGGTTCCACCATCAGACAACATTGAGGCGATACCCAGATCCGCTTGACTGCCTGCCCGGTGCGTTGGTCAACGCATTCAACTATGCGAATAGAGCCGCATTTGAGTCCTAGGTGTCCTTGATGAAGATTACGTAGCAAGAAGCAAAAAAAACTCCTGCTTTGTTCTGTTCACATTCAACATCAATGGTCTACTCCTATGTTCACCCAATCTAAACTTCTCGCAGCACTGCTTGGCAGCGCGATTTGCTCTACCCAACTATTTGGCAATTTTATCCTCACGGATTCTTTTGATTATCCGAATGGTCCACTTTCAGGTCAAGGCACCTGGGCGCGTGGCACCAATACGCCCACTTCTGACAACCCATCCAATCACATCGTCGTCAATAACGGGGCGGTCCGCTTCGATTGGACAACCGCCACCCCCATCAACAACTCGGTGCGCTCTCTGTGGGGAACTGAAGCAGCAGTCACTGCTGACACAATCTACGCCATCTTCAGTTTTACCGCGCTTCAGGCACCACAAGCCGCAGCAGATGTGCGCCCCGGCTTTTTCTCCTTTGGCGATGGTGCTGGCAACCAGCAAAGAGGGTTTGTGGGACTGCAAGCAGGCAGCACAGCCGATTCTGTGCAATTGGGCATCTCGCAAAGCTCTCAATTGGGTGGCAATTTTGTTTTCTCCTCGATAGATCTCGCCCTCAACACCACCTACACAGTGATGGTTGGCTTTGATGCAGCGACCCAAGAAACCTCGCTTTGGATTGGTTCAGTGAGTCCAATCACCACTCCGGACATCACCATTGCCGGGGGCGGCACCAACAACGGCATCCGTCGCGTAAACCTGCGCATGTACAACAACGACGGCGGTACCGGAGTCACCAATCTTGGCATTTTCGAGATCGATAACCTGACCATTACCACCATTCCCGAACCGCGCGTTTATGCCGCTCTGACAGGCTTATTGGCACTCGGACTCGTGCTTTTTGCGCCGTCGTCGCTGATTGCCCATGATCATAACTCACTAAAACTAATCACTGCTTAATTCAATCGTATGAATCGGAAAAAATACCTTACTCTCGCCATTTCCGGGCTAATTCTTGGCAACCTTCAAGGGGCCATCTTGTTCGAGGACAATTTCACCTACGCCAACGGAGCACTGTCTCAAACCAGTCCATGGACGCGGGCGCCCAACGCTGACAACCCGTCAAACATTCCAACGGTAAGTGACAATAAAGTAAGTTTCGTTGTTCCGACCACAGCCAGAGTGCAATCCATAGCCAATCGGGATAGAGGTTCTGGCAACGAGGTATCATCTGGTTGGATTTACGTTGCATTCGATTTCCAGGTTACAGTAGCGCCCTCTGGCACTGCTGATAGCGCCATGAGGCCAGGGTTTTTAGCGCTAAGAAATAGCGACGGATCGGCCAATCGAGGAAGGATTGGTATCACCCCGGGATCGAAGCAGACACCTTCCGCTTAGGCATATCGACCGGATCACAAACCCTAAACAACTTCAGTTTCGATTCAACCGACTTAGCTGAAGGAGTTACCTATCGCATCGTTATGGGGTATAACGTGGAAACCACAGCAACTCAACTCTGGATAGATCCAGCCAATCAAATGGCCGCTCCAGTTGCCACCTTGGCAGGAGATCTTTCCGCTGCCTCAATCCGGCGCATCGCGCTAGGCGTTGACACCAGGATAAATGACAGTGGAGCCTTGTTTTCCACTCTTGGTGGAGAATTTACTTTGGACAATTTAATCGCAGCAACCTCCTTGACGGAGGTCGGAGTTGCCATACCCGAACCGCGCGTCTATGCGGCTCTGGCGGGTATCATGGCTTTGGGTCTGGTGCTCCTGAGGCGTCGAGTGCGTTGAATCGCATGGCGAAGGCTTTGGCAGCAACTGAATCGAATGCATTCAGGACTAACAGTGGCAGATGAAGGGGTTCGTACTGCGCGCTGTTGAGGTAGGCGTCGTTCAGGGGTTAGATTGGGGGATCGAAGCACTCATCGGACGCTTACCAAAAGCGGCTCTTCACGGAGCCGCTTTTTTCTTTAGTTGGAGTGAGCGCAAACACTTCAACAGATTGCTTACCGGTAATTCGTGCAGACAAAGGTTGCGTTAGCAGCGTGGGCGGGTCTTGTTGCTAGCATGAAGATTATTTGGCGTGTATCCGGATACTTGTTCCGCTATCGAAATCTGTTCTACCTCACGTTGCTGTTGGCTGTAGGCTCCATGCTGTTTGGCATAGCCTGGCCGCGCATCCTGCAGTGGGTATTTGACGACGTAATGGAACCGGGGCGGGTGGATCTCCTGCTGTGGGCGGTAGCTGGCATCGTAGGCTGTTTTGCCATGCGTGACCTGTTGAACATGGCCAGGATACGGGTCAATAATACGCTCGAACAAAGAGTTTTGTTGGATTTGCGTCGCGATCTGCACAACAAACTCCTGGTTCTGCCAGTGTCGTTTTATGACACCCGCAAGAGCGGCGAGGTGGCTTCCCGGGTCATGGAAGATGTGCAGGCACTTGAACGGGGGTTGTTGGATGGCTCGGAACAAGGCATTACCGCGGTACTGCAGGTGTTGGGTATCACGGCGATGCTGTTCTGGTTGCAACCGACCCTGGCTTGGTTGGTCATCTTGCCGGTGCCGGTTTTACTGTTCATGATGCGCAATCACTGGCAGCACACACGGCGCAACTGGAAGGAAGTGCGCGAGGCGGCCGGCGAGTTAAACTCGCTGTTGGTGGAAGACATTCAGGGCAACCGTTTGATTCAAAGCTTGCGCTGCAGGAACGTGAACATGGGAGGTTTATGGCACAGGCCGCTCAGTTGCGCGACAAAACTTTGCGCGCCATGTACCGCTGGTCGATCTACAATCCCTTGGCCAATTTTGTGGGCACATTAGGCATTGTATCGGTTGTCGGCATGGGCGGCTGGTTGATCATGCAGGGTGAT
>JAJOKB010000074.1 GCA_021208135.1 Verrucomicrobiota bacterium | reverse complement strand
AATGCCGACGGTTGGCAGTAAAATTCCTTGCGGGCGCGCCGGACTTCTAACGGACCGGGTACCATATTTTTTAAGTGGATTCCACATATCTAGAAAGGGATTGGGCTAGCCTGCTGGATTCATGAAACCCGGCAAGTCACTGCATCAAAGCGCCGGAATAACAGGATTGTGGCTGAGCAGCCGGTTACGGCGGATGAAAATACGTCGCAATAGCTGGACAGCTGCAAACGCTGTAAACTGACGACTTGGGGCGATTGCAGTGGTGAATTCATGAATGAGGTGGATTAGAAGGTTGAAAATAAACTGGAAACTCAAGTTGGAATTGGGAAGATGACCCATTTGTTGCAATTACCTGTGATAACTTCAAACCATTTCCATCAATCGTCGACCTGTGTTTAACCGAATCGCAATTCTAGCTCCCGGCTTATTGGGCGCATCCCTGGCAAAGGCTGTACGTGAACGCTCGCTGGCCGGACACATTTCGATATGGGCGAGGAGAGCTGAAATACGCGCCACCTGTCTGGCCGATGGTATCGCAGACTCCGTTCATAGCGAACCAGCTGAGGCAGTGACCGGGGCCGATTTGGTGGTGTTATGCGCTCCCGTTGCCCGATTGGCTGAGCTGGCAGCCCTCTGCGTGCATGGGCTGAAGCCAGGATGTATTGTCACCGACGTTGGCAGCACCAAGTCAAAGGTCTGCAGTAACTGCACCGAAGTGATGCCAGAAGGCGTCACATTCATCGGCTCCCATCCCATGGCAGGGTCGGAAAAAAGTGGCATGGAATACGCAGATGCTCATCTGTTTGCCAACCGCACGGTCATTGTCACCCCCACCGGTCAGCCCTGCACTGCGCAACTGAAACTGGAAGCCTTTTGGCGGGCAATCGGCATGAATGTCGTCACCCTTGACCCCGAAACCCATGATCGTGCAGTGGCACACATAAGCCATTTGCCACACTTCCTTGCCTCGGCTTTGGCCGCACATTTGGCCCAAATGCCTGACAACTGGGCCTCGCTCTGCGGCAATGGACTGCGCGATACAACCCGGATTGCCGCGGGTTCCCCTACTCTGTGGAAGGAAATATTTCAGGAAAATAAATCGGAGTTACTCGCCGCCATACGCACTTTCAGTCAACAACTGGCACAGATGGAACTCGTTGTTGAAAGCGAGAATTTCGATCAATTGGAGCGCATCCTGCACTCGGCAAAACAGTACCGCGACCGTTTAAATGCGGCCAACCCGAACCAAAGTCATCACTAATTCATGGAATCGATTTCCGTACAACCATTCAGCAGGCCACTCGCTGGCCGGGTCACTCTTCCCGGTTCCAAAAGCCTGACGAACCGTGCCCTGATGTTGGCTGCCCTATCCGTTCAACCAGTCAAACTAGCTGGTGCTTTGTTCAGTCGCGACACCCGTATCATGTCCACTTGCTTACGACAATTGGGCATTCCGGTTGAGGCCAACGAACAGGAAACATCGCTCACCGTGCGCGGATGCGGTGGCCAAATACCGGTCGCCGAAGCGACATTGCACGTGGGCAATGCGGGAACTGCCGCCAGGTTTATGACCGCATTCGCCGCCCTTCATCCCCAGGGCAGATTTCACTTTGACGGCGATCCCGCCATGCGAGAACGGCCAATGCAGGGCTTACTGCAAGCACTTGAAGATCAAGGCGCCCACTTTGAATTTCACGGCCAAACCTGGCACTTTCCGTTCACCATGGTCACAGCCGGATTAAAGGGCGGCGAACAAGTCCTGCAGGCAAGCGCGAGCAGTCAGATCCTGTCGGCGCTGCTGATGGCGGCACCTTACGCAGCCGAACCCATGCAACTGAGGTGTGATAATGTGCGCCCGGCGTTCGTGGAAATGACTTGCGCCCTCATGCAGCAATGGGGAGTTGTCAGCCGCACCACTGAAAATGAGTGGTTTGTACCCAATAACAGGTCCTTTCAGCCTCCCGCTGACAGGGTTACCATTGAGGCCGATGCCACGGCAGCCAGTTACTTTTTAGGCCTTGCTTATGCCCACGGCGGACGTTTGTCCCTACCGGGATTACACGGCGGCAGACTGCTGCAAGGGGATGTCGCCTTCGCTCAGTTGATGGAGGAATCATTCGGACTGCAACTGACCAAAGGTGACCACTGCTGGTTGCTGCAGGCGTCGCCACCGCGACTCGAGCCAACACCGTGTTCAGCCAGCGTTGCCAAGCGCTATTTCATGGGCACCTTTTCCGATACCTTTTTAACATTGGCCGCCTTGGCACCTCTGTTGCCGGAGCCGATTTGTATTCACGGTATTGCCCATACACGCAAACAGGAAACCGATCGCATCCGGGCTATGGCCAACGAGCTGCAAAAACTGGGTCAAACCGTACAGGAACAAGACGACTCTTTGACGATTTTCCCCGACTTTCAGGCCTTGAAAGAGAAGGCCAGGCAGGGAGTCAGCATTGAAACCTATGACGATCACCGCGTAGCCATGAGTTTTGGCGTGCTGGGCACAGTTGATGTATTGGGCGATGGCACACCTTGGCTGACCATCAACGATCCACTTACCTGCGGGAAAACATATCCTGACTTTTTTTCCGTATTACAACAACTCACCGCGACCTCAAACAGACAAGGCGGGGCCGATTTCAAGGTGATAGCTGTTGACGGCGGAGCAGCATCCGGCAAGTCTTCCACATCCAGAGCCGTGGCAGAAATCTGCCACTTTATGCACGTGGATACCGGTGCCCATTACCGCGCGGTTACCGCTGCGGCCTTGCAACAAGCTATTGAACCGAGAGAGGACGAGTTGATGCTGCGCTTTTTGGCCAGTCTAAAACTCGGCACTGTTGTGCAGGGACACAGCGCATTGATTACACTCAATGGCAAAATCCCCGAGGGTTCAGAACTGCGTACCGCTGCCGTCAATGCTGCGGTTTCTGATTACGCTGCCCTGCCAATGGTGCGCAGCGCCGTCAAAAGCTATCAGCGCCTACAGGCAAAAGTCGCTCAAGATCATGGCTTTACCGGACTGATCATGGATGGTCGCGATATCGGCACAGTGATTTTCCCCGACGCCCATCTGAAAATTTATCTCACTGCAGATGCCGCAAAGCGTGCCGCACGTCGCGCCGATGAGGGCCAGGCAGATTCCATTGCCAACCGCGATAACCGCGATAGCAACCGGGCCACCGCCCCTCTCCAGGTCGCGGATGATGCCAGAGTTATCGATAACTCCAATATTCCATTGGCCGGCGTCGTACAGCAGGTGATTGATCTCACATTTCCCTAAGTGCGCCAACCTACTTGTAAAAACAGTTAACTTTACCTTGCGCCAGACGAAAAATAAGCTTTGGTAGAAGTACCCTTATGGACCATACCATCCGCATTATTCGCATCCTGTTTATATTGCTCTGCATCGCGGGCGGCGTTTTGGTCTCATTAATTGTTCCTGACTGGAAGGATTACCTCTGGCACACGGTCATCACCGGGCTACTGATCGGGCTGGCCGTCGTCGGCATAGATATCCTGTTAAAAGGATTTTCATTGCGCGGTCTTTCCGCGCTCACCTTTGGCCTGTTCGTGGGCTGGGCCGCAGCCACACTGTTTGCTTCATCGCCCTTTTGATGTACCGTTTGAAGATATTGATACTCTCGACGGCATTTGCTGCAAAACATGTACCTGATCCGCTTGTCCTTGTTTGTGGTACTGATGTATTTAGGAGCTGTCATCGCCTTGCGGGGCAGAGATGAATTCAATCTGGTCATTCCTTACGTGCGCTTTGTGCCGCACGGTGTGGATGTGCCACTGGTGGTGGTCGATACCAGCGCTTTGATCGACGCCAGAATTGTGGGAATCTGCGAAAGTCGGTTCATGGGCTACGCTTTGGTGATCCCTCAATTTGTGGTGGACGAGCTGCAGCGCATTGCAGATTCAGATGATCCCATCCGCAAAGCCAAAGGCCGCAAAGGTTTGGAAACACTCAACAAACTGCGCGAAATGCGCCATGTGGATTTGCGCATCAACGACAGTCAGGTCGACAGCAGTCGAAAAGTTGACGCGAAACTGATCTTTCTCGCTCAATCCTTAAAAGCCAAATTGTTGACCACAGACTACAACCTCGCCCAGGTAGCCGAATTCAATAACATCGAATGGCTGAATATCACGTTGCTCGGCAAAGCCTTGTCACAGGATATTGCGGTAGGTTCGATTCTTTCGGTGGATTTGGTCAAAACCGGCAAAGAACCGGAGCAGGCGGTCGGCTATCTTGCGGATGGCTCGATGGTCGTTGTACCCGATGGGAAAAAATGGATCGGCAAGTCTGTGGACGTGGAGGTGCAAAGCATATTACCTAGCAGCGGTGGCAAATTGGTCTTTGCCAAGCTTACCGGATCTGGCTCTCTCTAGGTCTGGGAAGCCCGCAGGCACAATACCTGCGGGGACCAAAACCAGATTCTTCAACTCAAACTGGCGCGATTAAAAGCGGATACCAGTGCCTTGAGACCCGCTTGCTCAATATTGGCATCGATACTCGCACCCCAAAATTGCTTTTGGTCTGAAATCCGCTCAACCAAAATATAGGCGATAGCCTCGGCAGCTGAGCCGGCGGAAACAGCGTGTTGCCGGTAATCCATCAACTTGAAGTTTTTCCAACCGGCATTTTCAAGGGCATTGACAAAGGCAGCAATTGGGCCGTTGCCCTGACCATTGATGGCATGTTCAGTACCTTCAAGTTTCACGCTGGCGGCGCACCTGATATGATGATGATCTCCTTTGCCGCTGGGAACAGCATCGTAGTCCAGCAACTCAAGAGGAGCAGTGCGCTCAACATATTCGCGCAGAAATGCCTGCAAAATCTCTTCGGACGACAATTCCTTACCCGTCTCATCGGCAATGCGGTTAACGATAGCGCCGAACTCAGGATGCATTTTCTTGGGCATTTCATAGCCGTACTCCTGTTCCAGAACATAGGCTACCCCGCCCTTGCCGGACTGGCTGTTGATGCGAATGATGGCCTTGTAGGTGCGCCCGATATCCTCAGGATCTATCGGCAGGTATGGGACCTCCCACAGCGCACCTGGCTCCTTACTCAATGCATGCATTCCCTTGTTGATAGCATCTTGATGCGAGCCTGAAAACGCAGTAAACACCAAATCTCCGCCGTAAGGATGACGATCATGGACACTCATGCGAGTGCAGCGTTCGTAGACTTCCCGAATGCGCTGAATATCGCCAAAATTCAACCGCGGATCCACACCCTGGGTGTACATGTTGAGCGCAACTGTGACGATATCGACATTGCCGGTACGTTCACCGTTACCAAACAGAGTACCCTCGACGCGATCTGCACCGGCCATTAATCCCAGTTCGGTCGCAGCAACACCAGTGCCACGGTCATTGTGCGTATGCAAAGATACAATGGCACAGTCACGGCGAGTCAAATGACGGCAAAACCACTCGATCTGATCGGCGTGTACATTGGGTGTGGCCATCTCAACAGTGGCAGGCAGATTCAGTACTATCGGATTTTGCGGCGTGGGCTGCATTACATCCATAACCGCCTCACACACCTCCAGGGAAAATTCCAGCTCAGTATCGGAAAAACTTTCCGGTGAATATTGGTAACGCAATTGACAGTCAGTCATCGTAGGTGCCAATTCACGAATGAGTCGGGCTCCATTGACCGCGATTTCCTTTATTTGCGCTCGATCCAAGCCAAAGGTCACCCGGCGCTGCAAGGGGTTGGTCGAATTGTAAAAGTGAATGATCGCTTTGTGGGTACCTTGCAAGGCTTCAAAGGTACGACGAATTAAATGTTCGCGACACTGCACCAACACTTGAACGGTTACATCTTCCGGGATAAGATTCCGGTCCACTAACTCGCGGGCAAATGCAAACTCGGTATCGGAAGCTGACGGAAAACCAATTTCAATTTCCTTGAAGCCGATCTCGACGAGTAGCAGAAACAGTTCCACCTTTTCCTTGACGCTCATTGGAATGGCAAGGGCCTGATTGCCATCCCTGAGGTCGACGCTGCACCACACCGGTGCGCGTTCGATGCGTTTCGAGGGCCATTTCCTATCGCTCAGGTCGATAACTGGAAACGGACGGTACTTGGTGATGGGATGCTTTTGCATCATAGGCTAGGATAGCATGATGCATTAAAGGATTGTCAAGTTTGTGAAAGTGACAAAGCTGCTGCCTTGGCCTTGTAATACAATTTATATGAATCCATTGATGGAAAGTGATCGCATCCCACCCAACGAAATTCCCGGCCCACCGGTAGGTAATGCCCGCCTGTTTGCGCCGGCTGGTTTCGGTTCCAGATTAGCCGCCTTGATCATCGATTACATTGTCATGTCTTTTCCCACGATGCTGGCAGGATTGTTTGGATCCTACTCTGTGGTCATCGTGGTGAGCATACTGACCGCAGTGGCCTACAAACCCATCATGGAATCACAACTAGGCCTTACCTTCGGCAAAGGAATCATGCGTATTTCCGTGCTGACCACCGATGGTCTCAGACCCAACCTGGCCTCAGCCTTCCTGCGCAACTTGTTCTTTTTCATGCCTGTTTTCCCTTACGCAGTAATTACTGAACGTATGCTGCAAGCCAACATCGAACCCGGCGATCAGGAAGCCATCAACCAGTTTGCCCTGGAAAATTCTCCCATGATCTGGTTCTTTTTGCTATTGTTCAGCTTGTACCTGATCAGCTGCTTCTTTGTCCTGCTGCACAATAAAAACCGCGCACTGCACGATTTGATTTCCGGCACTCAGGTAGTGAGTTATCGCTAACCCATGACAACCACAGGAAAAACAATAGTTTTGGGCGTGTCAGGTTCCATAGCAGCCTACAAAGCTGCCGATATTGCCAGCTTATTGGTCAAGGCCGGGCACTCGGTTCATGTGGTGATGACCGAAGCTGCGACCAAACTAATCGCCCCTCTCACGCTCCAGACTTTAAGCCGCAATCCTGTTCACACCACAATGTGGACCCAAGGCAGCGATTGGCATCCGGGACACATTGACCTCGCGGATCGCGCAGATCTCCTGATCGTGGCTCCTGCAACAGCCCACACGATCGCAAGATTCGCCCATGGGCTGGCAGATGACCTGCTGTCCAACATTTATCTGGCAACGCGAGCTCCCGTTATTCTTGCCCCTGCCATGAATGGGAAGATGCTCAACCACCCTGCCACCCAGCAAAATTTGGCTACGCTGAAATCCAGAGGTCACCGACTGGTAGAACCCGTAGCAGGCATGTTGGCCTGCGGCTATGAAGGTGAAGGCAAGCTGGCCGCCGTGGAAACTATTGTCAGCGCTGTGTTGGATGCGCTGAGTAAGGAATAACCTATGGTGCCCAAAGACAGGCTACCCTATGGCAATAGCGTGGTGGATGACCTCGTTATGCCGGGTAAGCGTCTCGGGCCATACCGCGTACAACGACTGGTCCAACTGACCCTGCTAGGCCCCCTCTATCATGTGACCGATGAAAGCCATGGGCAGGACTTGTGCCTTCAGGTTTTGCCGGCATTTTTTAATGCGGATCAAGAATTGTTTGCGAAACTGCAGCAGACGGTGAGAACGCTGCAGCAGGCATCCGTTAAAGGAATTTTGCGTCCCTCTCACGTAGAACGAATCGAAGGAAAAGCAGCCATTGTATTCGAAGGCACCAGCGCCCTCTCGGCAACCGACTATGTCTTGCACAAAGGGGGTCCCATCGCGGAAACAAAGGTTCTGGATATTTTACAGCGCACGGCGAGCATTCTGGAACAAGCCAATGCAAACGGTATTCGGCATCGCAGCATGGCCCCGGAAAACGTACTGATTCAGGAAAGCGGTGAGGTATTGATCGTAGGGTTTGGCATGCTGGATGTGCTGGACCGCGCCCTGCTCGACCAATTCATAAGTACCGCGATTATTCCGATCCAGGAAACCAGCGCACGTGCTTATTTCACTTTGATGGAGGCGATGGCACCGGAATTGCGCAGCCGCAGTGCGGTGGATGTGCGCGCCGAAATCTATTCCCTCGGTTTGCTCGGGGCCTTTTTGCTTGTTGGTAACAAATCCTCTAATTTGTTGTCCTCGTTGCAAAAGGAGCATCCCGACCTCTATAAAAAGTGGAGTTACTGGCTGGAGCACTCATTGCATGAGGTGCCCGAAAAGCGTTATCAGACCTTTGCCGCGCTGCAAAAGCACCTGGCTATGCTGCGCAACCAGGGCAAAATTACGCTGGAAGTCAGTCAAGATCGCACTAAACGCTACTCAATTTACTGTGCGGTCATCGCACTAACGGCAGTGGCAATGCTTTATTTTGGTTGGCGCTGGGCCAACCAACCTCTGCAGCAAATTGTTGATGAACCCACAGACGGGGATGCAATCATACGTACCCTTGAAGAAAACCAACATGGTCTACTGCGGGTTGAAGCCATGCCTGGCGCAAGACTGTACGTGGTTTTGCCCGACGACACTCAACAATTCATCGACACCATCCCGGAGGAGGGTTTTCTGCTGATTCGCGATCGCCTCTTGGCGGACAGTTACCATCTGCGGGTGACAGCCCAGGGCTACAAGGATTTTAACGCCGAGAACATTACCTTACAGGCAAATAGATGGGTTCAGCTGCCAGTCAAACTTGTACCCTTGCCTGCTTCACTCAAAATCACGTCAGAACCTGCTGGCATTCCGGTCTACATTAATGGAAAGCACAGGGGTGAGACACCGACGGTGGTTGATAACCTGCCTCCGGGAGAGCAGCTGTCAGTCATCATTCGTGACGAGAGATTTCGTTCTCCCGAAGAAAAATTGACTCTCGGTCCGGGTGCCAACAGCGCTCTCGACTTTGGCAATCTGTTACAGCGCAGAGCACAGTTGAATCTGCACATTGAAATTCCACTGGCAGAGTTGATTGCCGACCGATTGGAATTAATCCGGCTGAGCATCGGTCAGCGCACTTTTGAAGCCGTTTCTTCCTTTCGGGCAGCCCTGCTGCCTGGCTCACACAGAATTAGGATTGAGCACCCGGATTTCAAAACTCTCGATACCAGAATCGAGCTGAGGGATGATGAAACTCTCGACCTGTCACTTATTCTTGTGCCGCTGCCAGCCGTTCTTGAGCTGAGTCTGCCGGAAAACATGGCAGCTACAGTTTTGGTCAATAATCAGGTTGTCAAACTCGTCCGCAATACCATCCAACTAACGCCTGGGGTACGCACGGAAATTGCCGTCCAACCGGAGGACCACCTGGCAATGGTCTATTCCATTATTCCTCGACCCAATCAACAGTTGCAATGGACAGTGCCTATTCTCCCTATTCCCGGTCCGGAAAGCGGCAACTCATGGACAGTTCCCGGACTGAATCTGCGCATGGCATGGATTCCTTCTGGCGAATTCCTGTTGGGCAGTCCCATGCAAGAAATCATGCGCTTGCCCAATGAGGGCCCCCCAAACTGAAGTGGTCATTGCCAGCGCATTTTGGATGGGAAGATTTGAAGTTACCCAATCCGAATTTGAACGCATTGTCGGCCAAAACCCCAGCCGGTTCCGCGGTCCGCACCTGCCAGTCGATTCTGTCACTTGGCATGAAGCGATGCAATTTGCCGAGTTGCTGACAGCGAGGGAACGGGAAGCGGGGCGTCTGCCACCGGGTTTTGTGTATCGCCTTCCCACCGAGGCAGAATGGGAGTTTGCCGCGCGTGCAGGCACATCCACGCCCTTCAGTTTTGGCAATCTGGCTAACCCCGGCATGGCAATTTTCAAGGAGCCTATCCCCCGCCGCGCATTGGCGATTCAGCCCCCAGAGCGGGCGCTTCCCAGACGCTTGAAGTGGGCAGCTTCACGCCGAATGCGTGGGGATTATACGATATGCATGGCAACGTCCGTGAGTGGGTTTTAGACCACTTCTCAGACCGCTACTTGGGAGGAAGACTCACCAGCCCTGTCCGCAGGTTTGGCCAGGACACCCGGGTCGTCCGTGGTGGCAGCTGGGCTGAACTGGCACACCGCAGCAGGTCGGCAGCCAGAGATAAACTCTCCCCAGGCAGCCGAGACAGTGCCCAGGGTTTTAGAATTGTGTTGGCACCGGAAAGGTGATCCTGCGCACAAACCTCAGCAAATCAGGTTGCGGAAGTCGTCAAAATTTCCCGAAAAACCTTTATCCACACCTTTGTTGATGACGGCCACAGCATCATGGGAATGGAGTGATTCCAAGTGCGCACAGGCCACCTGAAAATCAAAAATACGCGATTCACTATCCAACTGCTCATACAAAAGGCGGGCTGCGTCTTCAACAAATTTGGTTTGTGCACCATTGAGTTCAGCAAAAGCTTGCTCGTCCTCACGCTTCACCATCACTTGAGTTTCCGTGAGCAGCGCGTTTAAACACAGTTGCTGCAAATCCTCAACAGCTAGAATTTTCCCACCGCGCACCTCGACCGAAACCCGGGCTTTACTGCGTTGGCTGTGGGGCACAGCATAGATGTTGCGCTCTGAGCGTGCGTGCTCCGACAACTCCGCTGAGCAAGGACAGGCGGAACTGTAAACGAAGTCAAAATGGATAATCTTGCGGAAACGACCCAAATCATCCAACACGCCTTCGTAAGCGACATTGTAATACTGCCATCCTTCAAGACCGCTGCGCAGACTCTTTTTCATTATCGGATAGGAGAAAGAGAGCTTCAATCGTGCGCGGCTGCTACCGATTTTGTGTTTGTACTCGCACAGCACCTCTTCCAGCAGTTCCGGTGTAAAGACCCGGTCCTTAAAGTCGTAGAAAACCCGCATAATGCGGGACATGTTGATGCCTTTTTTTGTCAGCCGCCAGCGAAACGGTGCCGGTGACCGAAGTCTCCAATGTCAGCGGTTCACCCGTGGCCGTCATAAACTTCAAGGGCAGCCGGAAATTGGATATACCGACCTGCAAGATGGGAACGTTGGCCCCGAGAATCTCGGAGGCGTCCCGGTTTTGCATGTCGGGAAGGGTTGATTTGTATTCTGGTGTCACTGTTAGAGTCTTATCGTAATAACGAAATGGTGCTTTATATCCGTTTGAGCGATCAGCAGGCAAGACAGTATTTTGTTCGAGAGAGTTCATATAATGCCAATATCGCAAATTGCTGCCATTTGGTAAAACCATGGCAAGTTGAGTGGAACATTTCCATGCCAAGCGGCATAGTGAGTCTGCGAGCGGAGATGGCACGAGGGATGGGAATCGAACCCATGACCTAGCGTTTAGGAAACGCTCGCTCTATCCTACTGAGCTACCCCCGCACAAATTCTTCAGCAAAACGACAGCCGGACGGTTTTCAACTAAAAACGAGAGGCCACCTAAACACAATCTTTCTGCCAGATATCGACAAATCCTTGTGGGATTTCGCCATTTTTAATGACCCTGACGTTGCTTGCGTGAAAATTGCGAGCGTATTGGACCACCATTGCGGCCCTGGCTGCTCTAGCTTCAGGAGCTGAGGGAGAAAACTGGCGACCAGTGGCGGTAAGCCCTGCAGGATGCGGATCAAACCAGTCACGCAAATGCAATTGAATATTGTCCAATGAGATATTCTCCACGTATTGCGCTGGATCACCATTGATCAACACGCGTCCATTACTGTGTAAAATCAAATTGCTTATGCTTACGTTGCGAATTTGACCGAGTTTGGTATCACCTTTGCAACAGCCCAAATCAATATGGATCGGCTGATTGAAGTCAGGATTGGAAAATGCGTTGCCGGTAATATTGCTCACTACAATATTCTCCAAAATGCCCCCATTGCGACAATACAGAGCAAACACTGCCACTGATTGCCGCACCACGCAGTTGCTGAAGGCGACATCGCGCATATCCAGGAACGACTCATGGGCACCGAGTTTCAAAGCCCGGCAATTGGTATCAATGATACAATTAGTAACAACGACGCGTTCACATGGCTGAGCATCTTTAGTTGTCTTTAACACGATGGCATCATCACCGGCCTCAATGAGGCAGTTGGAAATGCGTACGTCTCGACACCCATTGATGTCGATTCCATCCGTGTTGGGACCAAACAGGTTGTTGCGAATACGCACCCCATCAATCAGCACATCCTCACTGCACTTTTAAGTGAAGGGTCCAACCCGGCGAATTGGCTATTTCTATGCCGCGAAAATTTAAATTACGACAACCAACACATTCCACCATCGGGCTGGGGCGCTTGTCCAACTCGCGATACCAACCTAAACGATTCGGGGTCTTCTCCCAAAACGAGGGTCCACTTCCATCTATCGTGCCAGCACCAAAAATTGCGACATCATTCAGCTCTTTCAAAACGAGAAAATGATAGGGCTGCAGGTCCTTGTGACCGGTGACATCCATGAAGTCATAATCTTCAATGTTGCCCGACGCCTGAATGACAGCTCCAGCCTGGAGTTCCAATTGCAGACCGCTGCGCAAGTATAGCGTACCGGTAACAAACCGCCCACGAGGAACCACCAAACTGCCGCTGGCGCCAGGTGCCGTAGCTGCGTCAATGGCCTTCTGAAGGGCTTTGGTATTGAGGGTAGTACCGTCGCCTACGGCACCAAATTCAGTCACATTAAGGGGGGTCATGGCACCCAGCTTTGCCAATGAGCCACTAGCGTCAATCGCAGAAGTCGAAAATTCAAGGTGCCAGGCACTCGCTTGCACCTCCCGGAGCGCGGGTTTCAACTCGCCACTGGAAAAAGGTCAATTCACACCCAGCGCCGCATAAATGGCGATTACAGCGGGCAGGGTTGAGGCAGAAAAACGTGCTCGAGATTGAAATGAGACGCCACTTCAGCGGCCAATGCACGCACTCCGAATACCTCCGTATGGTAATGCCCACCCAGCAGTAGATTCAGGCCGTGTTCCTGGGCAAAATTGAAGTGTTCTTGACGCAATTCGCCGGTGACAAGTGTGTCGGTTCCATTGGCTAAAAGGTGCGGCAAGGCACTGCGTCCGCTGCCAGTTAGAATGGCAACTTTCCCAGGCTTTTTACTACCAAACAAAATTTTCTGAAATGTTGTGGGAAACAAAGCGTGCATTTGCTGGCACAAAGCGGAAATATCACAATCGCACTTCGCGAGCAAAGCTATGGGCATTCCTTCGTATTCGAGGAAAAACCGATCGACCTCCAACCCCAGGGCGTCAGCCAGCAGGGCATTATTACCAATTGCGGGATGTCCATCTAAAGGCAGATGCGAGCTGTAAACGGCGAGGTTATGGTCGAAAGCGAATTTCAAACGCTTGTAATGACTACCGGTATAGGCAGTAGCGGGAGACCAAAACAAACCGTGGTGAACAATTAAAAAGTCCACACCCTGCTCAGCTGCGGCGAAGAAAGGGTACAAGCCGGCATCGACCGCAGCACCGATTTTAGTAACGACGCCATTGTTTTCGATTTGCAGACCGTTGTTTGCTCCGGGAAAATCCCGATAGCGGGTACGTTCCGTACGTTGATCACAAAAAATTCAGTACTTCAGATAAAGAAACCATGAGGGCAAATTAACCAGCCTTGAAAAGGATATCCACGATAAAGTCACACTCGGGCAAAGATTGTAGCTTGCGCAACATATCAGCCTTACGGAACATTAATTCCCGGCGCAAAATGGGATTGGCTACCCGCACGTGTAACACGCCTACTCTATCGACCTTCTCAGGCGCACAACCGTGTGCATTTTGTGGTCCAACAATCGTGCGCCAATGTTCCATCAATATTTCCTCTGGCCGCGGTTTTTGAATGCGGTGGCGCTGAATGAGGACTTCCAGTAAGCTATCGATGGGTTTGGCCTTGCGGTCCAGCATATGGCTGGTGGGCTCAGGCAGTCCATGAAGACTGGCCAGCAAACTGGGTAGTTGGCGACTCACAGAGCGTCGAGCCAAGCTTGAGCATGGGCCTCAATAGCTTCAGCATCCGGAAGTGGCTCAAACTTCAAAGACGCCGAATTGATACAATAACGCAATCCTTGGGGGCCAGGGCCGTCTGGAAAAACGTGCCCTTGATGGGAGCCACAGACCGAACAATGGACCTCGTGACGAATCATTCCGTAACTTTTATCGATAACGGAACCGATGAGGCGAGGATCAATGGGTCGGGAAAAGCTGGGCCATCCAGTACCGGAATCAAATTTATCAAAGCTGCTGTAAGCCGGAGCGCCACATCCAACACAGCAATAGATACCCACTTGTTTGTTGTCCCAATAGGTATTGCGGAAGGGAGGTTCAGTTCCATGCTGTCGCGCCACGTGGTATTGTTGTGGCGACAACAGCGCACGCCACTCTTCATCGGTCCGCTGCACCTTCAAGCCATCGGAACTTATGCTAACGTGCGATGGGAGCCCGCATGCGCTGGGTTGAGGTTTGGAATCGCGTTCAGTCGCAGCGCTGGCAGCACTATCGAAACCGCAACTCATCATGCCTGGGGCACAGGTACTTTTTCCACTTTTGTCACTCATGGCAGACAATATAGCTGCAAAACAACAAAATCCAAGCAACGCAATCACTGGAAAGCGCTTGGATCTGTTTTGAGGAGTAGACGACGAATGGCTTGAGTTAGGCATCAAAAAGGTGCTCCTGTTTGAGTTGTCTGGGCTCTGGCAATGGATCATCTTTGTGAATATGGCGCGGAGGCGCGCCCACTCTGCGACTCAAAGCCTGTTCGGAATCGGCTACAATTCTATCACAAATCTGTTGCACGTGCATGCACAGCCACATGTGGGTATCGCTCTTTTCGCGATAATCTGCGCGTCCATAAGCATCGACCCTACCGCCACGCAACAGCGCATCATTTTGCGCAAACTCTTTAGGATTGCCGGACTCATAAACCGCATAAGCCCGTCCCCCCTGTTTGCGAATGACCGAAAACACCGGAACGTCACTAGGGCCATCGGCAATATATATCATATTGTGCATGGGAATCCGACGATCCTCTGGTTGCAGCTTTGAATTCACATCAATGGTACTATTTTTGTTAGTACCCTTATTGATCTCAAAAATGAATCGGGTTTTCAGGGTATTATCGACCATCATCCCGACTTGGGCAATCTCAGCTTCCGATTCGAGCGGCATCGTTTCCTGGTCGATAAAACCGGGTTCGAGCGGATTTTCGATAAACTCACAGCCGTATATTTCTTCAATGAGTGGAGCGATTGAAGATCCGCGGATCATCTCAGCCAAACCAGTCGAAATAACGTAATGCTCAACTTCAATATCGTATTTGCGGTATTCCGCCTTTTGCTTGGGGATATTTTTGAGTGTTTGAAAGAACTGGGGCAAACCGGGATAAAAATGCAGCATTGCGCCGAGTTCGCGCAGCAACCGGTTGTTCAATTTAGGGAACAAACCCAGCCGGACATAGGTGAGTATATGATTGAGGTAGATGGTATCGCGTGAAACCCGTTGTCCCATGCGCGCGTAAGTCTCGGGCAGAGCATTTACCTCGCGCCAGAATGCCTTCTCATCCACACCGTAATGCTGAAAGATGGGCCATTGCATGTACCCAGGGATCAGGGTTTTATCAAAATCCCAAACACAGGCCACAATGTTCTGGCGGTACAAATGATTTTCTTCAGGCATAAAAAAGCAGGTTAATAAAAACCTGCTCAGGTGCAAATTCAATCCGAGGCGAATTAGAACTTGATCGTACAACCGTAGGGGCGGGTGCGTGGGTTTGAGATAGGTTGACCCGCTTTCAATTCGCCAAGCGCTTGCATAACGTAGTTGGTAGCACGCTCGATGTCTGCAGAATTGGCTGAACTAATGCTGTCGATAGCACCCATGTAGACTATTGTACCCTCGCCATTGATGATGAACATTTCGGGGGTACGTGCAGCTCCATAGAGTCTGGCAACGCTGCTGTTGCGATTGATCATCCACGGCACTTTAACGTTGTGCTCTTCGACCCAGGCCACCGATTGTTCATGGTTTAAATAATCCTGATGAGAATAGACGGTGGGGTTTACCACCAACCAGACCACGCCTTTTTCAGCAGCTTCTTTTTGGAAGCGCTGCATGGCACCGACGCGATAAAACTTCACCACAAACGGACAATTCGGATTGGCAAATTCGAGCACCACTGTCTTGCCGCGAAAATCACTTAAGGAATGCTCGACTCCCTGAAGGTCAGTGAGCGTAAAATCGGGAGCAGTGTCACCCACATTGACTTGAGCGATTAATCCGGCGGGCAGAATTGCAACCGCGAGCATAGCGAGGAATGTACGTATTTTTTTCATAATCAATGGATTTTCAGGTTGGATAAGAACTTGCACTATACGCATCCAGCTTGCTGAGCGCAAATGGGGACATGAAAAACCTTTGCAGATTGAAGTGTGCCCCAAAGATAGGCCAAAGAACAGACTGGGAATTATCTGCTACTGAATGCGGTGCTTGTCTCTGACCAGATGCGCCAAGGTAAGGCGGTGAATTTTGGCGTTGTGGCGCACATCCACTGGAAATGGTGCGTATTGATAAAACTGTTGAATCGCAGCCGTATGCGGGTGACGTTGAGCCAAATCGCACAATTCATCATGAGCGAGCCGAGCACCTGGTTCTGGCTCAATCACCAAAGCAGGCACCTGGGAACCGGGAGCACCCAATCCAATGAGTGCGCTGCGGAATACGCCCGGATGTGCATTAAAAATGGCTTCGCAGCAATCGGTGTATAAATCTCCTGCTGCGGTACGCACGCGTTCAGCCTTGCGCCCACAAAACCACAGACGTCCTTGCTCATCTAGATAACCGAGATCGCCAATGCGGTGCCAGAGCCTGCCGTCAAAATGACGGATCTTGGCTTTGGCATTTTCCTCAGGCAGTCGGTCATAAGCCTGAGTAACAATCGCCCCACCGACCACAATTTCTCCGACTGCGTGCGCTGGTAAAAGTTTCAATCTGGAAAAATCGAGGATGGGATCGTCGTTGATGGGAATGATAATCACATCCACTCCGGGCAAGGGTTTACCGACACAAGTTCCTTTTCCAGTTACAGTGGCCGCCCAGGTTTCACCCAATACAGTCGCCGCGTCCACAGAAGAAACTGGCAAACACTCTGTGGCCCCGTAAGGAGAGTGTAACTGTGCATTGGGAGCCACCCGCGACATCAGCTCCATCAAACCGGGACCAACCGGGGCACCTGCCATTAACACCCGTTTGAGGGTCGGCAGAGTGATGCCCTGTTGTTCACAGTAGCGTCCGATTTTGGTCCATAAGACCGGAGATCCAAAACTGTTGGTCACGGAATTTTGTTTGATAGCCTGCACTATATTCCACGGATCGACGGCAGCAGGTCTGCTGGGATTCATGGCTGGAACAACGGTTGTCATTCCAAGGGCGGGATTGAACAACGCAAAAATTGGCAGCATCGGTAGATCCACTTCTCCAGGTTGGATGGAATAGCTGGCACGGATCAAATCGACTTGGGCAGCAAACATACCGTGCTCATAGCAAACGCCCTTTGGCATACCGGTTGAACCCGAAGTAAACAGGATGGCAGCCAGTTCCCTGGCATCCGAGTGAGCCACGCGATAGGGGGCGGCAGGCTGGGCTGCACCCACCTTGCGCCTCCATGAACGCCCGATACAAATGCGTGCCTTGAGTGAAGAAAATGTGGGGCGGAACAAGTGACTTAAAGCTATAGCCAAAGGAATACCCACCAAAAATGCTGGCTTGCTGCGGCGCACGCAGTTCAAAAAGGATTTCAATCCCATCCCTGGATCAATAACCACAGGCACTGCCCCGATTTTAAACAAGGCAAAGCACAGTTGAATGAGATCAATCCCAGGTTTTACCATGAGTAACACGCGCGCGCCTTTAACCACGCCATAAGCTTCCAATTGTCGGGCACTGGCATCGGCACCACTGTTCAACTGCGCAAAGCTCTGGCTGATGTATTCAATTTGCCCACCGTGGACACCTTTCGGGGCTTTGACTGCGATACCATGTGGATTGCTGGCGGCGAGCGCAGGCAGAAATCTTGCTATGTTCGCTGAATCCTCACTCATGGCCAAAGGTAAGCTTATGCTCGAGGGAGACTGCGGAGGCCAATGCCTCTTCAGGCGAGGCTGCCAAAACGCAATAATGTCCCATTTTGCGTCCTATGCGGGCATCTGACTTGCCGTACAAGTGCAACTTGGCGCAGGGGTGACTGAGCAGAAGTTTCCAGTCAGGCTCACCTTTCTGCCATACATCGCCCAACAAGTTGACCATGGCGACCGGACGCAACAAACGGGTATCCCCCAGAGGCAAACCGGCGATGGCCCGGATGTGTTGTTCAAACTGACTGGTAAGGCAGGCGTCAAAACTGTAATGACCACTGTTGTGCGGCCTGGGTGCCATTTCATTCACCAACCATCCGTTGGCTGTCAGAAATAGTTCCACTGCCAGCAATCCAACCACCTCCAGGCGATCGGCCAATTGCTGACCCAGCTGTTGAGCTTCAGCGAGTAACTTCGCGTCAAGCCCGCATGGCACGGTGGAGGTGTGCAGAATATGGTTCCGGTGCACATTATGAGCAACCGGAAATGTAACACACTCTCCAGTCTGTGAGCGGGCACAAATCACCGAATACTCTCCAGTGTAAGAAATCCACTGCTCAAGTACCGCAACCGGTGCTCCCATGGAGGACCACACCTCGTCAGAATTATCTTCGACGTTCAGCTTGCGCTGGCCCTTGCCATCATAACCGAAATCTGCCGTCTTCAGCACGCAAGGATGCCCCAACTCAATCCGCGCTTGCGCCAGTTCTTCAGCAGAATGTACCACCGCAAATTTGGCACAGGGAAATCCATTGTCTTGCAAAAAGGACTTTTCCCGACGTCGATTTTGACAGATATGCAGCGCTTTGACTCCTGGATAAACCGGCACCTTACGCTGTAAATATTCAATGGCAGATGCTGGAATATTTTCGAATTCCAAAGTCACAACATCACATAACGACGCCAGTTGATCCAATGCCGCAGTGTCCGCAAAGTCCGCTGTGATTACATGTTCAGCAAGTACAGCGGCAGGAGCGTCCGGCGAGGGATCCAAAACCACAAACTTGTATCCCATTCTTCGTCCGGCAAGCAGCGACATCCGCCCTAATTGACCGCCGCCCAACATTCCTATGGTTGCTCCCGGCGCTATCATGATTCAGGAAATTCGACCTTTAGCACAGCCTCGGTTTGCTGATTGCGAAACTGCTGGAGTTTGACA
>JAJOKB010000070.1 GCA_021208135.1 Verrucomicrobiota bacterium | reverse complement strand
CAGCTCCTGTCGAACCTCCGCCGCCCGAGCCTGTCGAACCGGTGGAAAATCCGGCTCCTGTCGAGCGCGAGGCGGTCAGTCGTGTTATCCTGGACGAGGAACCTGCCTTTCGCTTTAATCCACAGCCCGTCTATCCACGGGCTTCCAAACGACGCAATGAAGAAGGCGTAGTGCGTTTACGCGTGCAAACCGATCCGAATGGAAGAGTAATACAAGTTGAAATTGCGCGCGGTTCCGGTCATAATCTGCTCGATCGCGCTGCTGTTGCCGCAGTCAGCCGCTGGCATTGCGATCCCACGTATGTGAATGGACGCCGTGTCGCAGTGGAGTTTTTCACCAATATAGATTTTGATTTGACGAATCCTTAGCAGAATGCTTGCGCGGGTTTGCCCTTAATCCTGTAGGTCTTCGGTGCTTGAGTGGATCGTGAAGGTTTACGGTATTGCAGTGCAGATGCTTTACAATGGCACTGTGGGTCGCCAAGGTGTTTGGTATATGGCTTACTCCTTGGGCATTGATTATGGCACCAACTCGGTGCGCGCATTATTGGTGGACTGCGACAGTGGTGCGGAATTGGCTTCGGCAGTATTTAATTATCCAAGCGGGAATCAGGGCATATTGCTGGATGCGCGGGATCCGCATCTGGCGCGTCAACACCCCGGAGATTATCTTGCTGGCCTTGAATGGACCGTGAAAACTGTATTGGAAAAGTCGGGTGTTCCGGGACAGTCAGTTATTGGCATAGGAGTGGACACCACTGGATCCAGTCCGATTCCGGTCAATCGCACCAACGAGCCCTTGGCATTGCTTCCCGAATGGCAGGGAAATCTTTCAGCGCAGTGCTGGTTGTGGAAAGACCACACCAGTGCTGAAGAGGCGCTTGCCATTACGCGTTTGGCGCGTCAACACCGTCCTCATTTTGTCGCCAAGTGCGGCAATACATACAGTTCAGAGTGGTTTTGGTCGAAGTTGTGGCATTGTCGCAAGACGGCCCCAGAAGTTTTCGCTGCGGCGTGGTCCTGGGTGGAGCTGGCGGATTTTATTCCAGCAGTCCTTTGTGGCATCAAAGATCCACTGCAAATCCGGCGAGGCATATGTGCTGCCGGACACAAGGCATTGTACAGCGATGAATGGGGTGGATTGCCGGACAAGGAGTTTCTGGCTTTGTTGGATCCGGAACTGGCTCAGTTGCGGGATAGGTTGTATGCAAAGGCCTATGATGCCTCAACGCCAGCAGGGCAGCTTTGTACAGACTGGGCCGCCAAGCTGGGTCTTAGGTCTGGAATTCCTGTGGCGATCGGTGCATTTGACGTTCATTATGGTGCTATCGGCTGTGGTGTGGATACGGGTGTTTTGGTCAAAGCGATCGGCACGTCAGCCTGTGATTGTGGTGTGGTACCTCTCGATGCCAACGTGGGCGATATTCCTGGCATTTGTGGCGTGGTACCGGGTGCCATCCTGCCTGGTTATCTGGGGATCGAGGCAGGGCAGTCCGCAGTTGGCGATATTTTTAAATGGTTTGTTGAGTATGTTTGCAAAGGTGATGCAGCGACTCACGGCGCATTGACAGCAGAAGCGGCAGAGCTGCGACCGGGACAATCGGGCCTATTGGCACTGGACTGGAACAACGGCAACCGCACTGTGCTGGTGGATCCTTATCTTAGCGGTCTTCTGGTGGGCCAAACCTTGCACACCTCGCAGGCTGAAATATACCGTGCATTGATTGAGGGAACTGCATTTGGAGCGCGGATCATCATTGAGCGCCTGAAGTCTTATGGCGTGCCGATTCAGCGCGTGGTATGCTGTGGTGGCATTGCAGAGAAAAATCCGATGTTGATGCAAATTTACGCAGATGTGACTGGTTGCAGCCTGGAATCGCGGAATCCGCGCAGGCTTGTGCTCTGGGTGCTGCTATGACTGCCGCTGTTTTGGCGGGACCTGCGGCGGGTGGATTTGCCGATTTTGCCCAGGCGCGTGAGCGCATGACTTGGAGTCCGGCCACTATTTATCGTCCAATCCCGAGTCGGCTGCCGTGTATGAACAGTTGTTTGCCTTGTATGTGCAACTGCACGATGCCTTCGGCGGAGTGGCGACCACCGACCTGTCGCATGTGATGAAAGATCTCTTGCGCATCCAGCGCGAGCAGTCAAAATCCTGAACTTACTCTCAAGCTGTTATTTTATGCATTTACCACTAGGAACTTTTTCCCCTGCAATTCGTATCGGACTTGTTTCGGCTTCCCGGAACTGCTTCCCACGTGCCCTGGCTGAAGAGCGCTGCAAGGCGTTGCTCAATGCATGTGCGTCACTTGGAATCGAGCCCGCTGTTCCGGAAGGGCCATGTGCGGTCATTGAGACCCGTGAGCACGCGCGTGCCGCAGCCAGCCAATTGGCTGAGGCTGATTGCGACGCTGCTGTTCTGTTTTTGGGGAACTTTTCACCCGAAATCGAAGATGCTGAGTTCGTCAAAAACTTTCCCGGACCAGTTTTGATTCTGGCGGCAGCTGAAGAACGCGCTGATCGCCTGTTAAAGCACCGGGGCGATGCTCTGTGCGGGTTGCTGTCTGCCATGCTGGCCATTGGCAAGCGCGGGTTAATGGGTAAAGTTCACCTGCCGGAACAACCGGTAGTGAGTGCGTCTGGAGGAGCCCGGCAGATCGCCCACTTTATTAAAAGTGATGAAGGTGGTTAAGGGAATTCAAAATGCCACCATAGGCCTTTTTGGTCCGCGCCCGCGCGATTTTGAAACCTGTAATTACAATGTTGCTTCTCTGCTATCCATTGGGGTGGAGGTGGAAGAGCTGGGTTTGTTTGACCTGCAAAATGAAATAAAGGCGATCAGCGCAGCTGGCGGTGATGCGGGGCTCAGCGCCGAGATGCAGCGGTCCGTGCCAGGCGTGCCCAATGACAAGGATTTTGTTGGCCGTTTATCTAATTATGAAAAGGCATTATTGGCCTTTCGGGAGCGGCTTAAATTGTCTGGTGCGGCAACCCAGTGTTGGTCGGAGCAGGAGTTGAGCCTCAAGCATGTGCCCTGTTTTATCAACGGCAGGTTGGCAGACCGTGGTTTTCCCGTGGCCTGCGAAAATGATGCTTATTCGCTGGTGGCCGAGCTGATGGGGCAATATGCTTCAGACAAAACAGTGACCATCCTGGATATCAATCACAGTATTCCGCAGGATCTCCATGAAAAGTTGTCGGAGTATCCCATCCAGGACATGGTAGGGATGTTTCATTGCGGCAATACGGCCAGTCGACTGCTGAAAGATCCGGCGATGAAACATCAGGTTATTATGAAGCGATTGATGGAACCCGATTCAGAACCGGATATTACCCGTGGTACCATTGAAGGGCAAATTGCAGCTTCTCCCATTACGGTTGTTCAGATTCATGGCTATGGCGATGGCTTGCAGGCTTACATCTGCGAAGGTCATTTTCTGGATTTGGATCCCAAAACGTTTGGCTGTACTGGCACCGCCTATTTGCCTGGCTTCGCCCGCTTTTACAGGCATGTATTGCTGGGACAATTCCATCATCACGCCGCAGTTGCTTTCGCCCATTGTGGGGCCGTTTTGCATGATGCGTTGCGCTTGCTGGGAGTGGAGGTTATCCACGCCCCCTTGCCTGCAGGTCAAAGATACCCCGACGAAAATCCATTTTCGGTGGAATGATAGCGGCATTGCAAGAGGAGTGTCTGGAGGCCAACCTGGCCTTGCCCAAAACGGGTTTAGTGGATTTGACCTTTGGCAATGTCAGCGTTGCTGATGCGCACAATCGCATTTTCGCCATTAAGCCCAGTGGGGTGGATTACCAGAAACTGCGCGCTGAGGATATGGTAGTTCTCAACTTTGATGGCACTCAGGTAGCCGGACAGTTACGTCCGTCCTCAGATACGCCAACCCATCGCTGCTTATACCTCGAATTTCCCGGTATTCGCTCCGTGGTACATACGCACTCGCGACATGCGGTAGCCTTTGCTCAAGCGGGCCGGGAAATTCCGTGCCTGGGCACTACGCACGCCGACTATTTTTTCGGATCTGTTCCGGTTACCAGGTCGATGACTGCGGAAGAAATTGCAGCCGATTATGAGTGGCAGACTGGCAAAGTGATCGCCGAAGCCTTTGCAGGGCTGGATCCGCTACAGATACCAGCCGTCCTGGTGCGCGGCCATGGACCATTTGCCTGGGGACCGACGGGTCTCAAAGCGGTTGAGATTGCTTTCGCTCTGGAGATTGTGGCGCAAATGGCGCAACAAACCCTGGCGCTCAATCCCGCTGCACCACCATTGCCGGAGGCTTTGCATCGAAAACATTTTCTGCGCAAGCATGGTCCGGGGGCTTATTACGGGCAGAAAGGCGGGAAATAAGTATTCCCCGGGATGCTGGGAGGCTCTGCGAGCGGAGCTAAAAGTCTGTTACTCAGGGCGAATCAGAGACCCCCAACATCGGTTGGAATGTGAACATCGATTTAGTCCGCAGACTCCTGCCGATAGCGTAGGTAGTCGAAATCTGCAGGTGTGCGCAGGCCGCTGTGGTCTTGTGCGCAAAGGACGAAAAAAGTGCTGTGAAGCGGAATCGCTTGCCGTTGTCATCGGAAAGTTGAGCCGCATCCAGATCCTGGCCAATGGGATGCCATTGGGTTGACGCTTCGCTCTGCCAGAAGGCCTGATATTTGCCGTTGTTCAGAGTGAAGCGCAACTGGACGGGACCCTCTGGCAGAGGTACTGGTTCTGATGCGGCGGTGAGTTGCTGATCCTTGTTGGCCAACAGCACAAGCACGCGCCCTGATTCAGGATAATGGCTGACGGCCAGGTAGTACCAATCCTGATCGTCGTAAAACACGCATAGACCGGCGGTTTGGAGCTGGTTTTCAGGATGATAGTCCAGAAGCGTTTCGCATGAGCAGTTGAAATGGGAAACCCGATAACCGACCAAACTTTGCTCTGCGTTGGAATAGAGGGACATGCGACCACGCAAGCGCAACCATCCAGGGCGCTCAACCAGGTTTAGCCAAGACGGATCAGGCTGCTCGCGCAAGGTTTGCAGATGAATGGACAGTTGCGGATTGTCGAATTCAAAGGCTTGAGGTTCCGCTGGCCAGGGATGAGCGGGCAGGCTGGGTGATGGATTTCCAGAGCTGGAACATTTCCGCCATGGCGTAGCCGCAACCACCCGTCTTCAGTCCAAAAAAACTTCCTGCAGCGCGGTCTCGCGGCCCAATGGACAACGTCGGGTTCCAGGCAGTGGCCGTCCGCACAAATGCGCTAGATACCATTTACCATCAGGTGTGTCCACCAGGCTGGCGTGGCCGGTTTTGTGGATTGCTGCATCCTCTTTTTTCCATGCAGTAAGCATCGGGTTGAGCGGATCAATTTCGTAGGGACCGAAAAGATCGCGGGCACGGGCAACGGTTACGGCATGATTCCAGGAGGTGCCGCCTTCGGCTGTCATCAGGTAATACCAACCGTCGTGCTTATAGATATGCGGACCTTCAGTTACCATGAGCGATGAGCCTTTGAAAATGTTAACCGGTGTGCCAATCAGGCTTTGCGTTTTGGGACAGTATTCCTGAATGAGGATGCCCCCGAAACGATGGACTCCGGGGCGCGGATCCTGCACCATGTTCATCAGCCACTTGCGCCCATCGTCATCATGGAACAAAGATGGATCAAAGCCGCTTTGGTTAAGCAGCACAGGATCCGACCATGGACCCATGATATCTGACGCCGTGATCAAATAGTTGTGAACATCGAAGTAGTTGCCTGTTTTGCTCAGCACGTTGCTGTAGATCAGGTGAAACTTGTCACCGTCATGCGTCAAACAAGGTGCCCACACTCCGCAAGATGCTTCCAACCGGCGCAGATCGATTTTTTCATAGGAATCGAGAGGGCAGGTAAGCAAGCGCCAGTTGACGAGATCGCGGGAATGGAAAATGCGCACGCCCGGGAACCATTCAAAGGTCGAAGTGGCCAGATAAAAGTCAGTTCCAACGCGCACTATTGCCGGGTCTGGATGAAAACCTGGCAATACAGGGTTCAGAATGGAGTGTGTCGAAAGTTCAGTCGGGTTCATGCAATGAGCTAAGCCCTCGGTGGAATCAATTGACAAGGCAAAATGCGCGACCCAAGCTCTGTGCATGTTTGCTACCTACCCAAATCCCTCAATCCGCACTCAAACATGGCTCAACCCTCAACAACACTCCGGTTCCAGTCCCGCAGCGCATTTGCGCGGTTGGTATCGGTTGTTGTGTACTGTAATTCCCATGCTAACGTGCGCTGTGCTGCATGGCAGCGATTATGAACACGGATTCCAGGAGCGGGGCCGTATCCTCGGAGAGTTCATGGTCGGGGGTTGGACCTTGCCCTCGCCCAATTTCAGCAATGCCGAAATGCATTATTGGGCGGCAGCTCTGGCATTGTTAAATCTGGATCCTGCTAACAAAGATCATCCCTGGCTCAATGACGGCGATGGAGAACACAACCGAATGCCGTTTCGTTGGGGAATTATGCGCTATGATGGTGAGGTGGGATCTCCGGGCGCCGTACCCCGTGGTTCCGGTAGCAATCATTCATTTGTGCGCAACCCCGGATTTCATTTTGTCTGGCCTGGCATGGCGCGATTGATCGGCATACATCCTGATTTGCCCATCTGGGAGGTTGCCAGTCATGTGGATGCCAGCAAGACCTATCGCGAACTGTATTTAAACAATGTGTGGCAGCGCACGGACAATTTTTAATATCTGGACGGGGGAGGGTACGGAAAACCATGTGGCCATGTGTCGGCCTAATGGGTGGATTTTCGCTCTGGAGGCGCAACGACTGGGCGTGGAACCAGTCGCGCAGTGGCGCGTTCGCGGTGAGCAAATGCGCCAGTGGATGTTGGACTGGTCGCGCCGTTTTACTGGAAGTGGGTGCGGGCGAATGGGATTCCTCCATCTACTTTGCGATCAGTTTGCAGGGTTGGTTTAATGCCTATGACTACTCTGGTCCCGATTTTGCTGATGACCCCCAGGTTCGTGCAGCTGCCCGCGCTGTATTGGATTTTTATGCCACGTCCATTGCCTTGAAAAACCGGCAGTTTCAAATGAGCGGTGCGGAAACGCGCACGGTGCGCAATTTTCATGGATTCAGTACCGGCACGGCTATCCTGGCCTGGTTGTGGTTTTCCGAGGACAGCACTACGCCGCCCGGGAATTGGAATGGTACAGGAGTAGGCGAGGTCATTTACGCATGGGCCAGTGGCTACCGTCCGGATCCTGCGATTGTCGCTCTTGCTCGCAGGTCTGATAAAGCACTGCCAGCTGACTACTTTAATACCAAGCCTGACTACTTGCTCAAAAATCCAGCGCAAACCAAGGAGGTCTTGCACATTGCCGAAAATTTCACCCTCGGTTCTGCCAATATTGCCACCGGGCGCTTTGGCAATGGCAATTGGCAGTTTACTTTGTGGAAGCTGCTGGCTGACTACAGCAGTGGCAATCCGCAATTATTGTGGGGTAATGGAGGGTTTCATGGATATCAGGGGAATGCTCCCGATCCGTGGATGCAGATTGTTCAATATCGCAATACCTTGCTGCAATTGCACCGGGTGCCTGCCAATGCTGATGCGCTTGTTGCCGAAGTCGGTGAAGCCTACGATGAATGGATTTCCCGCTGGTATACCGATTTTCTGCAGCGCTTTCCTGATCCGAATTGGGGTGGCTTTCGTGGTGGCCAGTACCGCGGTAAATCGGTGCCGCACAATTTTATGGCTGGCAATACCCAACGGGCGCTCGACGCCTATTTGTTGTTTGCTCCCGGTGTCACACTCAGCCGCCATGACAACTGGTTTGTGCTCGATTTTGAGAATGTTTGGGTGGGTCTGGCTTCGCTCAGACCTGAGATCGTTGCCTCAGTCAATCCTGATTCAGGGCAAATTACCGTGACCGGAGAGCCGGAAACCGTCTTTGGTTGGCTTGTCCATGTGGTGGATAAATCAGAATTTAAAACTGCACCCGACTTTGTACGGTTTTTACGCGAATATATATCCTGGGATTGGGATTCAGCGCAATCTGATAGACTCCATATGCGCTCGCCTGATGGTAAGAACATTGAGGTGACCTATACTGTGGCCGGCAGTTGGCACGAACCTTCCTACGATTTTGACTTTGGTGTCTCTGAAAAGGGAGGCGTCAGCACTTTCTTTCAGCATCCATGGCGTCAGCCTTCCTGGCCCTCAGGTTATGGTCACGGGCGCATGCCCCGCTGGTCGGTGGATGGTGATTGTTACGCCAGTCGCAGCTGGTTGGTATTTGACGGTCCGGGTGTGACTTTGGAGAACGGCGTTTTGCGCGTTCAGGCGGGAGGGTTCAGTTATGTCTCCCAAGCTCCCGCGCAGGAGTGGCAACCCCAACATGCGGAACGCTTGCGCCGCATGCTCAATCGATTCAGGGTGCGCCGCGCCCTGCAATAGTGGACAACTTGTGCTCGATTGGCGATTAGGTCGGGTCAGGCCCGAAACAAGGCAATTTCAGCCCAGTCGCCTTCAGTTCTGAACTCAATGCGAGGATTTTTGAGCCAGCATTCCAGTGCGGCTGCCTCGAAATGAGAGCGCACATCAGCCAATTCCCTGGCCAATATGCCGCTTAGAATCAGCACGCCCCTGGATCTGACTGCATTTAATAGCAGACTGCTGTGGGCACATAAAACATTGGCGAGGATATTAGCCAATACAATATCTGCCTGCTTACTGCCCAATCCCTCTTCCAATCCGCACCACTTAAATTCCACAGCATCATTGAGTTCGCACAGTTCGGCGTTTTCAATACTGATGCGCACTGAGTCCGGATCCAAATCAAACCCCTCGACCTTGCCATAGCCGCATTTTTTCGCCGCCAGAGCCAGGATTCCCGAGCCGCAACCGGCGTCAATTACATCGCTATGTGCGCAGCGGTCAGCTCCCCAGTCGGCAGCGACGTCCAGTAGACGAAACAAGCACAGTCGGGTGGTTTCATGGTTGCCAGTACCAAAAGCCATGCCCGGATCCAGCCAAATGACATCTTCGCCAGCGGGTATTTCGTAAGAGTCTCGCTGCCATACCGGAACAAAGTGTAAGCTCTGGTACTTCCATGGATGAAAGTGCAGTTTGTAGGCCTCGCGCCAATCTTTGTCAGTCAGCTCCTTGAACACCTGAAACTGATCCGGCAATGTCGGGAAACTGGCGCGCAATAGACCGTAGGTGCTGATTGCAGTATCAGCGTCGGCAAAATAACCGCGCAATTCGTGTACCTTGGTTTTTTCGTCTTCGTGCAATAACCAGCATGTCTGGTATTCTTCGCAAAAATGTTCTTCCAGGGCGTTGGCCAATTCAGCGTTGATGACCAGGCGGTACTCCAGCAATGATTCACTCATCGTGATTTAGTCTATTCGGATTGTTGAGGGCCAATACTTAGTTGGCAAGATTGCGGATAACCCGCGGCAATAAAGTGTGTTCGGCAGCGTGAACTTTGGCGGCCACCTCTGCGAGTGTTTCGCCTGATTCAATGCGCACGGCTTCCTGGTCAATGATGGGGCCGCCGTCCAGATCCGGAGTCACATAATGCACTGTGCAGCCGGTAATTTTCACTCCGTATTTATAGGCCTGTTCGATGCCATCCAAACCCTTGAAGCTGGGCAGCAAACTTGGGTGCAGGTTAATGATTTGCCGGGGAAAGGCTTTGATGAACGGTTCTTTCAGGACCCGCATGAATCCCGCAAGCACCACCAGATCCGCGTCATAGGAACGAATTCTTTCAATGTAATAGCGCTCTGCGGCCTCACCCAATTTGGTTTTGAAAGGACCAGGTGACAGGTACTCTGCAGCTACTCCATAGCGGCGCCCCAAGGCTAGAATGGGTGCCTGCGGCTGATCAGAAAAGATGGCCACTGGTTCAGCTTTGCCGAGACCTCCATTTTTCCAGCATTCGAGTATTGCGTGGGCATTGGTGCCACGCCCGGATCCCAAAATCACAAATCGCATGGTCAGGACACTAGTTTCTGCAAAGCGGTAAAGTAAAGCTGTTGTGTGCGAATAATAATGTCACCAGGCAACTGTGGGCCTGGAGCACGTTTATTCCAATCCAAACCCTCCAGGAAATCACGCACGTATTGCTTGTCAAAGGAAGGTTGAGGTCCGCCGGGAGCATAATCTGCAGCTGGCCAAAATCTGGAACTGTCAGGAGTCAACACTTCATCGATCAAATACAGTTTGCCCTCGTGGTCAGTGCCAAATTCAAACTTTGTGTCTGCCAATAAAATACCGCATTTCCGGGCGGCCGCTGTGCCCAGAGCATAAAGACGCAGGCTTACGTCGCGCACTTGTTCAAACAATGACACTCCCAGGATCTCGGCACACTTTTCGAGGGAAACCGGTTCATCATGTTCGCCCTGAGCGGCCTTGGTTGTAGGAGTAAACAGGGGCACGGGGAGTTTAGAGCTTTCCAGCAGACCCTCGCCCACACGCTGACCAAACACTGTGCCAGTGTGCAAATAATGTTTCCATCCGCTGCCGGATAGATAGCCGCGCACCACTGCCTCAATGGGAAGAGGACGCAATTTCCGCACCAGCATCGACCGGGGAATCAACGATTCATGGCCGCGCAGCACTTCGGCCAGCCGGGCATCATGATTGTCCACAAGATGGTTGTCTATCAGTCGGGCGGTTTCAGCAAACCAGTAATGGCTGATCTGGGTGAGGACGATACCCCTTGCCTGGTATGCCATCCGGTAATACCACGTCGAAGGCCGAAAATTTCGATCGGTGGCGATCAGTAATAGACAATCCCCAACATCAAATATCTCCCTTACCTTGCCGGAGGCGATCCGGGGATAGGGGAGTCCGCTTACTTCGCGCAGCGCTTTTTCTGGCAGGCTTGCTTGGATTTGCTCGAGGTTCATTGACTTATTTGGCTATTGGGAAAACAGCTCAAACTGCACGTTTTTTCGGGCAGTGCAATTTTTTTCAAAAAACTACTTGCCATAGGTTATGGGAAGTCTACTTTGTGCGTCTTTGTTTTGTGTCCCGTTCGTCTAGCCCGGCCTAGGACACTGGGTTTTCATCCCAGCAACAGGGGTTCGAATCCCCTACGGGATGCCAATTTTGGCGTTCTAATGGAATTTCGATCTGAAAGTGCATCTGCTAATACAGACCTGACGCCATTTTTGTATCGCATCGGTAGTCTGGTGCATTCCGAAAGCAGTCCGAAGACTGCGATGCGCGCAATCATGACGATAATCGGCGAGAGAATCCCGTGTCATGGGTATGCGTTGACCTTGATTAGCCAGATTCCCAATGCTGGAATTGGAAATTGGCACTGGCCAATGGGGGATTGAGAGCGATGCGGTTCTGCGCCTTGGGGCAAGGAATCACAGGATGGGTGGCGCTCCACGGCAGCCCCTGCTGATCAAAAATATACAGGAGGATGTGCGCTTCAATTTGTCCGATCCCGCAGTATTTTGCGAGATGGCGGTGCCGTTGTTGGGCGACGGTGGCATGTTGATGGGGGCCATAACCTTGGACGGTGACCGGATTGCAGCTTTCGATGAGCAACAACTGGCTGAGCTGCAGGTGCTGGCAAGCGAAGCCTCGCGCGTCATCCGCAGTATTTGGTTAACCGAGCAGTTGCGCCGCAAGTCGAGGCAATTGGAGGCCTTGGTACAAACGGGCGTTCACTGGTCAAAAAACGTGCCCTGCACGAGCTGTTGAAAAGTATTACCGGTGAAGCGCTGTCCATCATGGGCTGTCGCCTGTGCGCACTGTTCTTGTATGATTCAGGCAAGCATTCGCTCTCTCTCAAAGCGCTGAGTGGCAGTGATAAGTTTACTCAATATGAAGAACGCCTCGCGATTGAGGACAGCGCTATTGGTACCGCTATCAGCCGCAGGAAAATCATCGAGGTCTCTGACCTACAACGCACCGAGGAATACCATTTTCGCGATTTGATTCTCAGTGAAAATCTGGTGTCCATGCTGGCCTGTCCCATTTTGTACGAGGATGAGGTGATCGGGGTGTTGACTGCTTACACCGATAAGCCCCACCGGTTCTATAACGAGGAGCGACGTATATTTGAAACACTCGCCGGACTTGGAGCCATCGCGATTCAAAATGCCCGCCTATACGCAAGAATTTTCCAAAGCGAAGAGAACCTGCGCAAGACTGAGCGCCTGACAACTCTGGGATTGTTATCCGCCGAAATTGCTCATGAAATCCGCAATCCGCTTACCGTTATCCGCCTGCTGTTTGATAGTTTGGATTTAAAATTCCCTTCCGGCGACTTGCGGCATCGCGACGTGGCCATCATAGGTGAAAAAATTGATCAATTGGAGGCGATTGTCACCCGTGTTCTGAATTTTGGTAAATCCAGGGAAGATCTGCGCAGCCGATATGATTTGTGTTCGTTGGTGGATGATACCTTGCATTTGGTGCGGCTCAAGTTGCTGCAGAGCAGAATTGAAGTGTCCTTTTTCAAGCCTGCTAACAGTCAGCTTATGGTGGATGTGAATAAGGGCCAGATTCAGCAAACGTTGCTCAATCTGATCATCAACGCTACCCAGGCCATGCCAGGTGGAGGTTTTATCAAGGTGGCACTGAGTACAGCCGAAGTGGAGGGTGTTCCGTCCGCTTTGGTCGATATCGAAGACAGCGGAGCAGGTGTTCCAGATGGTATTCAGGATCAAATATTTGATTCATTTCTCAGTGGGCATGCCCAGGGTACCGGATTGGGACTGGCTATTGTTAAGCGAATCCTCAAGAGCCATAATGGTGATATCGCGCTGGTGAAGTCCGGCAAAACAGGCACCCACATGCGGTTTTGGCTGCCTTTGGTCGCAGGCTCTTGAGTGGGCCTGTAAATAAGGCTGACCCGAACCAGCAGGCATGGAATTGGGTTGAGTTTTGTGGCGATGCGCGGTGATATAGGCCTTTTATGTCACAGATTCAGCTTTATGACACCTTGACCCGTTCGCTGCGTGAACTTCCCAGGCCTTTGGAGGGCAAGAGCTTTGGGATGTATCTGTGCGGTCCGACAGTGTACGGTCCCGCGCACATAGGTAATTTCCGCACCATGCTCACGCTCGATGTCCTCTATCGAAGCTTGAAGGCGCTGGGTTATCCGGTCAAATTTGTGCGCAACATCACCGATGTGGATGACAAAACCATTCGCGGGTCCCGTGCGAGTGGACAGTCACTTGAGGCGTTTACCGGGGAATGGACGCGGAAATTTCATGAAGATTGTAGCGCTCTGAACATGTTGTCGCCGGATGTCGAACCACGGGCAACCACACATATCCGGGAGCAAGTGCAATTGGCGGAAAGCTTGCTTGCCAAGGGGCATGCCTATGTCGGTGGCGATGGATCGGTTTACTTCAGGGTAAACAGTTTTTCTGCCTACGGCCAGTTGTCCCATTTCGACCGCGAGGCCCTGCGTACCCAGGAAACCAATAGTGCCGGTGCCTTGAACCTCTCTGATGAATATGAGCGGGATTCAGTGGCAGATTTCGCCTTGTGGAAGGCGTATAAACCTGAGGATGGAGACGTTTGCTGGGAGGGTCCCAAGGATCCGGCGACTGGTAAAGCCATTCGCGGTCGCCCAGGTTGGCACCTGGAGTGTTCCGCCAAAAGCCACACGCATCTTGGGCAAGAGTTTGACCTGCATGCGGGTGGCGAGGATCTGATTTTTCCGCACCACGAAAATGAGATCGCGCAAAGTTGCTGTGGTTATGGCGGCAGTTTCGCCCGCCATTGGATGCATGTGGTACACTTGCTGGTTTGAGGCAAGAAGATGAGCAAAAAGTCTTGGCAATTTTTACACCCTGCAGGATCTGGTCGCCAGGGGACATTCTCCCATGACAGTGCGTTATGCCTTGATTTCCGGTCACTACCGCCAGCAGTTAAACTTTACGCTGCACAGTCTGGATGCAGCAGCCAGTGCTTTGCGCAAGCTGGAAAGTTTTTTGCGCGCACAGCTCGAACTGGCAGGCATGGAGATGGCTGAGTTTCGCAACCTTTGGCAACAAGTGCCGCTAACGGATGCGGATCTGGCAGTGCGCAAGTTATGCGATGATTTAAATGTCCCGGCAGCTTTGGGGATGCTTTTTTCCAGTTTGCGGGACAGCAAGCCGGATATAGATCGGGCAGCCCGCGTGGCGCAGGTTTTGACGCCGCTCAGTCGCCTGTTTTTTGCTCTTGGGCTGGACTTTGCCGATTCGAATCAGGACGCTTGCCCTGGTATACCCGCTGAAGTTCAGGACTTGGCCGAGGCGCGGTGGCAGGCAAAATGTGGCCGGAATTGGGCTGAAGCCGACCAATTGCGGGCACAGCTCACGCAGTTGGGCTGGTCTGTTCTTGATCGAAAGGACGGTTACACACTCGAGCCGATGGTGCCCAAATCCTGACCATGGCGAATCGTTTTTGAGATATTGGGTAGTAGTAGCTCAGGGAATTGTGCCCTGGTGGAGACTGCGCAGTCCAGGGTGTTAATTGATGCCGGTTTCACGGGTAAGAAGATTCATGCCATGCTTGAGCAGCGCGGCATGTCGATCAGCGATATCGATGCGGTTTTTCTCACCCATGAGCATACGGATCATGCACAGGGGGTGCGTGGCTTGTCCAAGGCCTCTCATTTGCGCTATTTTGCCACTATGGCCACCGCAAGGGCTATTCAGCGAGGCTTGTCCAGAACGGTCAATTGGCAACTTTTTGAGAGTGGGCAGACATTTGTGTTTGAAGATGTCACTGTGCAATCGATTGCCATCCCTCATGATGCCTACGATCCGGTTGCTTATGTATTTCGCTGGGGAGGGGAGGACTTATTCAACCCGCACCGCTCAGTCGCCTGGTTGACCGACCTCGGTTACGTCCCCGGAGGTTGTGCGCAGTTGGTCAAGGATGTTGATGATCTGGTTATTGAAGCCAATCACGACTCCGACATGCTGCAGAATGATGTCAAGCGTCCCTATTCGCTCAAGCAGCGCATCAGCGGTCGGCATGGGCACCTGTCCAATGCCGATTGTCTGACTTTTTTGGAGAGCATCGTCGATCCTCGCTGGAAAGCTGTTCACTTGGCTCACTTGAGCCGGGATTGCAATGATGTCGATATCGTTCGCAAACTGTTCTGTTCTTGTTCCCCGTTCCTACGATGTGAAAATTATAGATCCTCTCAAAGCCTGATACCCGCTGTTTTATAAGGTCCGCAACTTGCTACACACACATATGAATTCCGGATTTAGACACACCAAGATCGTATTCACGATTGGTCCCGCCACATCCAGTCCAGAAATGTTGGAACTGTTGATTGGCATGGGTGCCAATGTTTGCCGCCTGAATATGGCTCACGCCAGTCCTGAATGGACGCGAACCACTGTTGCCGCAGTCCGGGAGGCAGGGCGTAAATGTGGTCGCGAACTCGCCATTATGATGGACATCAAGGGTCCTGAAATCCGCACTGGCGATGTGGAGGAACCCATCGAACTCAAACAGGGCGAAATGTTCGACTTCTATGTTTTGCCAGACCGGATCCGCGAAGAGGATAAACAGGGTGTGCGCGGTGTCACAGTCAATTATCCTGGTCTCGCCGCCGACGTTCGCGAGGGTAACACCTTGTTGGTGGACAGTGGACTTATCCGCATGAGGGTGCATCAAGTGCGCCCGGAGCGGATTCGCTGCGAGGTGCGGATAGCTGGTAAAATGGGCAGTCGGCGGCACATAAACCTTCCGGGCATCAAAGTGAACCTGCCCTGCCTCACCCAAAAAGATAAGGCTGACGTGGATGTGGCAGTGGAGTTGGGACTCGAGTTCATTGCATTGAGTTTTGTGCGCGAACCGGATGATCTGGATGTATTGCGCAGGTATTTGACCAGCAAAGGCAGTGAAGCCAGGATAATCGCCAAGATTGAAGATCAGTCAGCCATTACCAATCTGGATGATATCATTACCGCCAGCGACGGACTTATGGTAGCCCGCGGTGATTTGGGGATAGAGATCCCTTACGAAACTTTGCCTTTGGTCCAGCGCCGTGCGGTGAAGACCTGCTTGCGTATGGGAAAACCAGTTATCATCGCCACTCATATGCTGGAGTCCATGATTACCCAGCCCATGCCCACGCGGGCGGAGATTTCGGATGTCTCCAATGCTGTTCTTGAGCAGGCTGATTGCGTCATGCTCTCAGGAGAAACCACTGTTGGAAAGTATCCGCTTGAGTGTGTGGATGTGCTGAACCGTGTGATCACAGCGATGGAACAGCAAACGACCCAGCCTTACAATACTGAGGTCAGACTCAAAACTCCCAAAGCATTGTTGCTGCGGTCAGCGGCCTTGCTGGCTGATGAAATTGAAAATGCTGCCATTCTGGCATTCACCCGCAGTGGATACATCGCACAGGTTCTCAGTTCGTTGCGACCAAGGCGCAGTCCTATTTACGCCTTCACAGACGTGCCCAGAGTGTATAAACAGTCACAAATCCTGTGGGGAGTATTGCCGTTTCACATGGAGTTTAATGATGATCCTGAACAAACTATTCAGAACGCCATCAATGTATTGCGCGATAACAATCACGTCAGGCCCGGCACGCGGTTGGTGGTCATTTCCTACACTATCGCCGGAGATCGCGTGGTGGATACCATTCAATTGCGTGCTGTGGAATGATTAATTGCTGATGAAACTTGTCAGTCATGCACTTTCGGAATGCGGCTGTGTGCGCAGTCGCAATGAAGATGCTGTGCTGGCTTGTCAGGAGACTGGTATATTTGCAGTAGCTGATGGCATTGGCGGTCTCTCCCGTGGCGACGAAGCCAGCGCCATGACTTTGCATTTATTGGAGACTGCCGCACATAAAGGAATTCACGATCTGAATGCGCTCATCGACTGTGTGCGCAAGATCAACACACAGGTTTATGATGCTGGCAAACAACCCAATGGTTATCCTGGGATGGGTTGCACGCTAACCTGTCTGCTTGTCTGCGGGGACAGAGCCTTTATCGCGCACGTCGGTGACTCCAGTGCTTTCAGACTGCGTGCTGGCGGTTTGCAATTGTTGACCGACGAACACACTATGGCCGCGCAAATCAATCGCGACCGTGGTACGCATGATGCGGTTTCCATGCCCAGGCATTTTAAACATATGTTGACGCGTTGTATTGGGCTTCCCGGTCAATTGGAAGTGGATGGCCTGGAGTTTTCGCTGCAACCGGAAGACAAAATCTTACTGTGCTCGGATGGGATAACAAAGGTCTTGGAAGCTTCTGCTATCAAGAGCGCTGGAATGGAAAGTAAAACTCCGCGCGATTGGGTACACAAACTGCACCGCAAAGTCCAGCAGGCTGGAGCACCCGACAATTTAAGCAGTGTTTGCCTGTTGGTAATGAACGAGTGATCGGCCCTCGCCTGTTATCTATTTTTGTCCGAACTTGTGTTGGCTGAATTTTACCCGCTCTGCAACCGGAGCTTCCTTTTCAGCCAAGGCTTCAACTGCGCGCAAACGCGGCAACAGTCCAGCATTGTTAGCCACCTGAATGCTCAGTCCGGGGCGGGCATTCATTTCCAAAATCAGTGGTCCCTCATCTTTGTCCAATACCATGTCCACTCCAAGATAGCCCAGGCCTGTGACCTCATAGGCACCGGATGCCAATTTGAGCAAATTGTCCCAGTCCGGCAGTCGGATCTTTTCAAACGTGTGGCCTGTATCTGGATGTTTGGTTATCAGTGTGCCCCTTTGCACCGCATTGATGGGCACACCTGTTGCCAGATTGAGTCCTAATCCTATGGCACCTTGATGTAAATTGGCTTTGCCATTGGAGGAACTGGTGGAAAGTCGTAGCATCGCCATCACGGGATAGCCTAGAAAAACCAGTACTCTTATATCCGGCACTCCCCTAAAGCTGTAATCCTCAAAAATCGGATGGGTTTGAATCCGATGCTCCACGATGATTTGGTCTGGTTGGCCGCCCAGGCTGTGCAGACCGCTCAAAACATTGGATAAGTAATTCTCCAGTTGTTGCGGACTCAAGGTGGTGTCATTTACCTTCACGTAGTGGTCGTCCTTGCGGCCACAGATAACCAGAATCCCGTTTCCGCCACTGCCGCGCGCAGGCTTCATTACAAATTCGTCATAATGGGCAAGGGCCGCGTGGATTTTCGGTATTTGATGCTGCGCCGTGATGACATGGTAGAGTGGGGGAACTTTAAGTCCCGATTTGAGCGCGAGTTTTTTGGTCTTCAGTTTGTCATCGACCAAAGGATATTTGCTCCTCGGGTTGTAGCGCTGAATATAGCACGAATTGCGCGCATTCATGCCCAGAATGCCTAACCGCGACAATTGCCACGGCACTATCCAGTTGTCCAACCACTTCATGGCTTAAATACCGAGAATCGCGTCAGTTCCGATAATCGATAACCACTGTATTGCCCCAACAACAATATGGCCGCAAGCACCAGCAACAAGAGTTCGGGAAATGCGAATACCAAATGTTGCAGTAATGGGATATCCATCACCAGAAACGCCAGAATCGCTACAAAAAGGCTCATGAAACCGCGTTTGATGGCCGCCTTGGATCCTTCTTCTTCCCAAAGGATTGAAAGCCGCTCAATCGTCCAGGCGATGATAATCATCGGGAAGAATGTGATGCGCATGCCCGCAGATAAATCCAGTTTGTTACTGACGATGCTCAGGGCAGCCATCAGCATGACCACGACGATCACCACCGCGGAAATTCTGGGAACTACCAATAGGTTCAGGTGAGACAGCAATGAGCGAATGGTCAGGCCAGCGCTTACAATTAGGATAAACAACACCAACCCTGGCAGCAAATCGGTCTCCTGGAACGATAGTGCGATCAACACTGGCATGAAAGTGCCCGAAGTGGTCAATCCGACAACATTGCGGATAAGCACCATCACCAAAGCTCCCAGTGGTATGAGCAGCAACCTCTTGAAGATATTCTGATCTTCAAGGGGCAGGCTGTAGATCGAAAATTCCAGAAGTGGGCGATTCATCAACTGCGCGCGCTCGTGAGCAACCATAGTGGCAGGTCGAATATCCCTTAGAACTGAGAAACGCACCCTCGATTGCGTGCCACCCTCCACGTCCAGCAGGGAGTTGCCTCCACGCTGCCAGAATAGAAAGTTTGCCGGTGCCCCTATTTGCGCGCTGGTAACATCGAGAAAATGCCAACTGCCGTTTTGCCAAATTTCAATGTTTTCGCGCAATGGCTGAAACCGTCTGCCCTCGGAAAGCAGAATGCCACGCACTGCGCGCGCAGGTATCTGTTCCATGGATAACAAATCCTTCATGACGCGCACCCTGACTTCCTCGGTATCCGATCGGCCAAGCAACAGCGCCGTGTTTTGATCCATTTGTTCTCTGGGTACGATCAATCTTTCCACCAAACGTTGCGCCAGACTGATGTTATCAATCGATTGCTCGCGCGCTTGCTGCAACAGCGTTTCTGCTGCCAATCTCTCAGCATCGTCTAGAAACGGAGATGCCTCCACCTCGACTCCGGGGTCGTTGCCGAGGGAGAAAGTTCCAATTGGATTGCGAAATAGCTCAGCGCGATAGAACAAACGTTGCGGCCCCTCCGCTTCCCTCCGCATCCACTCTGCTCGACGTTGCCCCCCCCATCGATCGCTCAGAAAAACCGAAT
>JAJOKB010000108.1 GCA_021208135.1 Verrucomicrobiota bacterium | reverse complement strand
CATCCCGGTCGGTCTACTGGCAGCGAACAATTTCACACCCAGCAAGACACTGAACTTTTTTAGCCAAAACTGATTTTGGTGTCGAGTCGTTCGGTGAACTCTCTGGTCTGGGCACTGCTTTTTATCGCGATATTTGGTCCAGGACCACTAGCCGGGACGATGGCAATTGCCTTTCGCTCCATTGGCTTTGTCGGCAAACTTGTCGGCGAAGCCGTTGAACAGGCACATGCTGGTTCGATAGAAGCACTGAAAGCGGCGGGCGCGACCAAATCTGCGCGGCAAGGCCGGCGAGGGGCGCATGCCAAGCATCTGCAGCGCGATCAATACCAGCACCACGCCAAAAGGGATGCTGTAACCGGGAGCCGGCACCGGCAAGGCGCTGGGCAGGGAAAGTATGATTAAAAACAAGCCAAACCCCTTGTCACCCATGCGGTGCAATAATTCGTCCAGAGTGAATCCTTCTTCCGTTTGCAGCAGTGCGGTCAACTCATCCGATAAACTGTGATGCTCGCTCATACCCACTCAATGTGGCAGTCCCCGACAAGCAAACGCAACCCATAAACAGCATTCAGGAAGGCAGGTCTTTAAGTATCCGATTGAGAACCCTCAATTTTTTTAATTGCAATCCGTCCAGCCCTAAACATAGGTTTATTACCTAAGGAACCCATAATAAAAAGATTTTGGCAAAATGAGTGTAATATTCGACTTTGATCAAGGCGTGTTGGATCTGGAATCGACGAATGCAAAACTGGAGCAGAGCGATGCTGAAGAGCGTGTGCGTTGGGCGCACGAGCATTTTGGAGACCGCCTGATCCTATCGACAAGTTTTGGCATTCAATCAGCAGTGATGTTACATTTGGTGACCCGGATAGTGCCGGACATCCCGGTGGTATTTATTGATACTGGGTATCTGTTTCCTGAGACCTATCAGTTTGCAGAGCAGTTGCAAGAGCGACTGGAGTTGAACCTAAAGGTGTACCAGCCATTAATGACTGCAGCGCGGCAGGAAGCGCTCTATGGCAAGCTCTGGGAACAAGGGCGAGAAGGACTTGAGAAGTATGGTCGTATCAACAAGGCAGAGCCGATGAACCGTGCGGTGCGCGAACTGGGAGCGGTAGCCTGGTTGACAGGGTTGAGGCGCAAGCAGTCGAAGAGTCGTGCGGATTTGACGGTTGTTACGGTGCAAAACAAGACCACAAAAATCCAACCGATACTGGATTGGAGCGAAAAGGAAATTTATTATTATTTGAAGACGCATGACCTGCCGTTCCATCCGTTGTGGGAAAAAGGATATGTCAGTATCGGGGATTGGCATAGTACGCGTCCGTTAACTGATGGCATGCAGGAGGAAGAAACGCGCTTTGGGGGAATCAAGCGCGAGTGCGGTTTGCATGAGTTGTCAGGGCAAGGCGATTGGCAGATCTAGTGATTGCAGTGGTTTTTGCCATTGCGCGCGGTTGCCATTATCCTGTAATCCCTTTGCAGATAAACCATGGCTGAAGGCAACTACACTGAAGACTCAATCAAATCACTCGACTGGAAAGAGCATATCCGGATGCGTCCGGGAATGTACATTGGAAAGCTGGGGGACGGCAGTGCGGCTGATGATGGCATCTATATTTTATTAAAAGAAGTCATCGATAACAGCATTGATGAGTTTGTGATGGGGCATGGCAGCCGGATCGACATCAAGTTGCAAGCTGGCAGTGTGAGTGTGCGTGATTATGGCAGAGGCATACCGTTGGGGAAGTTGTTTGATGTAGCGGCCAAAATCAATACGGGTGCCAAGTACGACTCGGAAGCCTTTAAAAAATCCGTAGGGTTAAACGGAGTGGGTATCAAGGCGGTGAATGCGCTTTCGTCCTCATTTATTATTCAGGCTTATCGGGATGGTCGTACCCGAAGAATTGAGTTTGCCCGAGGTGAAGTGGTGACGATGGACCAGGAGGACCGGGCGGATGACTCTGCCAACGGTACCTGGCTGCAGTTCACCCCGGACTCAACCCTTTTTAACAACTATGTTTTCCGCGAGGAATACATAGAGAACATGATTTGGAATTATGCCTACCTGAACACCGGTCTGTCGTTGTACTTTAATGGGCAAAAGTTTGCATCCAAGAATGGATTGCTGGATTTGCTGACTGAAAACATCAATGATGACCCACTGTATCCGATCGTACACCTGAAAGGTGCAGACATAGAGATTGCATTCACCCACGGCACTGGGTACGGCGAGGACTATTTTTCGTTTGTCAATGGTCAGAATACCACTCAAGGGGGAACGCATCTCAATGCCTTTCGCGAAGCATTGACGAAGACCATCAAAGACTTTTTCAAGAAGCCGTTCGATGCAGTGGATATCCGCACCTCGATCATGGCGGCAGTGAGCATCAAGGTGATTGAACCAGTGTTTGAGTCGCAGACAAAAACCAAGCTCGGCTCCCAAAACATGGCTCCTGACGGTGTGACGATTCGCACATTTCTGGGTAATTTCATGAAGGAAGCCCTGGATAATTATCTGCATCGCCATCCGGAGACAGCCGATGTGATGTTGAAAAAAAATCCTGGAATCCGAGCGCAATCGCAAAGAGCTTTCAGGCATTCAAAAAACTGGCCCGCGAACGCGCGAAGAAAGCCAAGGTACATAACCGAAAGCTGCGGGATTGCCGGATTCATTTGGACTCAAACAAACCAGAACGCTTTGACACCACCCTGTTCATTACCGAAGGCGACTCAGCCAGCGGCTCCATCACCAAGAGCAGGGATGTCAATACGCAAGCAGTGTTCAGCTTGAAAGGAAAACCACTGAACTGCTTTGGTCTGACCAAGAAAGTGGTTTATGAAAATGAAGAGTTTAACTTACTGCAAAACGCCCTGAACATTGAGGATGGTCTGGACGAATTGCGCTATCAAAAAGTGGTCATTGCCACTGACGCCGATGTGGATGGAATGCACATTCGCTTGTTGTTGATCACTTTCTTCCTGCAATTTTTTCCGGATTTGGTGAAAAGGGGTCACTTGCACATATTGCAGACTCCCCTCTTCCGGGTGCGCAACAAGGATAAGACCATCTATTGCTATTCGGAGGAGGAAAGACGCTCGGCGCTGACAAAGCTCGGCCAAAAGGCGGAAATCACGCGATTTAAGGGTTTGGGGGAGATTTCCCCTGATGAGTTCAAACATTTCATTGGCATGAATATGCGACTGGAACCGGTGGTCATAACCAAGCACATGAACATAAAGGAGATGTTATCATACTACATGGGTAAAAACACCCCTGAGCGGCAAAACTTCATCATTGAAAATTTGGTGGTGGAACACGATATCGCGGTGGAACAGAGTGCTTGACCTGAACTGACACACAATGGCTCCGGAAAACGAAGATAAAAACCTGGAATTGAACTTTGACGATGCTCCAGCCCTGCCGGCGGACCATCGCGGTGAGTTGGCTCATGTGGACGGAATGTTCAGCAAGTGGTTCATTGAGTATGCCTCTTACGTCATTCTGGAACGTGCGGTTCCCCACGTGAACGACGGCCTGAAACCTGTTCAGCGCAGAATCCTGCACTCCATGTGGGAAATGGAAGACGGTCGCTACAACAAAGTGGCGAATGTCATCGGCAACACCATGAAGTACCATCCGCATGGCGACGCAAGTATTGGTGATGCCATGGTACAACTGGGGCAAAAAGATCTGTTGATCGACATGCAGGGAAACTGGGGCAATCTGTTAACTGGAGATTCAGCAGCAGCCAGCCGTTATATCGAAGCGCGTTTGTCCAAATTTGCGCTGGAAGTTGTCTTCAATCCAAAAACAACCATATGGCAAACATCCTACGACGGTCGCAACAAAGAGCCAGTGACCCTGCCGATGAAATTTCCGTTGCTGCTGGCGCAGGGCGCAGAGGGAATTGCGGTGGGTCTGGCCTGCAAAATCCTGCCGCATAATTTCATTGAGCTGATTGATGCCAGCATTGCAGCCCTGCGCGGAGAACCGACCCATATTCTGCCCGATTTTCCCGGTGGCGGTATCATGACGCGTCCGATTATAACGGCGGCCTGCGCGGAGGTAGAGTTAAAGTGCGCGCGCGGATGGAAATCGTTAAAAAATCGCTGTTGCGCATCACCGAGGTGCCCTACGGAACTACGACCACCAGTTTGATTGACTCAATCGTGGCGGCCAATGAAAAGGGTAAAATAAAAATAGCCAAGGTAGAGGATAACACGGCAGACCAGGTCGACATCCTGGTTCACTTACCCTCGGGTGCGGATGCTGAACAAACGATGAACGCCTTGTTTGTATTCAGTGATTGTGAAGTCAGTATTTCCCCCAATAGCTGTGTCATTGATGGCAACAAACCCCGCTTTCTGGACGTCAATGACCTGCTGAAATATTCTGCTGACTACACTCGTTATTTGTTAAAACGGGAACTGGAAATACAGCTGGAAGAGCTTGAAAACAAGTGGCATTTTTCGTCTCTGGAGAAGATTTTTATCGAGCATCGCATCTACCGGCGGATTGAGGAGGAAACAACCTGGGAAGGAGTATTGCGCGCAATTGACACAGGATTGGATCCGTTCAAGCACCTGCTCAGACGCGAAGTGGTGGCCGATGATTTGGTGCGATTGACGGAAATCAAAATCAAGCGGATTTCAAAATACGATGCTATTCGCGCCGACGAGTACATCAGGTCTCTGGAGGACGAAATTGCCGAAGTACATAAAAACCTGGGGCAACTGACCCGTTACGCCATCCGCTACTACGAAAACCTGCGCAAAAAAATTTGGCCAGGGTCGCGAACGCAAAACGAATTTCCGATGCTGGTTTCGATCGCATTGTGGCGACAGAAGTAGTGGTAGCCAACGAACAACTGTACGTGGACCGCAAAGAGGGCTTTATCGGTTACGGAATGAAAAAAGATGAGTTGGTTTGCCGCTGCTCCACATTGGACGATGTCTTGGTGATTCGACGCGATGGCGTTATGGTAATAACCAAAGTTCAAGAAAAGGCGTTTGTCGGTAAAGACATCGAGCACGTGGCTATCTTCCGCAAGGACGAAGCACAACAATTGATCTACAATATGGTCTATCGCGACGGCAAACAAGGTGCCACTTATATCAAACGCTTTAAGATCGGCGGTATCACCCGTGACAAAGAGTATGATCTTACCAAAGGTGCCGCTGGGTCGCGACTGCTGTGGCTAAAGGTTCAGCTGGATGTCGAGGAGGCCCCCGAGGTACGCGTACAACTGAAGCCAGCCCCTCGCTTGCGCAAAGACTCCATTGATGTTCAGTTTGCCGAACTAGCGGTCAAGGGACGGCAGTCCGCAGGTAATATTGTGACTAAAAACGCCGTCAGGGGAGTAGTTCGAATTCCCAAGAATGCTCAGCTTGAAGAGGGCAAATAAGCGTCAATAACTGATAGACGCCTGCGCGCTCTGCTGCGGTTCATGCGCGCCATGGTGCTCAAATCAATAGAGCGTGCCCTCGACGTAACAGCAGTTGACGAGGTTTTAGAACAGTTGCGCACCGCGGTGGACTGAAGTACACTCATGATGGAGGCGTTCTCAATAGGAGCCGGCTTCCATTAGCCAGATTTTCTGATCGCCGAAGCTCTTAACCCGCACTGAAGATTGCCGTAAACCCAACTCGGACATACCTGGCACGGAAATATCAATGTACGTTCTCGCGGGGGGACATAAGCCGCACAAACGACTGGCCAGATTGATGGGTCTGCCAATGTAGTCCTGATCAATGGACAGCTTACTAGCCAGGCCGAAGCTGAGTCCACTGCCGATATGCTCGGGTGCACCGTGACTGAATTCCGGACCACTGATAATCTGACGCCAGGTGACTGGCAATCGGTTCAGTCCCTCCAAACACACTTCGATGGCCACTTGTCTATCTTTGGAAGTCGTCTGCCACACAGCGAGTACGCCGTCGCCGAGGAATTTGACCATATCGGGGGGATACCTTTTGAAGCCACGGCGTACCATAGCGTAGAATGCAGTCATGAGTCCGCAAGTATAAGGAGACTCGATATTGGGTTGTTCGCAAAATGCGGAAAATCCGCGCATATCAATGACGGCAGCCAAAATCTCGCATGGCAGGCCGTACTCAACCTCAGCCTCAATTTCTTCCGGAACTGTATAACTGTTGTAAATGTAGTCCTCGAAGTGATAAAGTTGCAATTTGTTGTCATTTTCACTGAAGAAGTGCAAACCTGCATCGAGAAAATCCGTAGTCTCCGGCATGTAAACGATCTTGGCATTGCCATAATCGCCGGGCTCACTGTTCAGGCTCATGTAGTACCGTGCGGTAAATCCACGGATCTGCTGAGGGTTGGCGGCGACAATAGACAATACTTTGGCTACATCAGCCTCATTGGCACACAAAGTCATCCCAAAGCCCTCGACCGTGTATAGCACCCGGCGGTAACGCGAATGCACCTTCTGGTAGTGGGAGCAGATATCCCAAAAGTCGCGAAAGTTCAAACCGGACAACCGGTAGTGGCGATGCAAGGTGCTGGATTCCATAGAAGTAACGGAGTGGAAACAATCGTTCGTGGCACCGACTGTCAACGTTGAAGCGATCAACCGGGTTCCCGCGCAAGGAGAATTATGAGCGGTGCCCTTGACAAAGGGTTATAACTGGAACCATGAATATTTAATGGACAAGAAGGAACGGGCAAAAAAGACCACGGCCATGGATAAGGTGCTACCGGATGCGGCGCTGGAACTGGTGGCCCGGCGATTTGCGGTCCTTGCTGAACCGATGCGCCTGAAGTTGCTGAAGGCGTTGATGAGTGGAGAGAAGAACGTCAGCACTCTGGTTGCCGAAACGGGTGGGCAACAGGCGAACATTTCGCGGCATCTGCAAACCCTGGCACTGGCTGGATTGGTAGCTCGGCGCAAGGAAGGCCTGCAGGTTTTTTATTTTGTTTCCGATCCCAGCATATTCAAATTATGCGAATTGGTTTGCGGCAGTATTGGTGAACAACTGCGCAATCAGGCACAGGTTTTGCAGATGCCGTTTAAGCTGGTTTCCAGTTACGCACCTACGGGAGATCAGCCACAGGCGATTGAACGCCTGCACGCTTCGCTCCTGGCAGGCAATCAGTACCAGACATTGCTAGGAGTCACTGGTTCAGGAAAGACCTTTACCATGGCAAATGTGATTGAACGGGTACAGCGTCCAACACTGATATTATCCCACAACAAGACCCTGGCAGCGCAACTGTTCAGCGAATTCAAGGCCTTCTTTCCGCACAACGCGGTGGAGTATTTTGTCAGCTACTACGACTATTACCAACCTGAGGCGTACATTCCGGCCACCGATACCTACATTGAGAAGGATTCCTCTATCAACAAAGAGATAGAGCGACTGCGCCTTTCTGCCAGTAGTGCACTACTGACAAGAGAGGACGTAATCGTGGTGGCCAGCGTTTCCTGCATTTACGGGTTGGGCTCACCGGACGATTTCCGCGCCATGATGACCGAGATACGGCCCGGCATGGAGATCGGTCGGGATGCCTTCCTCGAACAGTTGGTGAGCATGCTCTACGAACGCAATGACATCCAATTGACACAGGGAAAGTTTCGCGTGCGCGGTGAAAATATTGATATTTTTCCGGCATATCTGGAAACTGCGGTCAGAGTTCAGTTTTGGGGTGATGAGGTTGAAAGCATTCAATATCTCGATCCGTTGCAGGGTTATGTGGGCGATGAACTGGACTTTTTTCAATTGTTCCCAGCCAATCCATTTGTGACGCCCAAAGACCGGATCATTGCCGCACTGCAAGACATAAAAAGACGAATTGGAACAACAGGTATCCTGGTTTGAATCCAAGGGTCGCCTGATCGAGGCACAGAGGATCCGTATGCGCACGGAACACGATTTGGATATGCTGAGAGAGATTGGTTTTTGCCAAGGTATAGAAAACTACTCGCGCCACCTTTCGGGGCGACGTCCCAACGAGCGACCAGCCTGCTTGCTTGATTTCTTTCCAAAGAATTTTCTCACTATCATTGACGAAAGCCACGTCACCATACCGCAGATCGGCGCTATGTTCAATGGTGATCGTTCGCGCAAGGAAAGGTTGGTTGACTTCGGATTCCGGTTGCCGAGCGCACTGGATAACAGACCTCTGCGCATGGAGGAATTCCGCCAGGTCACTGGACAAACGATTCTCGTATCGGCAACTCCTTCCAAAGAGGATTTGGCTGTTTCAACGGTCGTGGCCCAGCAAATCATCCGCCCGACGGGTTTATTGGATCCGGTAATGGAAGTGCGCCCCATACGAGGTCAGGTTGAAGATTTGATAGCCGAAGTGCAAAAAGCGGTCGAGGCGGGTGAACGTGTGCTTGCAACCACCTTGACCAAACGCATGTCAGAGGATCTGGCATCCTTCTTGCACGAACGCAAAATCCGGGTCGAGTATTTGCACAGCGATATTGACGCCATAGAGCGGGTAGAAATCCTGCGCAAACTCAGACGCGGTTCCTTTGATGTACTGATAGGGGTCAACCTGTTGCGCGAGGGGCTGGATTTGCCTGAAGTTGCGCTGGTTGCCATTCTGGATGCGGATAAGGAGGGTTTTCTGCGCAGCACCACGAGTCTAATTCAGACGGCGGGTCGGGCGGCGCGGCACGTCAATGGCAGGGTATTACTCTATGCCGATGTGATGACTCAATCATTGAAGCAAACACTAGCCATTGCCGAGGAACGGCGGGCCAAGCAAATGGCCTACAATGCGGAGTACGGCATTGTTCCAGTCAGTGTGCAACGCGGCGACCAGCAGAGCCTGATAGCAGGAGATTCGGAGGAATCCGAAGAACCGATGGTCGAGGAAGATCAGGATGTGGCAGCGGTGATAGCGGAACTGGAAAATGAAATGCTGTCGGCGGCCCGCGAATTGCAGTTTGAAAAAGCGGCTACGCTTCGCGATCAAATCAAGCGCTTGCGCAAAACACTGGGATAACTTTGCATGAACCAAAACGAGCACAATTCACACAGCCAGTTGCACGCGCTGCGCGCTACCATGGCCAGACTACGAGCGCCAGGAGGCTGCCCATGGGACATAGAGCAGACACACCACAGCCTGAGACGCTACCTGGTTGAGGAAACCTCAGAGTTACTGGACACCTTGGATCGACTCGACTTCGATCACATGAAGGAAGAGCTGGGCGATGTCTTGTTACAAGTCTATTTCCATGCACAAATCGCGGAGGAAAGCGGCAAGTTTGACCTGGAAGACGTTGCCGCTGGCATCAACAAAAAGCTCATTGACCGTCACCCTCATGTGTTTGGCGAAATGCAATTGCAGGACTCAGAAGCAGTGTTGCGACAGTGGGAAAAGTTAAGCAAATGGAAAGGGCGGCCAGCGGCAAATCAGAACCACGCAAGGTTCTGAAAGATTTGCCGCCTAAATTACCGGCATTGCTGTATGCCGCCGACGTGTTGCGCCAACTACGCAAACACAAGTTGCTCGCTCCGGAAAGCGCTTGCACGGAAGCCATTCATGCCCGCACTGAAGGGTTGGATGAGCTGACCGCTGGCCAAATCCTGTTTATTTTGGCGGGAGCTTGTGAGCAAAGTGGCATTGATCCTGAAACTGCGCTGCGCACCTATGCATCCAAGGTTGAATCAGACATCCTGAAGCTTAATCCAGTAACTGACTGACATTGCGTTGCCAACTAAACCGGGTGGCAATCCCGGGGCCGGCACTGGCAAATTTTTGCCATAAGTCGTTGGAATTCAGCAAACGCAGTAAGGCATTTGCTGTGGCAGCCAAATCCCCTTCAGGCACTAGCAAGGCATTGACATTGGGCTCCAACCCCTCAGCCACGCCACCACTGGCTGTAGCCACGATGGGGAGACCGCTTGCCGCAGCTTCCAAACTCACCAAACCCAGCCCTTCGATGCTGCCCGGCAGTGCGCGGGGGGTGAACAGCATAACGTGGCATTCGCGATACAGCTTGCGCAGGTCTGTGTCATTGACATCCGTGAGTCGCTCGACCTTGACGCCTGCCTGCTTGGCCACGTTGAGAACCTCTTGCTCATAATCACGGCGAACAGTAGGCCCCACTACCATCCAAGTGATGCGCTTGCGCATAGCCTCTGGCAGCAAAGCCAGTGACTGTACAGCATGCAGTTGGCCTTTTTCGCGGGTGCATGCGCCCTACAGTTAAAATTCGCAGCTGATCAGAGCCAATGTGTCTTGAATCTGATTCAGGGAAGACCTCGGCGACAGGAAAGGCACTGCGCAAGGCTCCTGGAACTAAAACCAGTTTATTCCTGAGCCGAGGAAGCGCACCACAAACGATGTCGGCAACAAACTCTGAAACCACCCCTACCCGATTCGCTTTCAGAAGCAGCCGATTTAGCAAAAACCTGCGGTGAGGCCAGCGCTGGGCACGTACAAATTCCGATCCATGTAAAGTGACGATCAACCTTTCTGGTTTGGGCAAGGGAAGAAACCAGTCATAGGTCCATAAACGCAACGGCCCGGGTTCAGCCAACCATAAGGTTACCTTAGACCAATCCTCCTGAGCACGACTCATTGCCTGCCAAGTGCGCAGGCGATCGGGCCAATTCTGATTCCCCATTAAGGGAAGTCGGTGCACGTGCAACTGGCCATTGTGTGTGCCGTCAGCGACTCTGTCAGGAGTGGCTTTATCAGGGGCGAGGACATGTACCTGCCAACCAGACTGCGCCGCAGCCCGGGCAGATTCCTCGATATAAAAAGCGATCCCTCCCCTGGTGGGAGGGTATTCATGTGTAGGAATGTATAGAATCCGACTCAATACTCAGTATATTTTCTGGAACTCCCGCGCACCTTGTCTACCGGATACTTTTGCGCGTTACTGACAATTTTGCGCCTGACGGCTGTAGCCAGGTCAATGTTCATGGCATCGCACAGCAGCAACAAATAGGCAGCCACGTCTGCCACTTCCTCCGCAACCGCAGACACTTTTTCCGGAGACAACGTGCGAACCGCATCTTCCTTCAGCCAAAGAAAATGCTCTTGCAACTCGCCAGCCTCGATCGCCAGTGCCATCGCCAGATCTTTCGGATTGTGGTACTGAGCCCAATCGCGCTCGTCGCGAAAGCGTATCAACGCTTCGGTTAAATCGCGAATATCATCGGTTGCCATTGGTACCTGGATCGACGTAAATTATTTAAGCTACCAGCCCTTGCCTGCGCAACAAGGCCTGTGGATCGGGGTCACGCCCCATGAATTCCCGGAACAGCACATCAGCGGCTTGGAGTTGCCGGGAGCCAAAATCTTGAATCTGAAGTCCAGCCCGGTTTGCGCGTTCAGAATGCCTTCGGCTTTAAAGCGCGTGAAAGCATCGGCATCCAATACCTCGGCCCATTTATAGCTGTAATATCCGCTGGCATAACCAACAGCGTCGCCAAAAATGTGGGTGAAGCTGCGCACGGTCTGCGGCAGTCGCTGACTGACTGGCACCAGATAATCTGCCAGCATTTCATCGATGGCTTTATCCAAGTCTGCTTGCAGGAATTTGTCTGCTTGCAAATGCAACTCCAAATCCATTTTGCCAAATGCCAACTGTCGCATCTGTCCTCTCGCGACCTGGAAGTTCCGGGCCGCAATCATTTTATCAAACAATGCCGCCGGAATCCTTTCTCCCGTCTCATAGTGGCGCGCAAAGAGGTCAAGGGCCTCTCTTTCCCACGTCCAGTTTTCCATGATTTGAGACGGCAACTCAACGAAATCCCAGGCGACATTAACGCCATTTAATGCCTTGACGCGGACATCACCGAGCAAGTGGTGTAACAAATGTCCAAACTCATGAAAAACGGTTTCAACTTCGCGGTGATTCAGCAGCGCAGGCTGATCCCCAACGGGAGCGTTCATGTTTCCACACATCAAGCCAACATGGGGTTCCTCAGAGGCACCGGGACTGCGGTCGGCCGTGTGCAATAAATTCATCCATGCCCCACCCCGCTTATCATCGCGGGGATACCAATCGGTGTAAAAGGAACCGATCAAGCGATCGGTCTCATTATCAAACAACTCGAAATAGCCGACATCCGGATGCCAAACCGGAGGTTTATCGTTTCCGGTGCGCTCTTCGACGCGAATGCCAAAGATCCGACTGGTCAAGTCAAACATTCCACTCAACACACTTTCAATAGGGAAATAGGTACGCACTTCCTCTTCATCCAGATCGTAGCGCGATTTGCGTAATTTCTCAGACCAATAAGCGTGTTCCCAAGGTGCCAGCGGAGCAGGATTGGCTCCGGTAACACTGGCTTTGTACTGTTCCAACTCCTCATTTTCGACCTTGAATGCAGACTGGGTGCGGGCGTGCAAGTCCTCGACGAAACGCAGCGCATTGGTTCCCGAACGCACCATGCGCCTTGCAGTCACAACTTCGGTAAAATCCTTCTTACCCAGCAAGGTCGCTTTTCGTTGGCGCAACTGCAAGATGTTGCGCAACAGACCGGTATTGTCAAAATCACCTGAGGATGCTCTGCCGACTGAGGCCATAATAATGACCTTACGCAATTCCTCATCATCAGCGTACTGCATGACAGGAGCCATCGATGGGTATTGCAAAGTGAAACGGTATTGTGGTTCGGATTCCGATCCGAGACCTTTGGACAACGCATTGAGACGAGCAGCCTCGATTGCTGACTCAGGCAACCCACTCAACCGATTCCGGTCTGTAATCACATAATCGAACGCTTTGGTGGCATCCAAAACATTTTCAGAAAACTTTTGTGTGGCTTGTGAAAGGTCTGCCTGAACTGCGATCAGTTCTTTTTTTGGGGCTTCAGCAAGGTCCGCTCCGGCTTCCCTGAATTCAGCCAGTGTTTCTTCCACATATCTGCGCTCATGGTCATGCAATGTATTACCAGCCAGAACGCGTTCGCCAACTGCCTTCAACACGGACCATACCTGACCGTTGAGCGCGATGTTCACGAGGAAAGAAGTAACTTCAGGCAACATCTTGTTGTATGCGTCCCGCAGGGCATCACTATTTGTCACCGAATCCAGGTGTCCAATCAGGGTCCATGGACGCTGAACAGTGGCATAAATTCTTTCCAGCATGGCGAAGGTGTCGGCATAAGTGGCAGTGGCGATATTTGTATCGGCCAGTTGCTGCAGTAACTGTTCCGCACGGCGCAGGGCTTCACGCATGTCCGGCTCAATGCGATCGGAGGTTAAGGTGTGCCATTGAATAGGCAAGGACTCGTCCAAAAATGGATAATTCATGCTTCATAACGGTGCATGACTACTGGTTTTGTCAATCCGCTAAAAAACAGATTCGGGAAAATCCATCTATTCTGGAGTCGCATAAACATTTGAGAATCACCTTGACGGCAACGCCGCGGCCTAAAACTATCCATCTTTTGTCGTAAATGTTAATCTTTGTCGCATCTACTATTGAGTCCCACATGGGTGGAATAGCTCGCAGTACTCCCGCTTTGGCGCGTGCCGTGGCTGAGATTATCGGGGATCAGGAGCGCGTGCTGCTCCTCGCCCCCCGGTGTTATCGGAGCGCTCTTCCTGAAAACTCAGGGAAACTGGAATTACACCTGTCTGGCAGCGCGTCCGCTGTAGAGGCAGACTTCGAGCGTTTGACAGGAGATGGCAAAGCAGTGAGGTACGTCTATCAAAGCGGCATTTGGCATCCGCTGAATCATATGGTTGCAGCTGCCTGCAAAAAAAAGCAGATACCACTGATGATTGCCCCGCGCAGCATGCTCGATGACTGGGCCCTGAAATCCGAAAGATTTTCCAATTGGTTTTTCCTGGCACTACGCCACCAAACGATCGCTGCTGGGGGCAACTCTATCCATGCGACATCCCAATTGGAAGCGCAACACATTCGCAACGCTTTGGGCCGAAGCTGCCCGCCTGTATTTGTCAGCCCCAATGGCATTGAAGTACCACCTCATTTGCGCGGCGCTGAAGATGATCTGCCATTGGCTCCTCCTGCGGATAACAACGATTCGAAGGAACGGATCTTGCTCTTTCTATCACGAATGTGCCGCAAAAAAGCAGTGCACGAATTGATCCAGGTTTTTCATGAGTTGAATGTACCGGGCTGGAAACTGCGCATTGCTGGAGATGGTGATTCCAATTACGTTAAGTATTGTCAGCGTCTAACCTTGAGTCTGAATACCGGCGGACGGGTTCAATTTTTAGGACCGATTTCTGAACAAGGGAAATGGGCAGTCTATCATCAGGCCGACTTGTTTGTCCAGCCAAGTTACTGCGAGAGTTTTGGTTTAAGTATCGCGGAGGCATTGGCGGCTGGTGTGCCGGTATTGACAACAACATCCACTCCCTGGGCAGAATTTGCCGCCCCAGAGCCTGTTAACCGGGGATTGCACATCTATGAGCCAGGAAGAAACCATTTGCGCACTGCCCTGAATCAGCTCTTGGAGCATCCGCCTCCCAAGGGAGATCGATGCTGGGTTAGAAAAACCTTTACCTGGCAAAGAGCGGCCCGGGAGTTGTTGGAGCATTGGCAGCGCGAGGTACAGTAAGTGCCAGTCGACAGGACGCCAGAAGTCGCTTGTCTGAAGCCATAGACCGTCGGTTACTTTCTAACTTTAGCCATTGCCTTTACAAAGGAAATCCTTACTCCTTAAACCTGCCTCATGGCCCCTACCACAAGCAACGAGTCTGAATACAAAGGCATCGCCGCATCCCCAGGCGTCGCCCACGGCCCTGCTTATGTATTCATCAAGCGCGACCTGGAAATCCCCCGGCGCATGGTTGCTCCGGAGCAGATGGAGGAGGAAATTGCCCGCTTTGAGCGTGCCCTGCTGGCCACCAGGCAGCAAATCAGCCAGATCCGGGCTGAAATCGAGGAACGGTTGAGCGAGGAAGAAGCATCCATTTTTGATGCCCACATGCTGGTACTGGAGGATCGAGCCCTCATTGAGGACACTATCCGCGAGATGATCGACTCCGGACTGAACATTGAGCATGCTTTTCAAGAAGTATCCAATCGTTACATTGATGCCTTTGCCAACATAGATGACGAGTACATCAAGGAACGCGCCACGGATATCCGGGATGTTTCCAGGCGCGTGATGAACAATCTCCTCGGCAAAAGGGACTCGGGCCTGGACCGCATGGATATACCCCATGTGCTGGTTGTGGATGACCTGACGCCCTCCGATACAGCCACTTTGGACAGAACCAAAGTGCTCGGCATTGTCTCCAATCAAGGCAGTCGAACCAGCCATTCAGTGATCATGGCGCGCTCCATCAACGTGCCCTGTGTAGTCGGCATCAAAGATTTTTCCAGTCAGGTGCAATTGGGTGATCCGGTACTGGTGGATGGGTTTGACGGTACGGTGTTGCTGCAACCATCGGATCAAAGTCTGTTCCGGTACGGCAAAATCAAAATCGAGCGCCAGAACATTCAGAAGCGTTTTCAAGCTGTCAAGGATCTACCGGCAGCGACAACTGATGGCAAGACAGTGCGCTTGATGTTGAACATCGACGGCCTGGAGTCGGAGGAAGTTCTCACACGCAGCGGCGCCGAAGGCGTGGGTCTGTTCCGCACTGAGGGGCTGTTTTTGTCAGGCAAGTTTCCTGACGAAGATGAGCAGTTTGAAGTTTACAAGCGCATAGTGCAGCAGATGAGCCCCTACCCTGTTACACTGCGCACCTTGGATTTAGGGGGCGACAAGAATCCCCACAGCAGCTTGTACGGATATCAGGAAGCCAATCCATTCATGGGATTTAGGGCGATCCGCTTTTGCCTGGAGAACACCGAGGTATTCAAGGATCAACTGAGAGCGATATTGCGTGCCAGCGCCTATGGCAAAACAAAGCTGATGTACCCCATGATCAGCAGCTGCGAAGAAGTGGTGGCTGCCAACGTTTTGCTTGAGGAGGCGAAAAACGAGCTGATGAAGCGTGGTGAGCAGTTTGATCCGGATATCCAAAGCGGGTGCATGATCGAAATTCCATCGGCGGCTGTCATCACCGACCTACTGGCAGACCATTGCAAATTTTTCAGTATTGGTACCAACGACCTCATCCAATACATGCTGGCGGTGGATCGCGTGAACGACCGCATTTCTCATCTGTATGAACCCAATAACCCCGCCATCATGCGCGCTTTGAATTTCATTTTTGAAAGTGGGCGCCGCAAGCGTGTGCCGGTGAGCGTCTGCGGTGAAATGGCCAGTGACCCTGTGTACGCCGTGCTGTTATTCGGGATGGGAGCCAGCGAATTGAGCCTCAATTGGAGTTCCATTGCTGAGGTGAAATATTTGATCCGCCGCATCACATTTGCTGATGCCCGACAGCTCGCTTTCAGCGTACTCAGAGCATCCGGACCTGATGAGATAGCTCAATTACTGCGCACATTTCAAAAGACTCATCTGGGGATAGAATTCCCCTCCATGAAAAACTGGTGATTGCCGCTTATTGCGCGCCAACTGACCCAGAGGCTGGATAAGGCCATAATCAGAGCAGCCACCACAGGATGGAGCACCCCGCCTGCAGCCAGACCAATTCCAGTAAAGTTGTAACAGGCGCAAAAATTAAATTCCCGCGCAATCTGCGGCGCATATCGCGTGCGAGGTCAATGGCTCGGACCAGACTTTCCAAGCGATCGCTGACGAGCACAGCCTGAGCTGTCGATTGGGTCAGAGCCAAAGCGTTGCCCATGGCTATTGACCCTTGGGCTGCAGCCATGGCGGCAGCGTCGTTCAGGCCATCGCCAACAAAGAGCACTGTTTCACCATTGCCTCGTTCGTCTTCAACAATGCGCACCTTGTCCAAGGCACTCAATTTATGCTCAACCGCCACACCTGAAATTTCTCGCCATACAGGGTTTGGATCGCCAGTCAGGATGCGGGAACGCAATCCACGGGCTTTGAGCTGCTCCATCAACCTGGCCACTTCCGCGCGCAAATTCTCCCGCAAAAAGATATGGGCTGTTTGCATACCATCGACAGAGACGGACAAACATTTTTTCCCATCTTGAGAATCCAGTTGTTGAATGATCACTGTGCGGCCATCGACCTTGGCACTGACACCAAGACCGGGGAGAATTTTGCGATCGCTGTCAGGCAAAGGATGGGGGCTCAGAGTTCGCAAGGCCCTGGCGACAGGATGAGCCCATCCACGTTCAACACCAGCAATTGCCTGATAGAGCCAATCCTTATCGACAGTCACACCTGCGATCCATTCAACCCGGTCAATATAAAGCTGGTCATCACTGAGCGTGCCGGTCTTATCGAACAACACCACAGTGCAATCCGCCAAGGCATCCAACAACAAACCGTTGCGGCACAACAGCCCTTTCGACGACAGCACGTGGGTACCATGCCAGAGGGCGATGGGTGTGGCCAAACCCAGCGCACATGGACAGGCAATTAACAAGACCGCCATGCTGTTAAAGAGCGCTTGCCAAATATCAGCCCCAGGCCACAAAGACCAAAAGAGCAGCGTGCTCAAGCTGGTGAAGGCAACAAACGGCAAAAAAATACCTGATCAAACGGTCGGCTTGCTTTTGCCAGCGGGAGGGATGCTGGCCCGTGGTCTTGATGCCAGCGAAAATAGCATCCATAACCCGTTGCCCAGTACTTGCGGTAACGGCAATATGTAGCGTGGCATCCAGCACAAATGACCCAGCCTGCACCGGGTCGCCGCGCTTGCGAACTACGGGACCGGGTTCTCCGGTCAGTGCGGTTTCGGCGACAAATGCCGTCCCTTTAACAACCAGACCATCCACAGGAATGGCGCCATCGGCGTGGACCACAACTGTGTCCACTCCCGCTCGCACTGCCTCGAGCGGTTGTGCTGCAAAGATCCGTCGGACTGCAAAACCAAGGCCGAATTATAAGCGGCGTTCAAGTCAGCAATAGCTCGCATGGCACGCATCCGATTAAAGCGGCCGAATTGATCCCCCAGAGTATAAACAACCAGCACCACTGCCACTACCTCATAATAAACGCTGGTGGCACCACTGAGCGAAGAGATCACTGATCCCAACAAGGCTCCCATTAAACTCAGACTGAACAGACCCCTCGATCGCGATACGTTTTTGCCTGAGCATAGCAACCGTGGAACGCATCAAAGGACCTCCCAACAAGACCATAACCAACAAGGCAGAAACCAGCAAACCGGCATGAATAGCCCAATAGGCCGCGCTGCCATGAGTAGGACCCTCTCCAGCTAACATGGCATTGTTATAACCCAATCCCAACACCATGCTTTGCCCGGCCACCACCAGGGCGATTGCCAGCCTGAACCAGGTAAACCCCGCCGACTCAAAACTCACTGCCTCATTAGAAGCAGGCAGACAAGACTCCTCAGTGCAATTTGACGACATCTCCAGACTTACCGCAAACTAAAGCGCTGCCCCGAAGAAGCGGAAATACAAATAAACGAGGCTGAAGGAAACCTTAAAGGTGAGTCCTAACAAACTCCATCCCTTGAGAAGTATACCAGGCTGAGCGCTTTTTGGCGTATGTTCAGATGTGATGAGGCGATAATTTAACCAACCGAAGAAGGGGGCCGTCAAAAAAGCGATGATAGTGACCGTATCGATCAGGGCGTGAAACACTTGTTGACTGCCCACAAACCGATGGATGATCCACCATCCGGCACCACCACAAACAACCATCAGTAACAAATGGAGTGTGCGCCCATGTTTCGCGCCAACGTTGAGCCCGGTACGCAGTCCTTCCGACAAGGACCTCGGGTATGCGTCCAGCACTGTGAAGGTCGTGGAAAACATGGTTATGAAGGCTGCTGCCACGATGATGGGGGTAGTCCAGGCACCCAATTTAGATGTGTAAAGTTCAATAAACTGTTTGGTAAACGCAGCGTTTGAAGCGGCAAAGGTTTCCCCGGTGCCATGCATAACAATTGCGCCGAGAATCAGGAACAGCACCGCCAATAAGAGACATAAACCATAACCCAAGTGAAAATCCATCCAGGCTTCGCGAGCGTTGGTCTTCTTTTGACGCGTCTCCTGATTGGCCTTAAACCAGAGCGAGTGCCAGACGGACAATTCAATCGGCGCGGGCATCCACCCCATTAAGGCAATCAAAAATGGCAAACTGGCCAGAGTCCAAGGGGACAACAGCGTTCCGTTGATCGCACTTTCCGCCAAACGACCCTCATCTGAAGTGGAAGCACCGTATCCTACCAGTGCGGCAACACAGCAAAAACTGTGGCTAAAAATAAAACCGTCATCATCACTTTGATGGTTCCATCCAACCACTTGTATTGCCCAACCGCGATCAAAGTAAAACAAAGCAACAACAAGCTGGCGGCCTTGGCGTCCAGACTGAATGCGCCGCCCAACAAATCTGGCACTAAAACCGCCGTCACCAGGGTTACGCCGGCAATACTGATAATGGCAGTGACCAAATTCAAACCGAGAAAAGCCCACAAATAGGCCGACCCCATTTTGCGGTAACCCTGCAACAACGTCTCGCCCGTCGCTGCCGTGTAGCGATGTCCGTACTCGAAAAATGGATATTTGAGCACATTCACCACCACGACCAGCCAAAGTAAGGCCAAACCAAACTGGGCACCGGCCCGGGTGGACTGAACAACGTGAGAAACTCCAATGGCGGCTCCGGCCATTAACAAACCGGGTCCGATGACCTGCCAAACTCTGCGCACATTTACCATATTCGATTTAATAAAGTGGTCGTAACATCAATCAACAATTGCACCTTCACTCAGGAAAATACCCTGAAGGTTCATTTCCAGAGCCTTGGGATTCGGAGACGCCTCCAGTCCAACTTTCCGACTGATCAATCCGTTCTTAATCAATCGATAGATGTCCTGGTTAAAGGATCTTGAGCCGATATCCCCCGCCGGCACTGACCACCGAAGGAATCTTTTCGAATTGTCCGTCGGAGATCACAGATCTGCCCAGCGCATCAACCACAAAAATCTCCACAGCAGGCACCCTGCCCTCGCCTTCCAACTTGGGCAATAACTTCTGGGTCACTGTGCCGCGCAATGAAGCAGCAATTTGCCTGCGCAATCCCACATGCTCATCAGGCGGGTAGAATTCAAACAGTCGCTGAATCGCTTGCTGGGCACTGGAGGCGTGCAAGGTACTGAAAACATAGTGGCCAGTCTCAGCAGCGGCCAGCGCTGTATTGAAAGTCTCGGCGTCGCGCATTTCACCAATCAGGATTACATCGGGATCCTGGCGCAAAACCGCCCGAAGCCCGGTCGCAAAGCTCGGAGTATCAATACCTATTTCGCGCTGATTAAAGAACTGACTTTATGTCGGCAAAATTGTACTCAATCGGATCTTCCAGCGTCACCACATGACAATCCTGGGTGTAATTGATGTGGTTGAGCATAGCCGCGAGAGTCGATGTTTTACCAGCTCCCGTGGCACCGCAAACCAACATGATTCCGTCATTGTGAGCACACAGTTTGGAAAAAAACTTTGGCGTCGAGATTGAGTTGCTCAAACGTGGGCGGCTGATCCTTCACATACCGAAAAACAACACTGGGCT
>JAJOKB010000092.1 GCA_021208135.1 Verrucomicrobiota bacterium | reverse complement strand
AGCAAATACAAACTATTGAGCAGGCCACGGCTGAACAACTCACATCAGCCATAGAGAGTGCCCTCGACGCAGCAGCAGTTGACGAGGTTTTAGGACAGTTGCGCACTACGGTGGACTGAAGTCCACCTCCCAGGAGCGCGGGTTTCAGCCCGCGATTTGAGTCAGCAGCCAACCCCGTTCGTGTATTGAAATCCACGCTCTATATGGACCAGCGGTTATCAATATGTTGACTTTCGGAGCGCTCAAATAGTGCGCGTGGTGCGGGTGCCCTGGCTGAGTGGTGGCAGCTCGGCACGGTCGGCGACAACCCAAAAATTGTGTTTACCCTCAATGACATCGCCGAAGTCGCCCACAATGCACACATGCAGTTCGTGCCACCCAATTGGCAAGTCGGTTGGCAAATTGAATTCCCATAAATGATCCATAGCCAGAGGATGGGAGAGGACACCGAATCCAGCATCGGGATGAGCCAGACTGCGCTGACGCAGTTTGATGAAACGCCGGTCGCGTCCATGTATCTGCGGACAATCGGTCCAACTTCTGTCGTCAACACGCACTTGAACCCGGGTTTGCGGATCCGGCAAAAAACGTTGATTTGAGCTGAAGTCGATGGTAGCTCGTCCGTTGCCAAAACCTGTGGCAGGTCGATTCCGTAATGACATTCGCCGCCAAAATCCAGCGGAAGTACTTCGATTTTGTAGTCACTGGCACCCGAAAAATGAACCAGTGCATACCCTTTGGGTGAGCCATCTCTACCAGGAGAAAAAGGGACTCCGGAATCGCTTACAGGACCGCGATACCAACTACCACATGTGGACGTCAGGTTGCAATGGTGGTGGGTTGCGCCGTCAGGAGCCTGGTATCCTTGTCCGGCATCGAGATAGTGATTGTGGTTTATATGGGTGTGACCGGAGAAGGATAAAGTGTAGCGAAATGGCGACAATAACTGCATCAAATCAGTCAATTCAGGCGTCCCGTGACGGGGATGTTCATCCGCTCGATTGTAGAGTGGAATGTGTGAGCAAATAACAATGCGGTCGCCCTTGTCCACATGCTGCAAGTAGTTGCGAATATAATCAAAGTCCCGTTGGCGAATTTTGCCATGGTACTGATTACGATTGGGCCAACCATCATCCCTAAATCCATTAAAACCCTCCCAATACACATTGTCCAAAATGATAAAGTGAACGCGCGCGTACTGGAACACGTAGGTGGTGGGTCCGAATACCCGGCGAAAGGTTTCCGCAGCGTGCGTATCGTCCGGAGCCATAAAGTTCAGGTCGTGATTACCTACGACATTGTACCAGGGAAAGCCGCACAGCGCGTTGATTTTGTTATAGGGCGTGTACAAATCGAGCAAATCACCCACAATATCGCCACAAGCAATACCGAAAACAGCGGACTTGTGCTTTCTGAATTCGGGTAATGCCGTTTGCGCATACCACTCCAGATGTTGCAGTTCGTAGGGTTGTGGATCGCTGGTGACAATGATACTGAAATCGTCTGACTCAGTCTGTGGATAAAGTGCAAAATCGATACTCCCAGGCAACGGACCAGTGGGGGGAATTCCCTTGAAGATAAAGTTATCATCCGGACTGCCCTTGGGGCGATGTAGGTAAAAAAAATTGCGGCAGAAAAACCTCATTGTGGGCAACGCGAAAGCCCCTGGGTTTTATGACATGGATGATGCCTTCCTGTTCGATAGGCAAGGAGTAGCGACCCTCGTGATCTGTGGCCACAACATCGACCCCGTTGGAAACAAGAACACCTGCCAACCCCGGGTTGGCCGATGGCGCGCCCGGCTGCCATTGCGATCCCCAAAAAACCCTGCCGCGTGCCTGCCAATGGACCTCCCGCTCCGGCGGCTGAGCTGGATGTATTTTGGTGCTGGGAGCAACCCCGGATGCTGATTGCAAGGCAGACAAACCGCCAAGAGCAGCCAATGAAATTTTGCCACCGCGTGCTAAAAACTCGCGACGGCTTACAGGATTTTGCGGCATCGAATTCATGACTCGTGGATGTATACAAGTGGTGCTGAAAGGCAACTGCCGCTACTATGTTTTGACATTTGTTTTGCCTCCCCGTAACACAAGCACTCATGCCAAATAGAAGCTCCCCCAACATTATATGGATTTTTGGTGATCAGCATCGGGCCCAGGCGCTGGGATACCGGGGAGATCCAAACGTCAGCACACCAGTCATAGATAATCTGACACGCCACGGGCGCTCATTTGACTGCGCTGTTGCGGGTGCGCCTTGGTGTGCGCCGTTCCGTGGCGCGCTGTTGAGCGGTCTCTATCCACATCAAAGTGGAGTCGTCAAGACGCCAAGCCCATTGGACCCCGCATTGCCGACGGTGGCAAAACCCTTCAAAGAAGCAGGGTACCACACAGCCTATATCGGCAAATGGCACTTAAGCGGCAGCAATGACAACGTTTTCGTGCCGCCAACCCACCGCGGTGGCTTCGATTACTGGCAAGGTTACGAAAACAACAATAATCAGGAATTCTGCAGCATTCACGGCTCTGACGGAGACACACCGCAGCGCTTGCAAGGCTACGAAACCGATGCGCTCACCGACCTGTTCATGAGCCACATTTCGAACCACTGCCATAAACCCTTCTTCGCAGTCCTTTCGGTGCAACCACCCCACAATCCGTATTGTCCGCCCCGCAGCTCCCCCTACGGCCCGCCGAAACGGGCAGCAGACATACAGCTGCGACGCAACGTACCCCCTGTTGCCTGGGTGGAGGAAAGGGCGCGACAAGATGCCGCTGGCTACTACGGCATGATAGAAAACCTGGACTGGAATATTGGACGGATTCAAACCCGGTTGCGCGAACTGGGAATTGATGATAACACATACCTGTTCTTTTTCTCGGACCATGGCGACATGCTAGGGAGCCATGCCCAATGGGAAAAATCAGCACCATGGGAAGAATCCATTCGCATTCCATTCATCGTATCGCATGCGGCCGGCAGTGCCGCATTACCGATCGGCTCCTGCGATGCGCCCATTAATCACGTGGATATTGCGCCGACGACGCTAGGCCTGTGTGGCATTGATGTGCCTAGCTGGATGCAAGGGCACGACTATTCGGGCAATCTTCGCTTCGCCGAGGACGGGTGGTCAGCACCGGATTTGAGTGACTCTGAACCAGACAGCGCATACCTGCAGCAGATCCCACGCAAATTTCATCCCCTGTGCCCCAACGTATCCTGGCGTGGCGTCGCGATGAGAGACGGCTGGAAATATGTGTGCACGCCCGGCCAGGATTGGCTTTTATTTAACACCCGGGAAGACCCTTATGAACTCGCCAATTTTGTCCATAACGCCAAATTTGCACGGCAACGGCAACGCTGCTGGGATGCTTTGCAGCGGTGGATTCTGAAAACGAACGACAACTTCGTGTTACCTCCCCGCGACCCCGCCTGACGTTTATTTCCGGCGACAAATTGGCAGTCCGCGACCGCAATGCAGCGGTTAGTGTTGCGGGAATCTTTGTTTTTCGTTGCCAATCCTTATGGAGAAACCCAGCTTAAACCTTTTTCACCATCTTTGAAATCCATGTCAGCAACACTAGTAGGAAATGCACTGGTCGCCCAAAGCGGGGGACCCACAGCAGTCATCAACGCCAGTTTGGCCGGAGTTATCAACGCCGCTCTGAACTACCCCGATGAAATTGAGGAAATCTACGGTGGCCTGAACGGCATCCAAGGTATCCTTCAGGAACAATTAATCGATCTTGCGGCTGAATCCCAGCAAACCGTGCGCGCACTGCGCTACACTCCGTCAGCTGCGCTTGGTTCATGCCGCTTCAAGCTTCGTCGCGAGGTGGATTTTCAGCGTTTGATCGAAGTTTTCAAAGCCCACAATATTCGCTACTTTTTCTATATTGGCGGTAATGACTCTCAGGACACTGCCGACAAAATTTCCAAGCATGCCGTGGCAGCCAACTGGCAAATGCGGGTCATCGGCATTCCCAAAACCGTAGATAACGATTTGGTCATTACCGACCACACTCCTGGCTACGGTTCGGTCATTAAACACGTTGCCACTACAGTGCGTGAGCTGGCCTGCGATGCTGCGGCAATGGGTCAGCATGATCTGGTAACCATTCTTGAGGTCATGGGCCGCAATGCCGGCTGGATTGCCGCTGGCGCTTCGCTGGCCAAGAGACGCGATCATCCCTCCGATGCTCCACATCTGATCTACCTGCCTGAGGTTGCTTTTGAAGCCAACAAATTCCTTGACGACGTGGCACGCGTGCTAAAGCAAAACAAATATTGCTTCATCGTCGTTGGCGAGGGACTGGTGGATAAGGACGGCAATTATATCGCTACATCGTCCGCTGCCACCGACAGCTTTGGACATTCCCAATTGGGTGGAGCCGGCGATTACCTGAAGAGCCTGATTGAACAACACATTGGCGGTGTCAAAGTACGCAGTGCACGTCCAGGACACACCCAGCGCGCTGCGGCAACGGGTTCTTCGAAAGCCGACAACGACGAAGCCTTCATGGCTGGCGAAGCAGCTGTTGAGGCAGCCATCAATGGTATCACCGACAAAATGATTACCTTGGTTCGTGGCGAAACAGATCAATACACCTGCGAAACCGGCTTGGCAGACCTTTCTGAAGTAGCCAACGGAGTAAAACGCATTCCAGCTAACTGGATCAATGAAGACGGCGTCAGTTTGAATTACCAGTTTGCCAAATACGCCTTGCCTCTGATCCAAGGCGAAGTCGCTGTGACCCGCGAACAGGGATTGCCTGCTTTTGCCGAACTCAGCAAAATCCAGGTCGAGCGGCTACTGCCACCGCACGACTTTGAATAAGAATAACCATTCTTCCAATTACCGGGGGCGTATTGCCCCCACTCCTACTGGCTTGCTTCATTTGGGGCACGCCAGTACTTTTTTACGCGCCTGGCAACGGGCGCAATCAGGTACACTGATTCTGCGCATTGAAGATCTTGACAGGCAACGCTGTAAACCGGAATTCAGTTCGTCAGCCATTGCAGACTTACATTGGCTGGGGATTCACTGGCAGCAGGGGCCGGATGTGGGTGGTCCGGCTGACAGTTATATTCAAAGCGAACGCATGCATCATTATGTGTCGGCGTGGCATACCTTAAGAGCTGGCGGCTTTATCTATCCATCGCCACACTCGAGATCAGACGTGGCAAGAGCCTTGAGCGCACCCCATCCCGGCGAGAGTGAGGCCATCTTTCCAATCGCTTTGCGACCGACGATGAACTGCGATTCATTCCCCAGACAACCGGATGGAGTGAACTGGCGGTTTCGAGTTCCGGATCATCGCAAGGTTACATTTAGCGATGGCCGGTGCGGTTCATGTACATTTACCGCGGGCATCGATTTCGGCGACTTTTTGGTTTGGCGCAAGGATGGCTTTCCGGCCTATGAATTGGCGGTAGTGGTCGATGACTACTTGATGGGAATCACCGAAGTGGTGCGCGGCGAGGATTTGCTGTTATCCACTGCGCGACAGATCCTTTTATACGAGGCACTCAGGGCACCTGCTCCGGCCTGGTTTCACTGCCCACTGCTTTGTGACGCAAACGGCCAACGATTGGCAAAGCGCAATCATGCCTTGTCACTGCAAACGATGCGCACACAAGGAATGCTACCAAGACAAATCATCGACCGCATCCGGGAGATGGTACCAGGGGCCGGGATTGAACCGGCGACCTTGGGCTTATGAGTCCCACGCTCTAACCAACTGAGCTACCCTGGCTCAAAACAAACAACCAAAAAAGTATAGCACTTCTGATCTGTCAACCTTTCAGATGAGCAATTTCATCGCTGCCCCATTCTGGGTTAATTTCAACAGCAACTCCCATGAATCACCCAACACTGAAGAACCTGGACTGCATTGGGGTTTCACCCATTAAAAATTTGGCCTTGCGCAGCCAACACAGCCCGGTAATGTGGTCCTTTTTTCAAGCGGGCCTTTAGCTCAGCGGTTAGAGCAGGGGACTCATAATCCCTTGGTCCCCGGTTCAAATCCGGGAAGGCCCACCATACTGAACAACAGTGTCCACCAGTGCTGCCATGCACTCAACTTTCGCTGTGGGCATGATGCCATGACCGAGGTTAAAGATATGCCCAGGCTTGTGTTCCCAGGAATCGAGTAAGGCTCTTGCCTGAGCGCGCACGATGCCAGGTTCCAAGTCTAGAACAGCAGGATCCAGATTACCCTGCAGCACAATCTTGTCACCCAGTTGCCTGCGCAAATCGGCAAGGTGAACGGTCCAATCGACGCTGAGTCCGCAGCATCCAGTGGACAACATTTGCCGTGCATGATGGGCCATACCCTTGGCGTACAAGATAATGGGGAATCCTTGCGGCAAAGAGGACACAATCTTTCGTATCCACTGAAGAGACATACTCTCATACGCATGAGCAGGACAGTTGGCTCCCCAGGAATCGAAAATTTGCACGGCATCCACACCCGCTTCGATTTGCATACGCAGAAGCTGAATGACTGCGTCGGTAACCTTGGTCATGAGCAGATCAAAACACTCAGGTTGACCGAAATACAGATGTTTCAAGGCAGTGAATTCGCGGGCAGACCCTCCTTGTACCATGTATGTAGCCAAAGTCCAGGGAGAACCAGCGAAACCCAGCAAAGCATGATCAGGCAAATCCTGGCGCAAGATCCGCAAACCCGCACCCAGGTAAGAAAGTTTCCCCGCTATATCTTCGGTGTTCAGCGCAGCAATCTCCTGCCGCGAGCGGATTGCAAACTCCATGCCTATACCGCCCTGATCGCGAAAAAAAATATGGCTGCCCCATCGCCTCCGGAACAATTAAAATGTCGCTAAAAACAATGGCGGCATCCAACGGAAACCGGTGCAACGGTTGCAGGGTAACCTCCCTTACCAACTCGGGGGAGCGCACCATATCCAGAAATGAGTAGCGTTCCTTCAGTGCGCGGTATTCGGGCAGATATCTACCTGCCTGCCGCATCACCCAAATGGGAGGACGATCCACCGTCCGGCAGGAGAGCGTTTTAAGAAATCGTTCGCGCGAAGTCATGGGACGATTTGTTCGCGCATCAAATCAAGCCCAATTCCATTTTGCCTTCTTCGGTAATCATGTCCTGATGCCAAACCGGATCCCAAACAATGTTGACCTCAGCGTTGTGCACTCCGGGTACTTGCTCCACCTTATACTTGGCATCCTGCGCGATAGTCGGCCCCATACCACAACCAGGTGCAGTCAGTGTCATATCCACACGCACGTGATAATTGCCCTCATCGTCCGGGGGCTCAACCTCCATGGTGTACACTAACCCGAGATCCACAATATTTACCGGGATCTCGGGGTCATACACCTTTTTGAGTGCTGCCCAAATGGCATCTTTATCTGGAGGTCCCTCATGATTATCGGACGCCTCAGTGGTTGCAGTCGGAACAACCACCTCCTCGCCCAGAGCATCGGCATCCTTGCCCATGATCTGTGCCATACCACTGGTCCAACGCACGGTGAAGTTACCACCCAGTTTGTGGGTAATGAACACTTCAGTACCCTCGGGGATAATTATCTTATCTCCATAGGGCACGATTGTGGCTTCGACATCGCGTTGAATGGTTCTTGGTTCCTCAATCATGACAAGAAAATAGGGTTACCGGTATTGCCAGGCTTATGCAAGGAATTGCTGTTGTACGTAGGCTCGGACCAGATCAGCCATCTCCTGGATTTCGATCTTGCTGATGATTTCTTCAAAAAAAGCCGAAAACCATCAGTTCCTGAGCTTTATGCTTTGGAATACCACGCGCCAGAAAATAAAATAATTCAGACTCATCAATGCGACCTGAAGTAGCGCCGTGGGAACACTTGACATCATTGGCACCGATCTCAAGTCCGGGCAAAGAATTAGCTTCCGCTGATTCACTCAGCATGAGGTTATTATTTTTCTGGTAAGCGTCTGTCTGCTGGGCATCCGGTTCGACGATGATCAATCCGCTGAAAATCGTGCGTGTGTCGTCAGAAAGTGCATTTTTGTATAACAAATCACTGCGGCTTTTCGGAGCCACATGTGTCTGCAAGGTGCGCTGGTCAAACTCCTGTTCCCCGCGAGGCACATTGAGAGAGTACATTTCGACATTGCTGTTGGACCCTAAAATACGGCCATGCACTTCCTGTCGTGCCTGACGCGACCCAAGATTGATAATGAGACCACGGGCATTGGTTTCTGCGCCTACCGTATTGGTATTGAGTTGAAAACTGAGGGTCTTGCGATTCCAGTTTTGTACAATATCATGCGTGGGCTGAGCGCGATCGCCAGCAATCATGTGAGCATTGGCGATGACCAATCCTGCTGCATCCGGATTCAAGGATTCCTGAAACTCCAGCACTGTTACTTTGGCATCATCTTCGCACACCACCGTAGTATGGGGAAATATGGCCACATCATCTGCTTGATTCCAGTAATTGACAATGAATGGATCCTCCACCACGACACCTTTGGGCACATAAACAAAGACGCCATTGCGCAACAGAGCCACGTGCAACGCTTCGTATTTGTCCGAACCCAAATCGGGCGAGTGCTTCATAAAATGCTTTTTCACCAAATCGGGATAGCGAGCCAACGCATCTACCAAAGTGGCAAAAATGACACCTTTGGACTCCAACTCAGGAGACATGGTGCGCGGGGCAGCCAAATTGTCATCGACAAAGGTCAGACGACCCGAAACTTTGCTCAACCGCTCGGAACGTTCCAGAAGACTGGGCTCGTCCACTGCCCGCAGAGGTGCCACACAAAAGTTTTCCAGTTCATCCAGAAAGCGAATGTTGGCAAAACGCCATTTTTCGCTGACTCTGGTTGGCCGTGGCAACTCTAAGTAACGTTTCCAATTTTCAATCTGCAGGGCAGCAAACCAATCTCCGGCCATACCGAACTGTTGTTGACGTTGCTCGAATACCGCAGCGTCCCCAATGCGCAGGGTTTCGGATTCAGTGCTTTCAATAGTAGTTGTCATAGTCTTACACAGTTGGGTTCTCAACCTACTGAACCTTCCATTTCCAGATCGATCAGACGCTTGAGTTCCACCGAATATTCCATAGGAAATTCGCGGATCAAATCATTGACGAAGCCATTCACACTTAAGCTCATCGCCTCACCTTCACTCAAACCGCGCTGCATCATATAAAATATTTGTTCGGCACTCACCTTGGAGACACTGGCCTCGTGCTGCACGGTGTTGCGATTACCACGAACCGTTATAGCCGGATAGGTATCCGTTCGGCTATTGGTATTGATCAGCAAAGCATCACACTCCGTATTATTCTTACAATTCTTGAGATGCTTGGGCATAGCCACCACTCCGCGGTAAGTCGCCCTGCCCTGCCCAATCGAAATGGATTTCGAGATAATATTTGAAGTGGTGTTGCTGGCAGCATGAATCATCTTGGCACCAGTATCCTGGTGCTGATTGTCGTGGGCCAATGCAATCGACAACACCTCGCCCCGCGCACCCTCACCGCGCATGATGACACCTGGATACTTCATGGTGAGTCGACTGCCAATATTGCAATCAATCCACTTCACTTCCGCACCTTCCATCGCCAGACCACGCTTGGTCACCAGATTAAATACATTCTCCGACCAATTCTGGACCGTAATATACTGTATCTTGGCCCCTTTCAAGGCAACCAACTCAACCACTGCGGAATGCAAGGTGGATGTTTCAAACTTCGGTGCAGTACAACCTTCCATGTAAGTTATTTCCGCTCCCTCGTCAGCAATGATTAAAGTGCGCTCAAACTGACCAAAATTTTCGGCGTTGATGCGAAAATAGGCTTGCAGGGGTTGTTTCACTTTGACGCCGGGTGGCACATAAATAAACGAACCACCGGAAAACACCGCACTATTGAGTGCTGAAAACTTGTTGTCACCGATCGGAATGACCTTGCCAAACCATTTGCGGAAAATCTCCGGGTGCTCCTTCAATCCCTCGGTGGATCCAACAAAAATGACCCCTTGCTTCGACAACTCTTCCTTCATGTTGGAATAAGAAGCCTCCGAATCAAACTGCGCTTCAACACCCGCCAAATAGGCACGCTCTTTTTCCGGAATTCCCAACCGCTCAAAGGTTTCTTTGATTTCGTCAGGAACTTCGTCCCAGGAACGACTGGGGCGTTGCCCCTTCGACAGGTAGTAACGAATCTTGGTGTAGTCGATATTTTCCAAATCCCTGGAGGCCCAGTGTGTGGGCAAGGGTTTGTCATTAAAGACTTTTAAGGCCTTTTTCCGAAACTCGCGCACCCACTCATCTTCGCCTTTGACGTCGGCTATATAGTCAATGGTGGCTTCGCTCAAACCCACTCCGGCATCAAACTCATATGTGGTGTCGTAATGAAAATTGCCGACGTCTCTCTCAATATTGAGATCCGGCGTTTCTGTTTTACTCATGGCTGTAATCCTCTCTGGTTGACAGTTGTTGCCTTCAGGCCACCGGTTCGGCCAACTCTTCCTTTACCCAATCATAGCCACGCGATTCCAATTCACGTGCCAGTTCCGGTCCTCCGGTCTTGACGATCCGTCCGTCCCACATGACGTGTACCTTATCTGGTACGATATAATCCAGCAAACGCTGATAGTGAGTGATAACCAGCACGCCCAAGTCAGGCCCACGCATACGGTTGACACCCTCGGCCACAATCCTGAGCGCATCAATGTCCAGTCCGGAATCGGTCTCATCCATTACCGCGTACTTTGGCTTCAACATCGCCATTTGCAGAATTTCACAACGCTTCTTCTCTCCGCCGGAAAAACCTTCATTCACCGCACGACTGGTAAAACTGCGGTCGATTTTCAGCTCATCCATGTGTTGATACAACTCTTTATAGTAGGCCGGAGCGCTGAAATTCTGCCCCTCCTCCAATCGCGCAGTCAACGCCGCACGGATAAAGTTTGCTATGGTCACGCCTGGAATCTCCGATGGATATTGAAAGGCCATAAACAGGCCACTGCGGGATATCCCGTCTGCCTCCATGCCGACAATGTTTTCGCCGTCCAACAGCACTTCACCACTGGTGATCTCATAATCTTCATGACCCGACAACGCCTTGGCCAAAGTTGATTTTCCGGTGCCATTCGGCCCCATCAGGGCATGAACCTCACCTTTGGGTATTGTGAGAGAGAAGTCCTTCAAAATCGGACGATCTCCTATGCTTACATTCAAGTTCTTGATTACAAGTTCACTCATGACTTCGATGTGCTTTTGCTAGGTTGTTTTCTAATTGTTCCGTGAAAATATAAATCCAGGCTATCCGCTTCGTATCCAGGCGGTAACAGCGTGCGCAATGTTGCCATTATGCTCTCGCTCAACGGTATGTCACTAATCCGCCCAGTCACCCGATCCTGAAAATGCGCGTGCTCATTCAAATTCGGACAGTAGCGCGTCGGCTCACGCTCGTAATTCACCGCTCGCACCAGCCCACAGCCAACCAAGGTCTCCAGACAGTTGTAAACCGTCGCCAAAGAAATGGTCGGCGTTTGTTCACGCGCACGACTGAATACCTCATCCGCTGTCGGATGATCCATCCAGCGCAACAAGGTCGCAAAAACCAACTCACGCTGACGCGTACTACGCTGCCCAGCACGCGCCAGGGCCTCGTCCAATCGGGCTTTTGTTGTTGCTTCCAGTTCCATGGATTTTTTTCGATGAGGCAATAACAATACTTGGAATCATTCCAATTACAAGGGCAAGAATTAGAATAATTCAAAAAAAACATGACTGCGAATCATGCCGCCAGTTGGAATTAATCTACCGCGATCAACTGCAACGCATCCTCGATTAAGTCCACTTGCAGGTGCTGACCTTCGCGCAGATTGCCACTGATGAGCATTCTGGCCAATGGATTCTCGATGTGCTTTTGCAAAAACCGCTTGAGTGGACGAGCACCGTAGACCGGATCATAGCCTTTTTCAGCGACCCAGGCGGTGGCCGTTGGCGTCATTTCGAGAGTAATATGCCTATCGGACAACCGTTCGCGCAAGGATTCGAGCAACAAACTGACAATGCGTTCGATGTGCTCGAGGCTGAGCGGCTTGAACAGCAGCATGTCATCCAGACGATTCAAGAATTCCGGGCGAAATGCGGCACGCAGTTCTGTGAAAACAGAGTTACGCACACTTTCAGGAATGGTATCACCCAAAACCCCGTCCAACAGGAATCTACTACCAATATTTGAGGTTAATATGATGACGGTATTCTTGAAATCGACCGTTCGTCCATGGGAATCGGTAATTCTGCCATCATCCATGATCTGCAGCAACACATTGAAAACATCGGGATGAGCTTTCTCAATTTCATCAAACAAGACCACGCTGTATGGTTTTCTGCGCACGGCCTCAGTCAGTTGCCCACCTTCATCGTAGCCGATGTAGCCCGGAGGCGCTCCAATCAAGCGGGCAACCGTGTGTTTTTCCATGTACTCAGACATATCCAGGCGCACCATGTTTTGCTCCGAATCAAACAGGGTGGCAGCCAGGGTTTTGGCCAATTCAGTTTTACCAACGCCAGTTGGCCCCAGGAACAGGAAGGATCCAATGGGACGCCGGGGATCCTTAATACCAGCCCTGGCGCGCAAAATCGCATCACTGATAACGGTAACGGCTTCATCCTGCCCAACCACACGCTGATGCAGAACATCCTCAAGATGGAGCAGTTTTTCCTTCTCCCCTTCCAGCAGACGCGTCACCGGAATACCAGTCCAGCGAGCGATTATTTCGGCTACTTCCTCAGCAGTGACTTCCTCACGGAACAAGGTGGCTTGAGCAGAGGCACGGTTTTTATTTTCCGCATCGCGCAATTCGCGCTCCAATTGTGGCAGTGTGCCGTGTTTGATTTCGGCGACTTTGTTCAAATCGTAGGCGCGTTCAGCCTGTTCCATTTCCCGGCGCAGCTGCTCGATTTGCTCGCGCAACTGCTGGGCCTGGGTGACACTTTGTTTTTCGTGTTCCCACTGGGTTTTTAGCACCGTGAGCCGTTCCCGCGCTTCAGCCAGCTCTTTGCGAAGCTCAGCCAGGCGTTCTCGCGAAGCATCGTCTTTTTCTTTGCCCAAGGCTGCCTCTTCAATCTCAAGCTGCAAGACCCTGCGGCTCAACTCATCCACTTCCTGAGGCATGGAGTCCATCTCGGTCCTGATCATGGCCGCTGCCTCGTCCACTAAATCAATCGCCTTATCCGGCAAGAAGCGGTCGGAAATATAGCGATGAGACAAGGTGGCAGCATTCACCAGAGCGTTATCAGTAATCTTTACGCCATGGTGTAATTCGAACCGCTCGCGCAATCCGCGCAGAATGGAAATGGTGTCCTCCACAGTCGGTTGATCCACCTGGACAGGCTGAAATCTTCGCTCAAGTGCGGCATCTTTTTCGATATACTTGCGGTATTCATCCAGGGTAGTAGCGCCAATACAGTGCAGTTCACCACGCGCCAACATGGGTTTGAGCAAATTGCCGGCATCCATTGCGCCTTCAGCCTTTCCAGCACCTACAATGGTGTGCAGCTCGTCAATGAATAACAATATGCGGCCCTCCGCTTGCTTTATTTCCTGCAAAACCGCCTTTAAGCGCTCTTCAAACTCTCCCCGGTATTTTGCCCCGGCAATCAAGGATCCCATATCGAGCGCAAAAACGGATTTATCGCGCAAGCCTTCAGGCACGTCGCCGCGCAGAATGCGCTGAGCCAAGCCCTCCACAATGGCTGTTTTACCCACACCGGGCTCGCCGATTAACACTGGATTGTTTTTGGTTTTGCGCGACAAAATGCGGATCACCCGACGAATCTCAGCATCTCTGCCGATAACGGGATCCAATTTGCCTTTCCGTGCAGCCTCCACCAAATCAATACCATATTTCTCCAGCGCCTGATAAGTGGCTTCAGGATTTTCACTGGTCACGCGCTGACTACCGCGCACTTTGCGCAAGGCCTCCAACACGCGTTCCGCACTCAACTCGAAAGAGGTAAGGAATTTATGCAAAGCCACATGCTTTTTCACCGCCAGCATACCCAGAAACAGGTGCTCCACCGATAAAAATTCATCCTGCAGTTGCCGAGCATGATCCTCCGCCTTTGTGAGCGCTTCATTTAAAGCCTCAGTCACGAATACCTTGCCACTTTCCGTATCCCCACTCACCGCAGGCAATCGGTCCAGCTCACGGTTCAAGGACAAGCGCACCGCTTCCACCGGAATCTCCAGTTTGCGCAAAATTGCCGGAACGATACCACCTTGCTGAGATAACAGGGCCGCAAGCAGATGCCAAACATCCACTTGCTGGTGACTGCGCCGGCGCGCTTCACTCTGCGCACTCATGATGGCTTCACGGGCCTTCTCGGTAAATTTTTGCATGTTCATAGTTAACCTTGCCCTGCATTTCCTGTTCCACCCCACCCCAGGGCAAGCTCTCTCCCAGTGCTGCACACCTTCTAAATCCCAACCAAACCTTGCCAACAATGCCAGCAAACCCTCCTTCCGATAAGGCTAGGGCACCATCAGCACCGCTCTGACCTTTCAACCTTTGCCTGGGGAACCCTGTGCGGATTCACGCCAAAAGGCCATGGATTGAACCCATATAAAAGCGCAAATTGACCCTAGGTGTTCAAGCCTGAAAAAACACTGAGTCAATTTGGCGCTTATGTAGATATACCTTGTTGGCCTGACAAGGATAGTTGTATTGGGGTCAGAAAACAAAATTCAGTTCGAAAGTCAGCATATCCTTGGCGGCAGCGCCAGGAGCCACAGGATTGGCTGCGGGTCGATACCGTCCGTACTTGGCGACCAGATCAAAATATTTGTTGAGTTTGTAGGAGGCAGTGAAATTCCATTCATTGCCATAGTTGCCCGGGCCTGACTGAGGACTGAACCAGTGATGGGAAAGACGGGTTGCGAGTCCATTGCCGATGGGTAAAGCGTAACTGGCAAACACAAAGAAGTCTTCCAAACCTTGAGCAAAGCCGGCTACTGGGAGGAACGTGTCGGAAAACCCGTTGAAGGCGTGAACGGTAGCCAACGGAGTTTTGAATCCGTTGCTGCCATCGCCTTCCAAAATCTCAAAACCAGCGCCCAGGGTCAGTTTATTTACAGGCAGAGAGAGTGTGGCGGCGTAGTACCAGAGACTAAAGTCGCGGTTGCCACTACCTGAGTTATCGGCTTGATAGGCGACGGAAACATCGTAGCTCAATTTTGCTATTCTGGGCAATGCTCCCATTCACGCGAACCCCGAAAGGTATTGGCAGACCAGGCAGTCTGGCGCTCAAAATCCAGCAAGTAGGCAAAGCCTGTCAGTGAGATTTCCGGGCGCGGCTGATAGCGGAGATTGAGGCCATAACCGTCGAGGGATTCGCTGGTGCCATTGACCCGATGCACCTTACCTATGTAGAAAGCATTTAGTGCAAGGTCCGACCAGCCGGTAAATGAAGTGGCGAGAGCGTCGAAAGTCTGGATGTTCTGCCGCCAACCCACGTGGCCAATAAATCGCTGATTATCGAGCACATAGATTTGGCGCCCCAAAGTGACGGAGCCGTGGGCGGGGTCGCGCCAACGCACCAAAAGCTGGTTGAGTTCCGTTCCCCTGCCCTGCTCATCGAGAGGATGAATGCGATGAGCGCTGGATAGGGCCCAAAGCGTTTCGCCTTCGATCATAGCAGACAATCCCGAAGCTTCAGGTGTAGTGTATCCGTAGCGCAAACGAGCACTGACACCATTGCGATCCACGGTTGGGGTTTGAAATTCTTCATAGCGAACCCGTAAATTGAGGCTGATTTTGCCTGGAATCTGTGCTTCCACAGAGCTTTTGAATCGGTCTAGCTGACCCTCGATTGAATCGCTGGCATGCGCGCCACTGACGAGACACAAGGTCGCTACAACGATTAGAAAACTGGTGAATGGTTTGTGCATAATTCTGTGCTGCTGAGGAAGGTTCCGCATTACCACTTTTTGTAGGGCAGGAACTTGCCACACATGGTGACCTTGACCCGGTCGCCTTTAGGATCCTCCACTTTGTCCACTTGCATGGTGAAGTCGATGGCACTCATGATACCATTGCCAAGTTTTTCATGGATGATTTCCTTGAGCGTCGGTCCGTACACATAAATAATTTCCTGAAATCTGTAGATGACGGGATCCTGTAGCAGATGTGGGTCCATACCCTTGGTGGGAAACGCCTGCAATGCGCTGGATACCTCAGGATCCAACCCCAGGGCTGCGCATAATTTATCCGCCTCGTCGGCATCGAGACTGTTTTGTCCGAGACAGGCGGAAATCAAGTACACATCCGTCAAACCGGTGGTTGCCGCCAGTTGTTGCCAACTGGCTTTGCGGGCACTTTTGGCGGCGAGAATTACTTCAGTCATTGTTATCTTATTCATGGTATTTATTCGTTTGGTGTTTTGAGTATTGAAGGCACAGGGCACGGCCTCGCTGCCGGAATGAAATCGCGGTGGGAGTCATGGGCCTGAGCAAATTGTGTTCAGTCTGCCTAAAGGATGAAAAGGATTGACTAGGACGCTTTCACATCGGGTGGAAACCAGCGGGCGGAGCCTTCTGCCTGGGCAATTCTAGCCAATTCGGCCCCCTTGCCTGCCAGTTCCTTGGATCGCGCGACCAGAAAATCCACCAAATGATTGCGAATTTTATAGTAGCGCGGGTGGTGAATAATCTGCCTGCGATCTCTTGGTCTGGGTAGGTCCACGGACAAGGCCTCGGCGACGCAGGCATGCGGACCGTTGGTCATTAAAAAGATCCGATCGGACAACACAATTGCCTCATCGACATCATGGGTGATCATAAAGATGGTTTGACCGGTTTCAGCGCAAATACGGACCAGCTCATCCTGAATGGAACCCGCGTGAGGGCGTCGAGTGCGCCAAAGGGTTCATCCATAAGCAGCAACTTGCTTTGCAGCGCAAACGCACGCGCAATACCGACCCGCTGCTTCATGCCGCCCGACAATTGATGTGGTTTGCGATCATAGGCCGACCCCAAACCCACCATTTCCAGATACCGGATACTGTGAGTGCGAACCTCGGCGCGAGACCACTCTGGCCAGCGGGCCTGGACTGCAAACGCGACATTTTGCAGTGCGGTCAACCAAGGCAATAAGCCATGGCTTTGAAATACCACCGCCCTTTCCAAACCTGGCCCGAGATTTCTTTACCGCGCAAGTAAACATAACCCTCACTTGGGTTATCCAGTCCAGCCAAGATATTTAAAATGGTGGACTTACCGCAGCCGGAATGACCGATGCATGACACGAACTCTCCTTCGTGAATGCCGAAGTTAATGCCTTCAAACACGGTTAACTCAGCGCTATCCTTGCCAGGGGCCGGAAACTTCCGGCACAGATTTTCCGCCTCAACGTAATACTTGCTCATGAGCTTACTCCTTGTAGCTTAAAAATTTCATGGCTGCCCCGATAACAGCATCGAGGAGCAACCCTACCAACCCGATGACCAGAATCGCGAAGATCATGGAATCGAGATTCAGTCCATTCCATTCATTCCAGACAAAATATCCAATACCAGTGCCGCCGATCAGCATCTCTGCGGCGACGATCACCAACCAGGCAATGCCGATGGAGATGCGCATCCCGGTTAAAATGGTGGGGGCTGCTGCCGGCAGAATGATAAACAGCGCCATTCGCAGTCGACTCAATTCCAGGGTTCTCCCAATATTCAACCAGTCACTCTTCACGCCCGCCACGCCAAAGGAGGTATTGATCAACATCGGCCAGATTGAGCAGATGAAAATGACGAAGATCGACGACAGTTCGGCGTCCTTGATGGTGTATAGCGCCAGGGGCATCCAGGCCAACGGCGAAACGGGCTTGAGAATTTGAATATATGGCGACAAGGCCACGCGAAAAATCGCGGACATACCCAACAAAAAGCCTACCGGTAATGCCACTAGAAGCGCTAACCCAAATCCCAATCCCACGCGTCCAAGCGAATAGCAAAGCTGCAGCAAGATCCCTTTGTCATTCGGACCGCGATCGTAGAAGGGATTTGCCATTTGCCGCAGGATTTCCCGACCGACGGCAGCAGGCGTAGGAAATCCCGTACTCGCTGATTCGGCAGCACCACCGACGCCGGTAGTGAAACCAAAAGCGCGGATGCCCCCGGCCATTTCCAAATCAGTCACAGTCAACCCCAGATCGGCGATGGCAATCATGTGTTCGAGGGGTACACCCTCCTCGGTAAGCCTGCGGATATCCTCCGCGCTCATGCCCTTATCCAGCAAAAGATCCAATTCATTTTGCTGCAAATAGATCCCAGTCACTGCCCGACCAGGGGTGTGCGTCGCCCCATGCCAGAACGCGATGAAAATCGCGAAAATCAGCACGGACACTAAATAACCTTTGCTTGTAGTCGACATTGGTAGCACTTGAATGGACAGAATTAGCGGCGCAGGCCCACGCCAGCCAAATATCCTTCGACATCCGTAGGATCAAAAGTGCGACCCATGATTTGCAGCTTCGGGTGCTCTTCGGTGGGCAAATCATGCCAGGTGATTTCAGGACGCTTGTCCTGTAAATCGCGCATCAACCCTTCCGTTCTGGCAGACAAAACAATTTGCCTGGAGATGGATTGAAAATTGATATCTTCGTTGATGTAACCCCAACGACGCATTTGCGCCAGGACCCACACCCCCATCGACTGTGAGGGGAACGGCATGAATGAAATGCGATCCGGCACCCGACGGATATTGCCCAGTCCATCCGGAAATATTCCGGTGAGGATTTGACGCAACACCTCAACCGGTTGATTCAAGTAATTGCGTGGCGCCATAGCCTCCGCGAAATGAGCGCGGTTTTCCGGCAATTCAGCCATCGCAGTCGCCTCAAGAATTGCAGTGGACAATGCAATAAAGGTATTGGGATTCTCCGCAATAAAGCGTTCGCTGGTACTGAACACACAGCAGGGATGCTGATCCCAAAGCTCCATGGTGAGTTTGTGGATAAAACCCACCCCATCAAAGACCGCCCGCTGGCAAAAGGGATCGGGGGCTAAATAGCCATCCACGTTCAAGGCACGCAAATTGGCTACCATTCAGGCGGTGGAATGACGCGTATCTGAATGTCACGATCCGGATCAAGACCCGCATCAGCAACTAATGTACGCAACAGAAAATTGTGCATGGAATACTCGAAGGGCACGGCGAACCGCATGCCTTTCCACAATTTGGGATCCCTCTTGTCGCGGTGCTGATTCGACAACACAATTGCCTGGCCGTTGGTATTGACATTGGAAACTGTACGCCATGCCTGACGCGTCGATCCCAACCCCAAACTCATCGCCTTGGGCATCGGAAACAACAAGTGCGAGCCATCATAATTACCGTTCAAGCAATTATCCCTGGAAACAGCCCAGCCCGCGGTTTTGATGATTTCAACATCCAGGCCGTATTTCTGGTAATAGCCCAGCGCGTGTCCGGCAACAATCGGCGTGGCACAAGTGATCGGAACAAAGCCAATTTTGAGACTCCTTTTTTCAATTTTCTTACGCGCATCTTCCGCCATCGCGTGCAAGGAGTTAAACGGAAAAATCTGACTGATCAGACCAGCAGTTGCAGCCACTCCCACCTGCCGCAGAAAACTGCGCCTACTCAAGTCATTCTTGAATATTCCGCGCATAACCGAACTCTCTAATGCCCGAGCCACCACAGCATCCTGATCATTGCCGGAAATTTCCCGTTTTTTCAGGAACTGTACATCCTCCGGCTGAAGATTGGCGTAGCTTGCGTCACTGCTAACTTCCGTGGAGCGCTCTCCGCACTCGCTCCAAACATCGATGTTTGGATTCATTGGATCTCTGAAGTGTGTTGTCATTCTGCTTGTCTCCTTAGTTAAGTTGAAAATGTTGCTGCATGATTTCCGCAGCCTGTTGGAAAACATCCATACGGAACCAATTCCGTAAAACGTCCTCAGTTGGACGAGGCATCCCTTGCGACAATCCATTGCCAAGTATTTGATCAACCACCCAACGGGCCTTGACACTGGTCGGGCAGTTGGCGCCATCATGGTGGTACGCGATTAAATCAGTGGCATCCACCTCCCGGTCGTGACCCAATGGGTAGGGACCAACCAAAGCCTTGCGCAACAGCGACTGCGGCAGCCCAATGTATTTGGAATCAGCTAAAATAGCTGCGACCCGCGACCTGTTTTCAACCGCATCACAAAAGCGGGCCGCCACCATCAAGGCCGCAATTAAAGCAAGATGCTCGTCCTCCTGATTCCGGTGAAACTCCTCCCGCACCAGAAATACTTTTTCCGGGTGCCACGGCGCTAAATCGCGCGTCAATGCAGCCGTCCAACTATAGCCTTCTTCAACGCTATTGCTCCCCAGGGCTCAGCCACGCAAAAACCATCCAAATGCCCATGCTTCATGCAGGCACTGACCTGCTGGGGCGGTACCACTGCCATGTCCACGTCCCGGTCAGGATCAATTCCGCCACTGCGCAACCACTGCCGCATCAAATAGTGCTGCGACGAGTAATTCAAAACTCCAGCAAAGCGAAACCGACGACGACCACGCTGTTTCTC
>JAJOKB010000060.1 GCA_021208135.1 Verrucomicrobiota bacterium | reverse complement strand
CTTCTTTGCGGTCTTCTCCATGCGCCTTGTTCAGCTGTCTCAGGGCGTACACCGTCAGGACCAAACCCACAATCGCTATCGCCACCGAGGGCGCCAGCCACAAGGACCCGCGATCAATGCTGATTGCAAGAATGGAAAACACAAACACATGGCCGAAAAATGGGATGTTGATCATGATCGGGGCGCGTTTTGCCGCTATGTCGCCAAAATCTCCGGCAGTACAGGCTCCGGTTAGACCAGCGTGTGAAAGCGACCCCGCCATACCAGGACCCAAATTGCGCGTGGCTGTCGTCTGGCCAAAATAAATCAACAGGCCAGTCCGCCAAACATCCAGAAGATTTGACCGAAAAAGCCATAGGCCAGAACCGCGTCCATCCCACTCAGTCCAAATGCCTCACCAATTCTTGAGCCGCCAATCACGAAATTGGCAGACAAAACTACTGGTATGCCTGCAAACAGCATGCAACGAATGGCAGGTCCGTGTTTCCACCGATACAACACCGCTCCCAATCCTGCTGCTATCAGCATCACGAAGAAAATTTGCGGCAGCGCAATGGTCGGACGGATCCAATTGGCAATCGTCTGCCCCAATAGCAATACGACAATAATCGCAGCCATTTCCACCAAGCCATTGCGCAAGTATAGTCTTTTGTTGGCAATAGCTGCTTTGTGGTCGATCAGGATCACGGCAATGATCAGGCCCATGTACGCTATCAATGGATAGTAATACCCCAATGAGGTCTCCGGCACTGTGCCAAGCAATGTCTTGGTCAATGCTTCAATCCCCAATAACATGAAAAACGATCGCGCGATAAAGATCACTTGCGTGCGACCCGTTCCGAAAAAGATCTCTTCTGTTGAATAGACCACGCTCTCATCCGCTCCGACTTTGCTCTTATCTAGAATTCGACGCAACTCCTGGCCTCCCACAAAAAAGGATGCGGCCAAGGCTATGATCGTCGATTGCGCCATCATGCCCAGCATCGGAAAATCGCTCAACCCAGGCGTCGAAACTCCAGTCGCTACCAGCAAATAGCCCATCAATAAACCAAATATCACAATGATCAGAATCGCCGAATAGCGCGTGCCCGCCACCACCGCCCGCGCCACCAATACCATCGGTATAACAAAAAACAGCGTTAACCAAAATTGATTAAATAAATGCTGATGCGCGATTTCTTGCATCAGTTGTGAGGATGTGTGTGCTATCTCCATGGGCGTTGTCAGTTCTACCTCCAGTGGAAATCAAACCCACACGTTATAGTCAAGCATCTACCCCTCACGCAGCATCAGCCCTGAATCATCGAAACAATCACTTGCTGCTCACAACCGAATTTTTGTTGACAATAGGGCAAATATCTAACACGTGTTGGGAATATTGCCGCGATGTCCGCTAAAAAAAACAGTTCAGCCTGCGATTCAGAGTACCGATGCTTTGGCGCGTCATCTTGGGCTCTCGCGGTGGACGGTTTCGCGGGTATTGAACAATCATCCCGGGGTAAAGGACGAGACGCGCCAGCGGGTGCAGGAAGCGATGGCGCAATTGGGATTTGAGCCCAACATGATGGCGCGCGGGCTGCGTGGATCGCGCACTATGATGATCGGAGTCTGTTTCCAGGAGTTGGATTCGCCGGTGTTGGCGCGCAAGACCGCCATGCTGCAGCAACTGTTGCGCCGCGAAGGTTACCGGGCGATCATTGAATTGACTGGTGGCGATCCGGAGCTTGAGGAGGCGGTTATTCGCAACTTTCTGTCGATCAAGGTGGATGGCATTGTTCTGGTGGGATCGACCTTGCCTTCCAGGCAACCGATAGTGAGGCAATTGCAGGCTGCGAGCACTCCTGTTGTTACCGTGGACCCCACTTCTGATTTGCCGTTGACCCAGATTCATCTGGATCGTGTTTGGGCGATGAAAATGATTGTTGATCATTTGTTTGAGTTGGGTCATCGCCGCTTTGCCCTGCTGGGATTTGGCAGTGATAATCAATATGGCCACTTGCGCCTGCGTGGAATTGCCGAGGCTTTGCAGGCCAAGGGATTGGTTTTTTGACGAGGTAGTTACTGAGCTGCACCTGCCGGGGCGGGAACTTCAGGATTACAATTACGGCTATCACTTGGGTGAACTTTATCTGTCATTGCCGCGGCACCGAGTGCGGTGGTTGGATTGAATGATCGCATCGCCATCGGTGCCATGAAGGCTATTCTGGAAGGTGGGCTCCAAGTGCCCAGCAATGTTTCTATCGTTGGTTTTGACAATCTCGATGTCACTGCCTGGACCCATCCTACGGTAACCACCATCGATCAGCAAGTTGAGTTGCTGATGGCCACTGCCGCCAGCGTTCTCATGCAACAGATCCGTGACCCTGAAACCGAAAAACATCAGGCCCAATTGATCAGACCGGTTCTCAAGAACCGCATGTCCACCGGGCCGGTTCCGCTGAGCGGAAAAACCGCGGTTGCATAGTCGGGATATCCTTGCCACTGGGCAAACACGTGTTAGATTTACTATTATGAAAAGAATACTACTCACCACAACCTCCTTCCAGGACACACCTGGACCACATCACGACCTGCTGCACAACACAGGTTGGGAAATCATAACTGCACGCGGTCCATTGAATGAGGCCGACACGCTTGCTCTGGTGGGCGAGGTGGACGGATTTATTTGCGGTGATGACATGATCACGCGCAAGGTATTGGAGAAAGCCGTGCCGCGTCTGAAGGTGTTGAGTAAGTATGGTATTGGAGTGGACAAGATAGATGTGGCAGCCGCTACTGAAATGGGCATTCCCTTGTGTTTCACACCCGGAGTGAATCATACCACCGTGGCTGAGCATTGTTTTGCACTGCTGCTGGGATTGGTGAAAAATCTGGTGGACGAGGTCAACATTACCCGTGCGGGTAAGTGGAAGCGCTTGGTAGGTCATGAGATCATGGGTAAGACCATTGGTATTGTGGGGCTCGGTCGAATCGGCAAGGAAATGGCCGTGCGTGCCAGGGCTTTTGGAATGCCTGTGCAAGCTTATGATATTTATTGGGATGCAGAATTTGCCGCGAAACACGACGTCAAGCGCGTGGAGTCGCTGGAAGCCATTTTATCTTCATCCGATGTTATTTCCCTGCACACGAATTTGTCTCCCGAGACGCGAGGAATGATTAACGCGAGAACTTTGGCTAACATGCGCGATGGTGTGCTGATTATCAATTGTGCCCGTGGAGAATTGGTGGAAACTGAGGCTATGGTTGACGCACTCAAGTCAGGTAAAGTGGGCGGTTACGGTACGGATGTATTGGATGAAGAACCGCCCCCTGCCGACCATCCTTTGTTGAATGCGCCGAACTGTATCGTCACGCCACACATTGGCTCGCGCACCTATGAGAGTGTTGTGCGTCAGGCTACGATGTCGGTGCAAAATCTGATCCGTGCCATGAATGGTGAGAAGCCACTGGCGCAGGTGAACACTGTTCCGGTTAAGGCCTGATCTGTTTTAAAAAGAACTTCCAACCCTTGGATACCATGTCAGAAACATTTTACGTAGTACCTGAAGATAAACACAATGCCTTGATGGAGGCTGCCTACCTTCACCGCGGTTTTGACGCCGAGGAGTCGGCGTGCGGTGCACGATTTGCCGCCTATGCAACCCGGCATGGAGTGCGTACCCATAACGGCCTGAAGGCGTTGCACCTGGATCACCTTTTTGGCAGTGGCTCCCATGGTTGTGTGCCCTCGGCCAAGATGGAAAAGGTGGAATCCCGCTTTGCCGCTTGTGAGGTGTGGAATGCCAACCGCAAGCTTGGCCAGGCTGTCGCTTACGCCGCCATAGAACGCTGTATTGAATTGGCTGACAAGTATGGCGTGGGAACCGTTTCTGTGGACAATGCCTTTCATTACTTGTGGGGCGGTGGTTATGTGATGGATGCTGCCAAACGCGGCTACATCGCTTACACTAACTGCACCGCTGCCTTGGCTGAGGTTGTTCCGTTCATGGGCAAATTCCCTACATTGGGCACCAATCCTCACAGCTGGGGCTTTCCGACTACTGAGGCCATTGGTTATCCGATCGTGATTGATTGGGCGACATCGGTCATTGCCATGGGTCGCGTGCAACAGTTGTTGCGCGAAGGGGTGCAATTGCCGCCCAATGCGGCTGTGGATGAGAATGGACAGCCCACGACAGACCCAGCGAAGGCCAAGTATCTGTTACCGTTTGGCGGACACAAGGGCTACGGACTGAGCCTGATCAACGAAATTGTTGCCGGATTCATTGGTGGTTCAACGCCCACAGTGCGCAGTCGCTGGTCTGATGATGGTGACAAGCACGCACCGTGTTTCTTCTTTCAGGTTATCCATCCGGATGCGCTGAGCGCTGGTGCCTTTGCTGGTGGTAAAACGCAAAGCGCCAACGTCAAGCACGTGCTCGCCGACATTTTGGGCCACGGCAACGAAAAGTGTTTGTTGCCGGGGCAGATCGAAGCCCAGGCTGCTGCGCGCAGTGAAAAGAATGGCGGTTTATTGTTCAGCGCCAATGAAATTGCAGCCTTTAATGAGGTGGCAGCAGAGTGCGGTCAGCCCGCTTGGTCTGCAGCCGAATTCAAAGTTGCCCAGTGAACCAAACCCAAATTTCAGCCCATATCCAACCCAACACATTAACTTGTTCCGACCATGAGCCTTAATATCAAACCCGCTAAAGATTGTTTTTATGACTGTATTTCCCTCGGGGAAATCATGCTTCGCCTGGATCCAGGTGAAGGACGTGTACGCACTGCCCGCCAATTTGCTGCCTGGGAAGGCGGAGGTGAGTACAATGTGGCGCGTGGTCTGCGTCGCTGCTTTGGCTTGCGCACGGCTGTTGTTACCGCGTTTGCCGATAACGACGTCGGTCGTCTGATTGAAGATTTCATTTTGCAAGGCGGGGTGGATACCCGATTTGTGCAGTGGCGCGCTTACGACGGCATTGGTCGCGAAGTGCGCAATGGGCTGAATTTCACTGAACGCGGATTTGGTATCCGTGGGGCCGTGGGTGTGCCTGACCGTGGTAATACGGCTGCTTCCCAATTAAAGCCTGGTGACGTGGACTGGGAAGAGATTTTTGGCAAATATGGAGCCCGTTGGTTCCATACTGGCGGTATTTTCGCCGCTCTCTCCGAAAGCACAGCTGAATTTACCATTGACGCCGTCAAGGCTGCCCAAAAGCACGGTACCATTGTCTCCTACGACCTCAACTACCGTCCTTCTCTCTGGAAGTCCATCGGCGGGTTAAAACGCGCCCAGGAAGTCAATCGTGAAATCGCACGGTATGTGGATGTCATGATTGGCAACGAAGAAGATTCACCGCATGCCTTGGGTTTGAAGTTGAGGGTGTGGATGAAAACATATCGCACATCGAAGTGGATGCCTTTAAGCGCATGATTGAGCAGGCGGTTAAGGAGTTTCCTAATTTCAAGGCCACAGCCACCACTCTGCGCGCAGTCAAAACAGCTACCATCAACGACTGGAGCGCAATTTGTTGGCATGACGGCAAATTCTATCAGAGCCGCGAATATCCTGCACTGGAAATTCTGGATCGTGTGGGTGGCGGCGACAGCTTCGCCAGCGGCTTTGTTTATGGACTGATGGTCAAGGGTGATCCGCAGTTGGCAGTGGATTACGGTGCTGCTCACGGTGCCTTGGCCATGACAACTCCTGGTGATACTTCCATGGCCAATGTCAAGGAAGTCGAAAAGATCATGGGTGGCGGCGGTGCCCGTGTGGTCCGCTAACCTTAAAAATAAGTTATTATGTCTGATTATTTGAACGATTTGTTTTCTCTTCAGGGTAAGGTTGCCGTAGTCATCGGTGGTACTGGTGAATTGTGCGGAGCTATGGCTGAGGGTCTGGCTGGCGCAGGTGCTGAGGTGGTCCTCATCGGACGCAGTGCCGAAAAAGCTGAAGCCCGTCTGCAAAAGATTGCTGCCCGCGGAGGCAAAGCGTGGTTCCATGCCGCGGATGTCTCCACCAGAGCGGCCCTGGAAGGTGTTTTGGCGAAGGTGTTGGAGCGCTCCGGCAAGGTGGACATTCTGGTCAATGGTGCCGGTGTCAATTCTCCGACACCTTTCCTGGAGGTTCCGGAGGAGGAACTGGATCGCATTATGAATATCAACTTCAAGTCGCTCTATCTGGCTTGCCAGGTTTTTGGTAAGTATTTGGTGGAGCGCAATGAAGGTGGCAGTATTATTAACCTTGGCTCTATGAGCGGAGTGATCCCGCTGTCGCGAGTCTTCACATATTCAGCCTCGAAGGCCGCGGTGCACAATTTATCGAAAAATCTGGCACGCGAATGGGCACCATTGAATATTCGGGTGAATACTCTGGTGCCCGGATTTTTCCCCGCCGAACAGAATCGCAAGGTGCTGACTCCGGAACGCGTCAGCCAGATCATGGGGCACACGCCCATGAAGCGTTTTGGCAATGCCAGTGAGTTGATTGGGGCCACCTTGTTGCTCGCAGGTAACGCAGGCAGTTTTATCACTGGTCTTGAGCTGATCGTTGATGGCGGCTATGCTTCCATGACCATTTAGTCCCTTAAAATCATGAGTTTCATTACCGAAGATTTCCTGCTGCACAGTGATGTGGCGCGCGAGTTATATCACAACTATGCCAAGGATCAGCCGATCATTGACTACCATTGTCATTTACCTCCTGCGGATGTAGCCAAAAACCGCAGGTTCTCCAATCTGTTTGAAATTTGGCTGGAGGGAGATCACTACAAGTGGCGCGCCATGCGCTCCAATGGTGTCCCTGAGCGTTTTTGTACCGGTGATGCAAGTCCTCGGGAAAAATTTCAGGCTTTTGCAGAAACCGTACCGCACACACTGCGCAATCCGCTCTACCATTGGTGCCACCTGGAGTTGAAGCGTTACTTCGGTATTGAAACGTTGCTCAGCGGTGCGACTGCTGAAGAGATTTGGAACCGTGCCAATGAGCAGTTGTCCAATCCCGTATTGTCAGCTCACGGGATAATGGAGCATTTCAAAGTGGAGGTAGTCGGCACAACTGACGATCCAGTGGATTCATTGGAGTATCATGCCCAGCATGCGGCCAGCAAAAGTGGGGCCAAAATGTTTCCCACGTTTCGTCCTGACAAAGCACTGGCAGTAGAGCAACCCGCGGCATGGAATGCCTGGACGGACAAATTGCAGCAGGTCAGCGGTCAGGATTGCGGCAGCCTGGATGGTTTTCTGGCAGCGCTGCGATCCCGGCACGATTTCTTCCACCAAATGGGTGGCAGATTGTCGGATCACGGGCTGGAGCGTTGCTTTGCTACCTTTATCTCCAAGTCCGAAGCCGCCGCGATCTTTTCCAAGGTACGTGCAGGTCAATCTGTAACAGCCGCTGAAAAAGAGGGTTTTGCTTCTTATCTGATGGAATTTTTCGGTCTGCTCGACTACGAGAAGGGTTGGGTGAAGCAGTTGCACTTAGGGGCAATGCGCAACAACAATGATGCCCTGTTCGCCAGGCTGGGCCCCGATATCGGCTGCGATTCCATCGGCGACTATCCTCAAGGCGTTGCCTTTGTCCCGCTACCTCGGCAAGCTTGCCGCCAATGGTACCTTGCCCAAGACCGTCGCTCTACAATCTGAATCCTGCGGACAATTACTTGTTTGCCACCATGATTGGCAACTTTCAGGACGGTGGCATAGCCGGAAAGATTCAGTTTGGCAGCGGTTGGTGGTTTTTGGATCAAAAAGAGGGTATGATTTTGCAAATGAATGCCCTTTCAAATTTTAGGACTTCTGAGTCGTTTCGTCGGTATGCTCACAGATTCGCGTAGCTTGATGAGTTATTGCAGACATGAGTATTTCCGCCGCATTTTGTGTAACCTCATCGGCGAAGATGTTGTGCGCGGTGAATTGCCGCTTGATTATGATTTGCTGGGTTCCATGGTGACCAACATTTGCTACGGTAATGCTCGCAACTACTTCGGCTTTAACTACTGATTTTGGGATTATGGAAACTTTGAAACTTGGAATAATCGGTGTCGGCAATATGGGCACCAGTCACGCAAACAATATCCTTGCCGGTAAGGTTAAGGGCTTGGAACTGACCGCTCTGTGCGATAACAATCCCGAAAAAGTAAAGGGTTACAGTCAGATCAAGACGTTCGACAATGCTGCCGATTTGATTGCTTCCGATGCGGTGGATGCGATTTTAATTGCCACACCTCATTACGATCACACCACCCTGGGTATTGCCACCTTGCAGGCAGGTAAACACTTGCTGGTCGAAAAGCCTATTTCAGTGCATAAAGCTGACTGTGAGCGCCTGATCGCCGCCCACACCAATAAGGACTTGGTCTTTGCCGCTATGTTTAATCAGCGCACCGATCCTCATTATACCAAACTGAGAAGTCTGATTACCTCAGGTGAGTTGGGTGAAATTCGGCGCGTGAACTGGATTATTACCAACTGGTTCCGCACATACTCCTATTACGCCTCCGGTGGTTGGCGTGCAACCTGGAAAGGTGAGGGCGGTGGTGTGTTGCTCAATCAATGCCCGCATCAACTGGACCTTTGGCAGTGGCTGTTCGGCATGCCGGAAAAGCTCCGGGCCTTTATTCAGATTGGTCGCTACCATGACATCGAGGTCGAGGACGATGTCACTTGCTACATGGAATACGCCAATGGTTGCAAGGGAGTCTTTATCACTACCACCGGTGAAGCCCCTGGTACCAATCGCCTGGAAGTCATTGGGGAACGCGGGAAGGTAGTGGTTGAACACGGCACCGACCGCGGTATCGAATTTACCCGCAATGAAGTTCCAATGACCGAATGGAGCAAGACCAGCAAGGGTGGCTTTACGCCGCCTTCTGTGTGGAATATCAATATTCCGGTCAAAGGCTATGGTTCGCAGCACGTGGGAATTATGCAGAACTTCACCGACGCAGTACTTAAGGGCGCTGAGCTTATCGCTCCTGCTGCCGAGGGCATTCATTCAGTTGAACTGGCCAATGCCATGCTGTACAGCGGTTTTACTGAACAGACCTTGACCCTACCTATCGATGCTGCCGCATATGAGCGGCATTTGCAAACATTGATCGCCGAATCCCGCTTTGAAAAGAAGGTGGTCGAACAGAAGGCCGTCGATTTCAACAATTCCTTTTAGCTACTGCCAACCCCCTCTTATCATGTCTGCTGATGTTCGCGATGGAATGAACTGGGCGCCCACTGCGGCGCTGCCCAAACCTGTTGTCAAGCAAGGTGAATTTGTCTTCGCCTCGGCCTTCTTTGATCATGGCCATATTTACGGCCAAACCAATGGTTTGATTGAAGCGGGTGGGGTGTGTAAATGGGCTTGGGACCCACAACCCGAAAGATTGCGGGCCTTTTGCGACAAATATCCGGGTGTGCGTCCAGCGCGCTCATTTCAGGAAATTCTTGATGACACCGAAGTACATTTGGTGACCGCCGCCGCTGTCCCCTCTGAGCGTGCGCAAATTGGATTTCAGGTTCTGCGAGCCAACAAAGATTATTTCACGGATAAGTCACCCTTTACCACCTTGTCGCAGTTGGACCAAGCCAGACGCGAGGTTGTGGCCACTGGTCGCAAATATATGTGTGATTTTTCCGAGCGCTTGCACAGTGAAGCAGGGTGGTTTGCCGGGGAGTTGGTACGCGGGGGAGCTATCGGTCGTGTGCTGCAGGTCCTCAGTATGGCGCCCCACAATTTAAACAAACCCAGCCGCCCAGATTGGTTTTTCGATAAGGAAAAATATGGCGGTATTATCACCGATATTGGTTCGCACCAGTTCGAGCAGTTTCTTTATTACACAGGTGCTGCCGATGGTACTGTCAACCACGCCCGCGTCGCCAATTTTGCCAATCCCGAAACTCCGGGCTTGGAGGATTTTGGCGAAGCTGCGCTGACTCTGGACACGGGAGCTTCTTGCTATTGCCGCATTGATTGGTTTAATCCCAGGGGCCTCAGAACCTGGGGTGACGGTCGTACATTTATTCTCGGTACCGACGGCTATGTCGAGGTACGCAAGTATATTGAAATTACCCGCGAACCGCGCGAAGATCAGGTCGTTTATCTTGTCGATCACAAGGGTGAACACCGCATCCCTTGTGCAGGTAAAGTCGGATTTCCTTTCTATGGTCAACTCATACTCGACGTCCTCAATCGCACGGAGCTTGCCATGACACAAACGCATTGCTTCAAGGCTGCCGAGTTGTCCATGCAGGCACAACTGTTGGCAGACTTGAAAAAGCAGTAGCGGGCTTTTTTAGTTGTCCAATACTTGTACCCGCAGGCGGATAAAGCGTGGTGTATCCGGTGTGACTGCCTTGGCGTCCTCAACGATCAAACTGGTGTTGGTATTCAGATGCGTATGAACGTCCTCTCCTTCTACACTGGACCAATTGCTTAGGTCGCCGGAGACCTCAACAATGTAAGCAATATCCGTGGCATTGGGATTCTTGTCGACTGTCAATCGCAAGTGCAGGTTACCATTGTGGTTGATATGATCGATCACTGGCAAAGTTGCGCTGAAAGGTATAAACGGGTTGCCGCTTAGCGCGAATTCCAGCAGATTTGGGATACCGTCTCGATCAGGGTCTGCTCCCAATCCAGCATCGGAGTGAGCGCTGCCGCCTTCCAATCCGGCAAAGTGATTTTCCAGCCAGTCTTCCAGCGAGGTGGAGTAAACGATTTCCTCAGGTTCCACCTCCCAAAGTATTTCGCGGAAGCTTGAGCTGAATTCATCTGCTGCATACAATCGCAACATATATTGCCCCGGATGACTTGCAGATGCTGACGTGGTGGCAGCCTTATCATCTGCAAAGGTCACCGTGCCAGGTCCATAAACCACGCTCCATTGTATCTCTGTCAAGCTGTTTGTATTGGCAAAGTCAACACTGCCAGTGAGTTCCACACTGTCGCCGACACGGGAGTTTTGTGTTTCAGGAATAGCAATTATCGGGGATGCGTGAAATGCTTCGCCTATTTCCGCACGTAACTTGAAGTTGCGGATTTGCATCCAGAATCGGCGCGAGAATGAATAGTCATCCGCATCAACCATCAGACCCACACCCTCAATGGTGCCCAGTTCGGATGTGCTGACATCAAAGACTGCTGAATCCTGATCGAAGTTAAGTCCTATAGGTGAAGTGGGGAAATACTCAGCCCACAGCTGTGATCCAATCTGAAAACCGTCTAAAACACGACCCTGTGCGGTGTTGGTGATTTTTGTTTGCGACAGATAGAATTTCCCATTTGCCAAGACCATCCACCTTATGTCGCCAGTATCGCGGAAGTCATTGAATTGGATATCAAATCTGGAATCCAAACCCAGTACAACATCCATGGAAGCGTCAACTTCTTTGAAATCCTCGCGCGACCAGAAGATCGCCGCATGTATGCGTGTCGTATGAGCACTGCCGAATTTAATGCTGATTCTGTTGTTGGCATCAATTTGAGGCTGAGGATTGAAATTCAGTCCGGTAGCTCCAAATCGTTCTGCAACCAACCCGCCGAAGAATCTGCCACCGTGAACACCGGCAGCATAGGCAGGACTTAAGGGGTTCATCCAATTTCCTTCTGAGTCCAAATGACTGAAGGCAAGCCACCGACGCTGATCGGTAATACCATCGCCATTTATATCGAGATTGAGCGTTTCCGGCGACATGCCACGGAAATCCCTGCCAACTCCATCAGTGTAATTGTTTTGGTCGTCAAAGGCCAATACTTCTACGGTGTCACGTGAAGGTTCGCGGTCCACAAGCACATGGAAATCATGAGCACGGGTGGCACCTGCTGAATCAGTTGCCGTTATTCTCACAATATAGGTGCCGGCCCGATCGAAATAGAGATCAGTTGATTCTGCATTGGGCGCGCTGACTGAAGAGCCTAGCGGACCCTGTATGATGGCCCATGACAAGGTCACTGGCAGGGTATCCTCTACGCTTACTACCGCATTGATGGCGTGTTCTGGCTGCAGATAAACCGGCAGTTGAAGTGGCCATTCCAGAGTGATGACTGGAGCAGGATTAATCGTTAAGGTGAAGGGCTGTTCCACTGGGGGATGAATGCCGTCTGTGACTGAAATTACAATATCCACGCTTTCGGCATCAGCAACAGGAACACCTGTCAAGACGGCTCCACCCCCTCCGGTATTGTAGAGAGTTAACCACTCCGGGGCATCCACAAGAGTGAGTGTCAGACTATCTTCATCAGGATCTTCTGCCTGCACGTAATAGCTGAACAATGAGCCTTCATGGGCGAGATCAGGAGGAGTAGTGGTAAAGAACGGTGGCTGGTTGAGTGGAGGTGTGTGTAGTACCAGCACATTACTCCAAGTGGAAGGTGCTTCACTGCCATCGGCACGCACCCGATAACTATACTGAGTCAGTGCCGAACGCCCGGTTAATGTCACGTTTTGAGTGTTTTCACCGAGTTGGGCAACTGCCGTCCAAGTACTCCCTCCATCTACGCTCTCCTCAACGGTGAATCCAAGTTCACCCAGACTGTTGTCGTTCCATTGCAGCACAATACTGCCTCCCGTGAGCGCAGATCCGCGCAAGAATGAGGGTGCCGTTGGGATGGTCTCAAGCGGAGCATAAAGTGCCTCAATAAGCATGTCCCGTGTGATCGCATCGAATGAACGATTCCACCCCAGAAACACATGGCCAGCCGGGGGGGCAACTTGCGGTGCCACTGGAGTGCCTCCATAAGCGATCACCTGATTGATATCTCCCTCGACAACCTGTCCAGCGCCAGCATCAAATACTATTTGTGCCTCAGGATGTGTGTATATTGTACCATCGTAGAGAATGTTGTCGGCAGTGATTGCATAGCTGCGGTTCCCGATTTGGACGACAGCATCTGCAACTTGACCGCCAGTACGGGTTACTGCCGGGTGTGGATCGCCAGCAGGTTGTATTGTCAACGCCACCAGAAAATCGCCTCCACTGCCTTGAACTGTAATAAACTTATTTTCCGGAACCTGGGGATTCAGAATGGGATCAATGTCCGATTGTGATCCACCGTACAGGGGTGCAAAGTCGCCTCCACGAACTCTCGTGCCATGGTTTAAAGTTGCGCCGGCGGGATGTAACACAGTTCCATGAAGGGTAGCGCCATTCGGGGCAGTAATGGTAAACGTATGGCCGTTAATGGTAATCGTATTGAACGGAGAGGTGGGTAACTGCCAATACGTCGCATCGCTGCTTGTATCAGCGATTAGAAAGGCCGCCTGCGCCCCAGTTGCCTGGTGGTCAAAGTCGGTTACAAACCAGCGCTTGTGGTTCTGAACTCCCATATTATTGGTGGCCATCTGGCCAATAACATGACCGCTGCCATCCACTTTTATCAATGGCGAGCCCACGAGACTTCCGGTATTCATGTTGGTTCCAGCATTCAACTGGGCCCCTGGCTCTACTTTGTAAAGAGTGGGTTGTCCTATATTCCGGCCAGGCGCATCCCGCCCGCCACCAACCACCCAAGCGGTATCATTGCCTATAATGCGAATGCCGAGTCCGTCCGGACCGTCGTGCCCTCCGGAGGCGAAGAGCCTCGCCTTGAATTGAGCCAAAATATCATTTTCGTCTTCATACTGATTGCGGAATGCAGTGATTCCAATGCCATGCTGATCTGCGTTGGCTGTGTGCCAGCTGTAAAATTCAAGCGGAGACTGCGCCACGACATTGGCAGGGTAGTGGAGAAAGCTCCAGATTGCGCCTCCCCGGGTATCATCCCAGCGCGCACGATCCCTGGCCAGAGGTCCCATCAACCTGTCATAGACCCAGCGTGCAGCTGGAAGAAGTTCCGGTTCAATAAAATAAAAGGATTGTCCAAATACACCTTCGCCACGGATATGCATATTGTCATTGGCCCAGTCAGGCTTAATGCCACCATAGTCATAGACATTGACTGCGGCTGTCGGTGAGGCCAATAGGGAACGATACGCCGCTGAGATAGCGGTTTCATTCCTCAGGTCTTGACCTTTCATCCTCTCCATCGCCTCGGCAAACGGCCCAATGAATAAACCATATGGATAATAGGTATATCCGAGGCCCTCATCCGCCCAACCTCTGGTTTCTGGATGACTGCCGATACTTAGGTTGATGTAATTGCGTACCCGATGGTAGGCGGAGTCCAGCAGGGTGGGGTCAAACCGGGAATCTGTTGCCAGCAATGCCAAACCTCCCGCCGCTCCCCGTGCGCCTTGCCAATTGCTTGAGGGTGCGGTGTTTTGCTCTGTTCCTCCATGATTGATAATTACCTTGCCGATGTCCAACAAGGCCTTGGATACCTGAAACAGAAACGCATCATCCCAAAGTGGGGACATGGCACACCAGTCATAGGCGAGCGCAATGTGCGCCGCCATCCAAAAGCTTTCCAATCCCTTGGTAGTGGTATCAGCCCAGGGAATGTGGGTACTGTTGATAACCCACTCGACATCCTCCCGAGCCAATGCAGCAAAGTTTTCATCACCGGTAACTATGTACAGAAATGCACTTGTTTTTGCGCGCAGGGAACGCGAATAACTGTGCTGTAGATTGATCGGACGATAGCCTCCATCGTCGTCCAGGGACTCAATCATTCTCTGTACCATCTCGTCGTAAGGGGCTTGTGTTGCACGATAACGCAACTCTGGAACGTCCTGAGCTGTAAAGAACATGCGTGGGTGATTGCCGGGTTGAAAAGAGTAGTATTGTGTAAAGTCACCCACAACCAGCAATGCGTCAGAGCTGCTTTGTCTTTGTTCTAAAACCGCGCGGCGTCGGTACATGTTATCTCCGGTCACATTGCCGCCAACAGCTACTTTACCTGTAGGACTTACCGCCACTGCATTGAAAGAGCCTGCAGATGCCCAGCGGGTCACCATTTCTCGCGTGCTGAGATCTGGACTCAGAACCCAGTGTACCGCACCTCCATTATAAACGCCGGGCAATGCGTCAAAGGTCAGTGGTGTTCCTGAAGCCGATTCTCCAACAACGTGTACTCTTCCCACTGCGTCCACCATCATCTGGCCTCCCCTCAGCCGCAGAGTATTATCAGCCCCGTTGTTTAGCCGGTTTATTAGATATTGACCCGCTTTAAAAGCTCCTGTGTATCTGTCGATCCTGATGACAGCTACCTTGGGAACTGTCGATGTAAAGGCGTTATTATGGTGGCTATCTCCACCTACAATTTCCACTGCGATCGACAAATCGTAAGGGTCGTACCTAATTGGAGTGTTGCCGCCATCATACTCCAGTCCGATGTAGACATCCCCATTCGGGGCGATGCTGATTCGTTGAGTGCGCGTGTCAGCCATGTTATTGTCCAATTGGTTAAGCCAGCGTCCGTTCTGATTGTTGCTTTCCCAATCATACCCACGTATGACCCGCTCATTGAAGTTTTCTGATGCGTAACTGCGGGCAAGAAAAATTGGTACATCCACCGGAAAGGTAGTGACGCCTTCAAAGGTAACAAAGTTTTTCCATCCTGCTATCCAGATACGTTCCAAATCAGAATCCACTGCTATATCAGTGGTATAGGTGCTTCCTGAACCAGACATCAGAGCGGCATGCAATGATCCGTTTGGATGTACCAGTGCAATGTCGCCTGCCGAAAGGGTCTGTACTCCGTAACTACTGGTTGGTGACATCAACGCAGCGGTCATGCCATTGGCAGCAGTGTCAATCCGGTGCGCTCGCTTGGTGGGTATTCCCATGTCGCTCGGACTGTAGTGCCAAAGGATTGTATCTGCAGTCGGATTCAACTTCAGAATGCCAGTTGTGCCTGCAGCCAGGTAAATGTTGTCCTGAGCATCCAGCGAGATATCCACTGCCGACTCCCCCACAACACTCACTGAGTAAACGGTCCTGCCATCGTGACTAAGCAATGCTACTATCCCATTGTCGCCTGCACTGGCAGTAGGTAGCCATTGCACGCCAACTCCCAGAGTTTGACTGAAAAATTCCGGGTTAATGATGCCCGCTATGACTAGTGTGCCATCGCTTTGATACTCCATGCCATAGATCGCCTCAGCGACAGTTGCAGACCCAAGATTGGTTGCGATGTTTACCCTGTTGTCGAGCGATTGAATGGTGACGGTGGCGGGATTGCTGAATCCGCCAGTGTTGTCATAGGCGATTGCGCTGATCTCAAGTTCGCCAACAGGTGCTGACTCCCAAAGCCATTCGTAGGGAGGTTCTAATACGCTGCCGATCAGTAGGCTGCCATTCCAAAAGTCAACTCTGGTAACCTGCCCATCAGCGTCAGATGCGCTTGCCCGGAGCGTCATTGGGGCGCCAGCCAAAGTCACGGTATTGTTAGCTGGAGCAGTGAATTGGATAGTTGGAGCTGAATTGAAACTTCCTATTACTCGTATATTATCAACCCATACTCTGTTGTACACACGTGTGCCATCATTGGCCAAGGTGAAATAGTACGGACCACTGGCTTCCACCTGGATAGTGACGGAATAAGTCACCCAGGCTGACTGGTTCACATCAAAACTCGCCAGCACCGTTGCATTGGCCGGGTATCCGGGCATTCCCTCCAGGGATAGGTTTAGTACGTGTGAGCTGGAATCGCCTCGATGTGCATCAAACTGGAAAGTATAACTCTCGCCTGCCTGTAGAAACATCAGTGGTGAAGAAATCCATCCTATTCCGCTACTGGAAAAAATACTGATATATCCGTTTGTCCAATTGCCACCGCCAACAGTGACTCCTTCCAATCCATCGCGAAATGAATACTGTACAAATGGTGACAAAGTACCATCGGCAAAAGTGATGGTAATGGGACGTATCCATTCAGTCTCTTGTCCATTGATATCACGGGCAACAATGCGCACCTCCTGAACCCCGGGATCATAGTCATGAACCCAGAGATCAAAGTCCTTGGTGGCAAATGTGCCTACCAATCGGTCATCCAGAAATATCCGGACATCTTGTAATGCTGCACTAAAAGCCAATGCACTGCCAGCGATGTTCAATGGATTACCCTCCGCCATCACGAAACCTTCAGCAGGACTCGCCACATAAATGGCCGGCCGGACCGTACGGACCATGCTCACATTGTCCAGCCGGCACCAGGACAAAGAGCTGCTACCGTTAAACGCAAACAACACGTGTTGCGGTCCACTGGTTTCAGCAGTGAATGTTATGTTGCGGGTGCCTGAACCTGAGGTGATTGCCAAGGGCGTCTGACTTCGATCCAGTACAAGTTCTGAACGTAGGTCCAGACGCATGATTCCCTCATATTGAAACCGCAGGGTGTATTCAACCCCGGCAATCAGGTCCATCGATGGACTGGCAATGAAATCCTCCATGGGTCCGCGATCCCTGCCAATCCATCCGAAGTCTCCACTGGGGCCAGGATGTGGCTCATTGGGGCGGGTCGCCATCCAGTCCCAAACACGCACTGTAAGGGGAACAATTCCCAAGCTGTGCGCAGGAATAAAACCTTCCAGACCTTCCGTAAAGCTGCGCAGTTCCAGTACTTCATAGACGCCGCTGTAAACCCCGACTACGATGGTTTCATTAACGGAGGCATCCGAGGTGGATCCTACCACTCCTGCCCCCAAACGGACTACCAACCTTTCATCTGGATCCAGAGATACGGGCTCCAGAGTTAATTCGTCATTCTGGACTGAAATTGACGCCATAGGGACTGCGACCCCAGTCTCAAAATTAATGACTTCTATCAAGCTGCCATCTATCAATTGGATGGGTTGATCAAATCGCAATACCAATGGTTCCGTCACTCCTACACTCTTATTGTATTCCAGCAAAAGTGGGGGAGTCCCGGATGATTGCGCGAGTGACACTCCTTGCCCGTAGATAAAGAGCATGAGTGTCAGTAAACCAAGGATCTTGTGTGGGGTCTGCATGAGATAGTCGGGGTAGAAAATTAACAAAAACCCAGAGTCCGTTGACTCTGGGTTCAAAAACCAGGCAAAGGTCAAATGTTGCTTTTGCGGCGTCTGTGAACCACCACGTATCCAAGCACAAATAGACCAAGGAAAGTAGCATAGACCGATGGTTCCGGAATGGCTGCCAAGCCATTTAAAGTCAGGTCATCGATCACTACTGAACGGTTGGTGCCTCCACCGCCAAACAATCCAAGTGCTACCTCGAAGTCAGTATTGAAGACAGGCAAGCTCGACAGATCGAAGGTGAGGGTTACAATATCAGTGCTATCGTGCGTCTGCGTGCTTCCTACCTGAATACCGTCAATCAATACCCTGAAGGTGTTGGCTCCATTGCTGTTCAGGCCATTAAACGCGCTTTGGCGCACTTGGAAGGAAAAGGAGGTAAGCTCAACTTCTCTACCACCGGATACACCCACCGTGAATGACAGAAACCGCTCTCCACCACCAGATGCATCACGCGTTGCTCTGCCGGCCAGATTGAAAGCAAAGCTGCCATCAATATTGCGTACTTCACTGCTCAAGCTGCCATTGTGGACATACGGGTTTTGGCCAGTACCACCTGCAGCATTGGTCAGAGAGGTGGGATTAACAGGTCCACCATCCAGGGTGGATACAAAGGCAAGGGATGAAGATAAGTTGGAGGCAGTAATCAGAGAGTTTACGTTGGATGGAGTCAGGTCAACGATATCCTCCCCAGCAGTTGCACCAGCAATACTGTTATTGAAGTTATAGACCGTCAGCATTTGCGCCTGAATGCCAAGCAGTCCAGCGCATAGACCCACTGCGGTGAGTACAGAGATTTTTTTTCATGAGTTGTTTTGGATTGGTTGTTATTGGATAACGCTTTGTTGTAGCAGTAGCATTATGCGCCAACGTTCATGAAATTGCTTCCCAAAAGTGGAAATTTTGTTTCCCTTTTTCGGAAATTTATCAATCTTGTTCGCTTATGGAGATGGGCGGTTATTTGGCATTTCATTCCATGGCCAGCGGTATTTGCCAGAGGGTCAGGAGAGGATTTGTCGATGCCTGGGAAGATATTGAGGGTATTGAAGTTGCACACATTCGGCGTCTCCACGGAGGCAATCTAGATCCCGCCTCTTGCAAGGCTCTGGCGTTGTTCGCCGCCACAGCAGATCTGAAAAATGCAGTTTCCGCATTGAATTGTCCCATTTGGAACTATTCGCATCGTCTTGAACCGTTAGCAGGGGTACGGAATATTTTTGTTGATGATGCTGAGTTAGGATTCCTTGCGGCGGACCACCTGCTCGGCAAGGGGTATAACCGTTTTGGCTTTATCGCAGACGAAGATACAGCTTTTGCCAGACAGAGATATCTGGCTTTCAAGGAGCGACTGGAAGTGAATCGGTTTCCTGTCAAACAGCTCATTTGCAATCCTTCCCATAGTTCCAGTCCTCTTGAATTCATGGCCTATCGGTCCGCGAGTATTGAGGAATGGTTGGCAGATCTGCCACCGCCAGCAGGGATTTTTGCCGCCAATGACGGGGTCGCGCAATTATTGCTCGATTGTTTACATCGATCTTTGCCCGACGCAGCCCCTCTCTATGCTGTCATTGGCGTGGATAATGCACCGGATGAACATCTTGAAAACAGGTCGATCTATTCTTTGACTTCGATCAACCCTGATTTCGAAGCTGTTGGTGCGGCTCTTGCAGAGGAGATGCGTAATTACTTGTCGCACGGCCTGGTGCCAAGTTCCAACACCCGCGTTATCGGCGGTGCTTATATTATCGAGCGGGAATCAACTGGCGGAGTATCGTGTGAAGATCCGTTGGTCGCGCGCTTGATGAGGCGCATTCAGCATCTGGTCAATGCTGGCGAAGCACCCCGTGTCAGTGAACTCAGCAAGTTTTTTGGCGTAACTTCGCGCACCCTTTTGTCGCGGTTTTCAACTGTAACTGGGAGTTCCTTGCGAGATTACATGATAAGAGCCAGACTTCGGCGAGCCGCCCATTTATTGCTAACCACAGAGCAAACTATCTCGGAAATTGCCTATGCCAGTGGTTTCTCCAAACACGCTGCACTCACCGAACATTTTGGCAAAATCTACAGTATGACTCCCAGTCGCTATCGAGCGCAGCAGAAAAGTATGACGTGACTGCATCCGACTCAGGTGCGCTAAAAAAGTGTCCTGCTACCAGCCTCGGAGTCCATGGAAAAATGAATCTGTTCCAAGCCTGATTTGCGGATAGCGTCCATGACTTTGATGATGTAGAGATGGGGCGTTTTATCATCGGGTGCTATCGTCACTACCGGCGTCACTCGGGCTGCTTCTGCCGCTTGGCGAAATCTCGTCAATACACTTGCCAATTCCGCTAATTGCTCAGCTTCAGGTGAGTCCATTGGATGCCCGTTGATGCTCACTTGGCCAACAGAATCTATCTCGATCCATTGTTCATCAATGGTAGTGGCCTTTGCTTCGCTCTCTGTTTTTCCCGGCAACTGAAAGGCCAGATCAGCCTCCTCCCGCTCAAGTGTACTGGTTACCATAAAGTAAACCAACATCAGAAAGACACAATCGATCATCGGAGCTATTGGAATGGCAGGTCGCTCCTCGCGGCGGCGTGTTTTCACTTTTGGAAGGCGCTGTAAATGATCCTTGTGGCCCCGGCCTCAGCTGCGCTTTGCAGCAACCCTCGCACCTCGGCAAAGGGCACATTCCGGGCAATCCTTAACTGCAATTTCAGTTCAGGTTCCGCCGCTAGCCATTGGCGTGTCATTGTTTGCATCCCGTTCGTATCCACCGCCCGCATCCCG
>JAJOKB010000086.1 GCA_021208135.1 Verrucomicrobiota bacterium | reverse complement strand
TCCTCATGCATATCCTACCCTCAAAACCCATCTTAAGGCTATTCTTCATTGCGCTTTTCTGTTGTTTTTCCCTGGGCCTTTCCTTGAAGGCATCCTTTAACCCTGTCGTTACCTATGCCGGTGGTGGAGCCAATACCTGGTTCCTGGATGTCAAGGAACTGTCAAATGGCACCTTCCTCATTGCGGGAGTCAGCAATAACCTCAACTGGCTTCCAGCGGAAGTCCAGGTTCAGGAGCTTCCGGCAGGCAGCCTGCCGACCCACTCCGGCACACGGGTGAGCTTCATTCTTCAAATCAGTGGCGATACTCAGAAAATTCTTCGTGCGGTGCATTTGCCCCCTTCAAGAGCCATCAACATTCGTTGGATGCGTACCACGGAAATCCCCGGCGATCCCACCGGGCTACTCTACATTTCCGGGCAGATCACGGGCGGCTATTTCATCGCGCGCCTGAATGGGAATTTTGTGGATTCAGCTCCAGACGGATTCGAATGGCTCAATATAGTCTCCGCTGCGAACGGGCACGAGGTTTACCAGGCGTGGGATGTAGGCAGCGATGGTCGCGTTGTCTACGCTCACGGAGGTCAGTCGAGTGCGCAAATTGGTTTTTTCGATCCACAAGGAGAGCCAGCGAAATTAGAACACCTGCGTGCCAGCCACTGGGTTTCCGGCAGTTGGCAGCGCGGTACCGGTGATGAATTCCCCACGGCAACGCACAGTGGCATTCGCCTTCCCACTGACAATCAATCCTGGAATGACACAGAATTGTTTGCCATTACCCCGGACGGCAACGGCGGCATCCGTCAAGGCACCTGGCCAATTGATATCATGCTGACTCATTCTTTCGAAACAGGAGAACCCTTCAACGTGATAAACGGCAGGGCGTACGGCTACAATGGCTACCGCGCTGAGGGAAGACATTGGATCGGTGCCGTCTCAGTGGATCGTCGCAATAATCACTTCTATTTTGGGTATAACATTAAGTCCATTCTCGCGCCCGGCGGTGGACAGGGTGAAAACCCCGACTTTGAGCCCGCCGTTATCGGCTACGATGACGAAGGCCGCATGAAGTGGTGGAATAGGCTTTACCGCGAAGCTGCGGATACCACAGGAGACGGTCTGATCGACACTACATGGTGATCAGAACCCGACCAATATATTGATGGAATGGCGGTGGATTACTCAGTTTCCCTTGAAGATGGCGGCTCTGTAGTAGTGGTAGCCCGTTGTCACGGTAACAATGTCTCCAATTTCTGGAGTGGCAACAACATTGCTTTGCGGCCCGGCGCAAACGGTTTCCAAAATCGGTTTACCGGCAATGAAGGTAATATTCATATTGGCTATATTGCCCGCCTTAGGGCACAGGATGGGAATTTGGTGGCGGCCTCCTATCTCGCCGGTTTCTTCAGAATGATTATTGGCAACCGTGGCAACTGGCCGACACAGCCCTATCCCGAGCCAATACACGACGGTTGGCCAAATCACAATGCCGGTTGGGCAGATGTCACTACCACTCGAATCACGGAGAACTCCGTTAGAATTGGCCCGGATGGACGGGTCTATATGGTAGGCATGGGCCCCCGGATGGTGACCACCAGTAATGCTTTCCAAAAGCTACCACGTCGCCTCGGGCACAATAATCCGATTCTTAACGAAGGTACTTCACCCTGGAACAATTGGGTGCGAGCCTACGAGCCCATGCTGGATAAACTGGCCTATTCAAGTGTATTGACTGGCGTTTGGACTATCCGGACGGCATTGATGGTAATGCGGTGGGTGCTGACATACCCGACTACGCGGTGTTTTTCCGATCAGCGGTGGATTGATAACAGTCGGCTTCCATGGTAATACTGCTGGTACCAGCGCTGCAGGCAACGACATCCCTACTGCAGATGTTCCGTCGTGGGGCAGCACAACCTTCGATGGCGTGACTGGTATTTTCGCATTGTTGCCTTTTGATAACCAGCGCCCTCGCCCAGAATTTACCCAAGCGGTGAACGGTGGCGTTTTAAGCGTGGACGCTAATGGCACCCAAAGTGCAAGCGCTGTGATAGAAGCGTTATGGGACTTTGGCGATGGTCAAACAGGTAGCGGTTTAGAAACCTCGCACTCCTATGCTGCACCTGGAAGGTATCTGGTCGGCGTAACCGTCATCAACGAGGAAGGCCTTCGTGCCTCAACACACCGTTGGGTGGAAATCAGTGAAGTCACCTTATTCCGTCAGAGCTCATTCCCCAATTAAGAATGTCTGCACTGGGCTTGGAAAACATGCGCTTGGCCTACCAGTCCAGAATCAACCTCGTTTATCAATTGCAAACTGCGGACAGTCCTCAGGGTCCTTGGATCGATTCTGCGCCCCCATTCACGGGGATGGTAACGAGATTGAAGTGAATCTACCTGATTTCGAAGGCAACAGAATTTTCTACCGTCTAAAGATTACAGCGGGCAATTGATCGATCTTTAAAGGAATTACCCCCCCTGGTGCAGCATCAAACCGAATGACTGTATTCCCTTGATCGACAGTAAAACCAACATTGTCTGGAATCTGCGCCGGGGACAGCTCTTCAGGCCAAGTGAGGTTAACAGGATAATTATTTCCGTCAGGTATGGATAGGGCCAAGGTCAGCTCATTTTTGGTAATCTTCCCAAAAGACCACACAAACCTTATCCACAGGTACACCAACCACTGCACCTGCCTGCCAAAAGACGCCCCCACTGCTTGTTCCCCATTGTGGTGGACAGCGTGCAAGGCATTGTCGTGGGCCAATGCAATAAGAGCAGCTGTCGAGCCAATAGTCTCAATAATTTTGATTTCCTGCTGTTTTCAGGTGCCTGGCACCCAAAAAACCAACCATAAAAACAAGTTTATTCCCCCGAGAGATGCTGAAACATTATTTATCCCACCCGATTAGCAGTGAGCGAATGCGCAATTTGTCTTTAAGAGTTTGAGCACACATGTGCGCTACTGAGCAATAAATGGTGTAGGCTTGCCCTGGGCGCATGTGGAGGAAGTTGTCGGAAAAACGACAGTCTGTATCCTCCAGAGAAATCCAGGTCCATGGTGACACCTGCGAGCTATTAATTTCGATGCAGTGGTTCTCGCCTTGGGAATTCACGTTAAAAGTGAATTCCGGTTGTCTGAGCTGCCAGTGTTTGGGCCTGGAAAAGGCCGCCATATTGCAGGACAGTTCCTTGCCTTCTTCATCCAGGGCAGAAATCCAAACAAAGGTATCCCTGTCGGCGGCATATACCTCAGACTTGAGTCCTCGATCCTGCGGAAGCGCTTGCGACCCATACCTTTTCCGCAATCCGGACAAATCCAATGTTTCGACTAACAGGTTGGTTTGCGTCGGCACTTCAACCGCCTGCAACCATTGATGCAATACTGATCCCGAGGCATCGGTGACCACACACTGCAATTTCCCTTTGAATGCGTTGGGTTGATGATTGGAGAGATGGAGCTCAACCGTACTGCTGCCGCGATCCTCAACCACCGAGGCCAAAATGGGGGCGAAGTTACGCTTAACGGTATAGTGCAGGATCTTCCAACGCCCGTAAACATCGATGGAAGACCAAGTAGCCCCGGGCCAGATATCGTTTAATTGCCAGTACAGCAGCCCGTCCATCCGACCTTGAATTCTGCGCGCGTGTTCAGCTGCGTATTCGATACAAAGCGCTTGAATCAATTGCGTCATCAAAAGGCTGTGCTCAAAGTTCATCGGCACCGCGAACCAATCAAGCAGGTAATTAAAAATGGTTCTATTTCCCATGCTTGATCGCTGGTGATAATCCATGATCCAATTACTGAGGTTGCGGTCTTGCGGAGCAGTGAATGATTCCACAGTACGCAATTCAGGAAAACTTTGGAATCCGAACTCCGACATAAACCGAAATCTCCAACGCCGCTGCTCTTCGATTGGACGACCGCCAAACCATACGCTCCAGGCGTGGGCATCCCCGCAGGTGGCATCGTAAACATCCTTGCGGTTGGATCCAGGGGTGTGACTGCTGGATGGCCAATAGGCGGTGACTCCGTCTTCTTCGGCAACAATTCTGGGCAGTAATTCGTCAAACAGTCGACGATAACAATGCCCGGGCATCTTATGCTCACTCCATTCATTGGCCTCCCAATCAACAAAGCCTTGTTCGACTTCATTATTACCGCACCACAAAGCCAGACAGGCGCGGTGTTGAAGGCGGCGCACCTGATACTTGGCCTCGGTATTAACGGATTCAAGGAATCCTTCGTCGAATGTGGGATAAGAGGAGCAGGCAAACATAAAATCCTGCCAAACTAAAATCCCCAACTGATCGCAAAGATCATAAAACAGGTCGCTTTCATAGATTCCCCCACCCCAGACGCGTACCATGTTCATGTTGGCATCCACCATGGACTGGCAAACAAATCATGATATGTGTCCTCGCTGATACGACTGGCCAAATATCACAGGGTATCCAGTTCGAGCCTTTCATGAATAACGGTTTACCATTAACCACAAAGCGAAAGGACTCACCAAATGCGTCCGGTTGCCGTTGCAACTCTATCGTGCGCAGTCCAATAGAGATGGTTAGGGAATGAAGGCGGGTTCCATCCTCCGCCAATAGGACTGCAGTGAGCGCATACAATGGCTGCCCTCCCGAACAGTTGGGCCACCACAACTTGGGGTTATCAACCGTTAGCCGGCCAGGTTCATTCACAGAAACGGTTGTTTCTGCAACTGTGGCTCCTTCGTACTCAAGCCTGTAATAAATCCGTGCCGCAGTTCCCGATACAATGGGATTCACCGTTAACTCCACCAGTTGTGACTCGTGACGTTGAGCTACCCGCAAGTGCTCAAGATACGCACAACCGCCCAGAATGGAAATCGGCAGCCATGGTCCGGCGGCGGGCGCCATCAATCCCCAATCCCATCCAAATGAGCAGGCCATTTTGCGCACATAACTCTTGCCGTAAAAGTCATCGTGATAGACTGACCACGCTGGTAAGCGGCGCTCGGCATCCTTTCTGCGCATGTACGGAACCAGACTGTGAAAAATTAGTTGGATCCGGTTTTCACCTGGCTTTACAACAGGCTTTAAATCGCACTCCCAGGGATGAAACATGTTGTTTGCTTGCAGAACGGTTTGATCATTGATGACCACCGTACATAAGGTATCCAGTCCTTCACAGCGCAGTTTCACCACAGGCTGGAGCAAGAACTCCGCAGTCACTTCGAACGTGCGCGTATAAACCCAATCGCGCTCACAAACCCAATGCCAATCTTTCTCATTATCGCGAAACCAAGGGTCAGGCAAATATCCTTCCCGCAAGAGGTCTGTCTGCACACATCCCGGTACGATAGCACGCAATTCGAACTGACTTTGATTATCGCGTAAATGCCACTCTCCAGATAAGTCTATGACCTGCATGTGATCAGCATTACAGCCGGAATACATTTGGCAAGCAGGGTCTAGGAAGCAAAAAACGCCCGCTCAGGAGAACGGGCGTTTCGCTAATTACACCGTGCTCATCCGCTCACATTATGACAAAGGGCTTTTGCGCCGACGCTGCCAGACTACAATTCCAAGGGCAGAGAGCCCGAAAAGTGCTACATACGTTGAGGGCTCAGGTATGGCTACGACCTCGAAGGTATTAAAGCCAATCCAAGTTCTTACCTGCTCAAAAGAGTCCCGATACATGAAAATACCAAAGCCAGTTAAATCAGTGAGTGCTTCAGTGGGAGTGTCAAAATTCAGTGTACCCAAATTAAAATCAAAGGCATTTTGTACATTCAGCACCGCCCACATTTCCGAGGACAACTCAGTCTCATCCAAAACGCGACCTCCCGTGTTGTTGTTCGCTATCAATGTTTGGGAAACATAAACCGTATCGTTGTTACTTACCATCCATCGAACTGCACCCAGTGAATCAAAATTGCTGAAAAGTCCTCCCGAACCGGTTCCTGCAATTGTCATGGAAGAACCTTCACCAAAACTGACTGGTTTGGCATTGTATTGTGATTCAAACAGGAGTCCCATGGTAAAGCGCCCTGATTGTCCTGCTGAATTAGTCTGATACCTCACCGCAAAGGGGGTCAGCGTTGGGTTATCCAAATTCTTGTTGTTGACGTTAATGGCCTCCCCTTTGAGAAAGGCCTGTAATACTGGTCCAGTATATCCAGCTCCGGTACTGAAGGTACCACTACCACCAAATGCGGCTGACCGAAATGTGACGCGACTATCGGTGTTTATGGAATCTCCGTTCAAATCCAAATTACCAGTCACAGTGCGGTTTGCCATAATTCCAGTTCCATAAGTTTCTGGTGCATAAGATACTACGGTGATTTGAGCGTTACAGGCATAAGCGGATAACAAGGCTGTGAGGGCGAGAATAGATTTTTTCATAATAACTAATTTGCGAATTGAAAAGACCCTCAGTATACAGCGTCGATCTCAACAAAAACTACCCCGCTTCGGGATCAAAAACCATCGAATTTGGGGTTGTTACCGGCGCTATGTTTCTGCATGGATAATTAGGTAGATGCAGACCCGCCCCCTCAAAATCGTCGTAAGCTTGCCGATGCACTTTGATCACTTCCGCAGGATTTTGCGCGGAGTGCAAAATTATGCGACCTCATACCCGGAGTTGAGTATCATTCACACCCACGGATTTAGCGAAAGTATACTGCGCGATCAAAGCAGCGATGGATTTTTAGCGGTACTGCCGGACAATGCGGCGGGAGAACTGGCTTTGCGCTGCCAGCGTCCTATCATCAATCTTTCGAATCGCAGCTCTACCCCCAAGGTACCCAAAGTAGTCAATGATGACTTTGCTTCAGGTGCTCTGGCCGCCAAACACCTGCTACAATGTGAATATCAACGCTTTTACTATTTTGGTAATGATTTGCATTTTTCTGGGCTTCGAAAGGAGGGATTCTGTTTTGAACTGCAGTCAGCTGGACACACAGTGCAAACCACTGCCCATCCTATACCACAAGGCAAATCGATTGAGGATTATTTGCATTGGAGAAAATCAATTTTAGCAGCTGTACGCGGCGTTTTGAGTCCTGGCGCAGCGCTTTTTTTTTGCCACCAATAGTCAGCTGCAAGGCATTTTGCAGGAGTTGCCATTGGATCCAACAAAGGAGGTATTGCCCTACGGATTAATCGCCAGTGATGCTCCGGATCCTATGCTTGCCAATGAAGTTCCGGTGTCACATATCGGCATAAATTGTGAACAGATTGGCTGGCGAGCGACACAGCGTATGCATCATGCGCTGCTTGGGATTGAAGCGCTTGGCACCGAAACTGAGTTAATTCCGCCGTTGGGTGTGGTACAAGGCTGTAGCACAATCACACAAAAGCGAGCGGACATCGTGGTTCAGCGCGCACGCCTTAAAATGGCTCAAATGTCTGTTGCCGAGCTATCCGCTACTGCAGTAGCTTATGAACTTCAAATGAACCGCAAAACATTGTACGAGCACTTCGTTCGCTCCACTGGCCAATCATTGGCCGATGAAATCAAATGTATCAAATTCACCGAAGCCAAACGCTTGTTGCTCGAAACAAAAATGAATGTGGCCGACATTGCCTTGCGCTTGGGTTATGCAAAGGAAAGCGCTTTCATTCACGCCTTTCGTCTGCACATTGGCAAACTCCAGGATGCTTTCGCAGACCCTGATACCAGCGTCACAACAAACTGAACTTCTCCCCGATTTCAGCCGATACAGACACAACCAAAGCCGTGAAAGACAGACCCATTAGATAAAAGCCCCATATGACACCACTTGCTGCACACCCACTATTTGAACCCTTTACGGATCCACGATCGGGTGTGACTAGCTACTTATTGCGGAATGTTGTGGCCCCCGTGCAACAATCGTTTTACTACACTCAACCAAGTTTAAGTGCAGATGAGAAGTGGTTGTGGCTGATGGTCGCGTGGCCACCCTCCCCGTCACGCTCGCTGGCAGCAGTCTCACTGGACCCCTGCAATCCTGTCATACATCATTTTCCGCAGGCACAATTTCCTACGGCTTTACCCCTAATCGCACCGGATGGCGGGGTGTGGTTTGGCAGCGGCGCTTCAATCTATAAAATGACGTTGGATGGAGAGACCACCAAGGTCTTTACCTTGCCAGACAGATTTATCGCCGGACGTCGTCTGGATCGTTTGGCAACGCATTTATCGCTCTCCTCAAACAGGCAGTTTCTTCTACTGGATGGTGCGATTGGAGCAGGCTGGTTTGTCGGTACTGCTCACCTCGCGACCGGAGAATTCCACTTGATAAGGGAATTCGATACACATCACAACCACGCTCTTTTTTCGCCCACTGATTCCACCTTGTTTACCATCGCCCGCGACAAACAATGCCATCCGGTCTCAGGTAAGTTTTCGCACCATAACAAGCGCACCTTTCTCATGGATACCGCTAACACGCGCTATCACTGCGTCAATGAGCAGTTCAAATGTGCCCCGTTCCGCGGTGCCTGCCACGAATGGTGGTCTGCAGATGGTCACATTTGTTACATCGATTATGAAACCGGGGCTTATGAGTACGACATTCACTCAGGCTTAACACAGCACATCTGGCAAGAACCGCTTTGCCATGCTCACTGCAGCAGCAACCGAAGGTTTTGGTGTGCCGATGAGTCTCCATACAAGTGGCGTGAGCAACCATGTAAAGTGCTATTGTTCGATCGCTTGACAGGCCAACGATTCGAAGTCCAGTCGGGTATGCCAATGCCTGATGGTGACTATTGGGCTACCCGCAATACCTACCACATCGATCCTCATCCACAAATCTCCCCACGCGATAATTACATTGTTTACACGGCCACCTCAGAAACGCGGATTACGGTCGCTTTGGCTGAAATTGAGCACATCGTTCAAAAATCATGTACCTATTGAACCGCCCACCCCTTTGGTAACTCATTCAGCGGGAATCTTCCAGGAACCGAAGTAGTTACCACCGGGAGCTGGATCGTAGCGAATGACGGTGGCGCCCTGGTTCAATACAAAGGTGACGTTGGCTGGCGTCTGCACTGGTGTTAACTCTGCAGGCCAGGTGAGGTGAACAGGGGCATGATCGCCATCGGGAATAGAAAGCGTCAGGGCTAACTGATTTCCAGCAACCTGCCAGAAAACCACGCAAGCCTGATCCACCCACACATCCGCCAACTCACCTGCCTGCCAAAAGACCGCACCTACCGCTTGTTCGCCGCTATGACGCACGGCGTGCAAGGCGTTGTTGTGCGCCAGAATCTCAAGGGTAAGTCCGCTGCAACCTGAGCAGTTGCGTCGGCAGATGCAGCAGGCAGGACAATATAGGCATAGCTCTGGTTGACGGGCATCTGTCCGTGATTGAACCAGAGCGTCAGCATGGGGTTTATATGTGTGGTACCACTGTCTCCCGAACCGATGTCGGACCATTTACCACTGTGATTGGCTCGCTTCAGGGAGACCTTTGACGGTGTTGGAAAAATATACCCCACCTCCCCTTCATGAATCCAAGACACGTCGGGCAAGGCTGTGATGCCCTGCGCAATAGAATGCAGGTTTCCGTTGACGCGGATATCGCTCTGAATCGTTGTCATCGGGCGCTGGTTGATAATGGTTTCGACCGTGCGGGATTGGGTACCGGTAATGCCGCTGCCGAGTGCCACCATCGCCCCTTCGAAGAAAAACCAACTCTTCTGCGCGCGTAGATCCGAATCGTCGTTGTGCGTTCTGGCCAGGAAGTCCATGGCCGCTGCTCCATGTGAACCAATGGAGGCTGCGGTCACGAAGGATGTGCGCCCTGGCAAATAGTGGTAAGCGACCCCAAGATTGAGCCCGTTTTCCACAGTGATTCCGGGCAGTCGATGATAATCCAGGGTCGGCAGAACATTACCGGTACGATACTCATCCGCTGTCTGTATCCAGGTTACCCCGGAAGCCAGATGCCTCCCGAGCTTGTTTTCATTATTCCAAGTTTCGCCAATCAGGGTGCGGTCGGAAATCGTTTTGAGCGAGATAAAGTACTGTTCCCTGCGATGAATGAGGTAGTCTGAAAAGTTGTATACAGCCGTACCCGATGGCATGGCAGCGGTGCCAGACGTCGCCTCCAATCTGGCAGCCAGACCCGCGTACTCAGGCAGCAATGGAAAGTTCCAGGTTTGCAATAGGTGTCGTGCATGCTTTGCAGCCTCCTGATGGGCCTGACTGTCTGATGCATTGGCATGAATAAGCAATGCGTTCAGCACAGCTCCGGCGTTTCTCTCTACCCGGGTGAATGCCCTCCCCTCTGAGGAGATATCAAAAAAACTGATGGAAGACAATCCAGCTGGCTCCCTCCAACAAGAAACGTCCCAATAATGCAAACCTCTCTGCCGCCAACTGATAGGTGGTTCCCTCCGCCAATTGTGTGAATTCCGATGTGCGAAATATGAAGCTAGCCCCATAATGTCCGGTCTGCAGTTGTTCCTCGTGGGCTTGAAAACTCATGTCGGGCATCAGCCCCTCCTCACCGCTGCTCACAATGCGAATCTGTTGTGCAATACGTTGGGCTCCCGTTGTGACAGACGATGCATCTTCCGCCAGCAAGCCATAATGGATCCGCCCCATAGCCCACCAAATCTGGTTGCCAGTACCCTCCGCTCCATAGCGTGGCCCATTGGTTCCCACCAAGTAATTGAGGGTGGCCGCCGTGGTGTTCAGTCGCGCGGGGCCCAACTCGTCACGCAATAGAAGCAAGGTTGGTGCATAGCGCTCAGGAATCCCGATCTGCCACCACCACCAATTGCCCCGACTAAGGTCGGTACTGGCATGAACATGACCCTGAATGAAATCAATGGCAGACAACAATGCACTCAGCAATTGCGCGTCCTGATACCAGTGTGTTCCTTCCGTTGCCCAAGCGCGGGCCATTACCTGCATACGATCATAGTGCGGTACAAAATTATCCGGCACAGCAGCATTGTAGGTCACATCCAGCCACGACCCATTAGCGGCAATCAGCAGCATTGCCTGAGAGGTTTCCTGATCCAGTGTGGCCAGCGACGCTTGCATGCGCAACGAGGATCTACTGGCTCCAGCCGCTCGCCAATAGTTGAGCGCATTCTCTCTCATGCGTGTAAGGTCGCTCAAGCTATTGGGCTCGGCTGTCAAATCATTCGCGATCATAGAAAACGGTGTGATCAGTACTGTTATGGCCCCGTGAATGAGGATGCAAATCCATCTGGCTGCAGCTGATTTTAATGTCATTTTCGATACCTCATTCACTCCATTTCAATGAATAGAAACAGCAAGTGCCAACACCGGGGATGCTGGCACTCACGCACTGTCTTACTTCCTATTGCTACTGTCAAACTTTGCGCCGACGCACCGCAACCCAAGCCAAAGCCATCAATCCCAACAGGGCAGCATAGGTAGAAGGTTCGGGAACCGCGATCACGTCAATCTCATAAAATCCACTGTACAGCGCATTGCCTGTTTGGGCTACCGGATTAGTTGCGAACGCCAGATAGCGGAAATCTCCCAGCTTGCCGCCTGCATCGTAAATGCGAATGCCAGTATAACCGTAATCGTTGTTGCTCAGACCTCCTCCAACACCACCCAAGTCATTGTCAATGCCCGCTCCTGTCAGCGTGTTCACGGTCAAAATACTGGTGTAGGTGGCAATGTCGCCTGCCACAAAACCAACTTCGTTGCCCGTAGCGGCAAACAAGGTAAAATGCTGATTCGCACGCGAAGTGTTGATATCAGAGGGTGAACGGTTGTGCGCAAAAGTGAGAATTTCTGCGACTTCAAATACAGCACCCAAATCCAGAAAAAAGGTCTTCACCGTGGTATTGTTCAGCGCCTCATTCGAGAAAATGGCGGCTTGCGTAGCGGAACCTGTATTCAGGTTACCGGCATTGCCCAAGACAAAACCTTGGGAGGCGGTGAAGGTACCGGATTCTGCCAGATCACCAGTTTGAATAGTCGGAAATCCAGTCGCAGTGTTTAGTGGACCAAAATCAGTTGCAGGCAACACTCCAGAACCGGTCGCAGCAACTGAAAAAAATGCCGCATCAACAGTGACCTGGGCTGCGGCAAATGAGGTAAGCCCTAAGGTGGCAAGGATGGATAAGGTAGTTTTTAGCTTCATAGAACCGGCAGAATACTTGATAAGGCACCGGCAAGTCTTGACAGGATAGATCATGTTTTTGATTAATCCTGTCAGAAGGCGTGAAAAACAAGCATCAACCGCTGTATATCGGCATAGGTTTTGATAGTTACCGTCCATGGAATCGGCGGGTGTTGCATGGGGTTATCCGTTATACCCGCGAGCATACAAATTGGCATCTGGTGCTACCAGGGTTAGCGACGAAAGAGATGTCGTTTTTCAAGCAGTTGGCGCGCAAGGCGGATGGTTGGATTGTGGATCGACCCTACGTGTCTTTGCCTGCCGATATTCCGCAGGTAGCGATTACACCAGAATCCAACGACCGATTCAGAACCGCTGTGATCAGTGATATGTTTGCCATCGGTGCCATGGCGGCCAGCGCATTGTACGAATCCGGTTACCGACGGGCGGCTTGTCTGAATATTGCCCTTGGGGCGCACTATCCGGACGATGAAAGACATGCTGGTTTTTTGCGCAAAGCGGCCGAATTGGGGATGGAAGTTCATTCCTTACCATCGCCCCTCACCGAACTCCACGAAGCGGACTATGGTGCGTGGATTCACCAGTTGCGCACCTTGATCAAACCCCTCGGCTTGTTTGCACACAACTTGAATGAAGCACATGCACTGGCCTTTCTGATCGCTGAAAGCCGTCTCGGGATTCCCAATGAGGTGGGATTGATCGTGGGTGGCGATGATCGGACTGCTTTGGAAGCACTGATTCCTTCGGTCTCTGGCATCGATCGCAACATGGAGCAAATTGGCTGGCAGGCCGCTTTACAACTGGACCGACTTTTCCGCAATGAGGTGGTAGAGTCTATTGTGCGTGTCCCACCGCTCGGAGCGGTCTTGCGCGAATCCACGGAATTGGATCGCAATGAAAACATTACGATTCAAAAAGCAGTTCAATTTATTCGGGCGCGAATCGATACATCGCTTACCGTTGAACAGATTGCGCAAGCTGCCCACGTCTCCGCCAGTTCTTTGCACCGACGCTTCAAAGAATGCCTGGGGCATACTCCCGCAGAAGAGATCCGGCGCCAACGACTGCGCCGTGCGTTGAAGCTGCTGCGTGAAACCAACCTGCCTTTGAGTGAAGTATCGTCAAAATGCGGCTACGCCGAAAGCTCCCAGCTCTCCCGCGCCGTCAAACTTGAAACAAGGATGACCCCAAAGCATTTCCGCCAGGCAACACGCTAGTAATGAAGCGCATCCGGTGCAGAAACACTGGAAACCAAGCCTCAGTCCAGAGATACACGCAAACGTACGAACCAGCTGTTGGGAGAGGATCCTGCAGGTGGCATAACCCGCACTCGTTCTCTGGTGAAGCTTTCAGGCGTCAAAAGCTTCTCGTAAGCACTGGGGTCGGAAGTCCACTGCATCAAATCAGAAGATACTTCAATGACAAGGGCTTCGCTGTTTAGTGCACGGTTACGGGAGAAGCTGAATACCGGACGCCCGTCTGGCATGCTTACCTCCTGACGCACCACTGCGCCGATGGGATCCTGAATATTGACTCCTGAGGCGAACTTCAGCAGCAGTGGAACTCCATCACTCATGGTGGCAAATGGACCTGAAACCGAAGGATTGGATAGCAATGAACTATGGAAGTGCGCTGCGCGCCAGAGATTGAAAGAAGAGGCTTTCATCACATCCTCAAGTGTTTTTGCATCCAACGCACGGCTGTAAATCCTGAAGTCACGCAAGAACCCAACCATTGGACGGGCTCCTCCCGGATTGTTGCCCAAAGAGAACGGGACCGCCGCAGTAAAAGTGGGGAGACCGCTTTGGGCGCGGGTTCCCATCTTGACACCATTCACCCAGATGGAAAGAGCCTCGCCATCATAACGTAGGACAAGGTGTATCCACTCATCAAATACTACTACTTGTTGTTCGGTGACAAAGGATTGTGTGACTCCATTCGTTTTCAGCCGGGCTCGCAATCTATAATCGGTGGTCTTGGAAAGCATGGCTTCGTGTTGCCCTTCAAATACACCGTTCGCCTTACTGAATATCCGCGCCTCTTCGTGAGAGCCAGATTGGAGGAATACCCATGACGCAAAGGTAAAAACCTGTACATTTTCGAGCGTTTCAGGATCCAACAGGATAGGATCCGCACCCTCTTCCATTGAAATACCTGCGGCTGGATTTAAATGAAAGATGAGATCATCGTCTGGCAGAGAGGCGGGGGGAAATACTACATGGAATAAGCGTGGCACGGTCGCGGCAGTCAGACCGAGATCATCCGTAGCAACCGCGTGGATACTATATACACCCAAAGGAAGACCTCCAAGGCTCAATTCATAAGGCGGATTGAGTAAAGTCCGCACAATGGTTCCGTTGACCCATATATCCACTTTGCTGATAAACCCATCATCAACAGCAGAAACCCTTAAGGGGATTTCTTCCCAAAGTGCGAATACATTGCGCCCACCGGAATCAAGCCAGGCTATGGCCGGAGGATACGCAGAAAACTCAGGTAGCGGCGTGGGTTGGAAGGTCGTGGTGAAGGTAACAGAATCAGCGGCAATAACCTGATTGTCGGCAACGCGGCAACAAACAATTTGCACGGTATGGGTACCAGGCTCCAGACGGTCAAAGAGAATCGGATCCTCGGAAACGATCGGTCCGGCATCGATACCATTGATCATCAAACGCAGGGTGTGACTGCCATTGAGAATAAAGTTGGCCAAACCACGAACGTTCACCAATGCAGTAGAATCCCATATCAGTCTAACCGGTTGCTCGTGGACGGAATTCTGTGCTGGAGAAGCAATTTCAATATGAGGCCCTTGGGAAAAACGGAAAGTGCGCTCCACTACCTGGCCTGGTATGGGCTTGTCGTAGAAATACAAACCAATGCGAATCGTGTGAGTGGTTATATGACTACCCGTACCGGAAATCTGTTGGGCAAGTACTGAAATGGACTCCAGTACGTTACCGTTGTAAGCACCGCCTAAAACTTCCACCCCATCTATCCACGTACGGATATAATATCCGGGGATACTGAGATCCCAATTGGCATAACGATATAGCAATTCAACTTTTCCATTCATGGATGCGTGGCCAACCAACTGGTTCGCAGCAGGGTGGTCCAATTGAAAGTAGGGGCCGTTCGGTGATCCGGCTTCCACGGATGTAGTGTAGTAAAGCCCATGAACATGAGGTACGGAATCAGGACTGTACCCCATTCGGGAAACATAGGTGGGTTGATCCGTTCCAATAAGTGTGCCATCCTGATCCAACAGACGTCCAGCAAATGATCCGGCCACACCCACGGGTCTACTATTGATCACACGGTTATTGCGGATTTTCGTGGCGATATTGAACTCTCCGTTTTTCTGCGGAAAAATGGCCCCACTGGCAAGGTTGACAAAGGTGTTTCCTTCGATCTCAAAACCGGGATGGAAAGCTTCCCTTCCGAAAATACCCACAGTGTTATGAGGATGTAATCCCACGTCATTGGCAGTGCGTCCCACAATCAGGCTATTACGCACTTTCCCTGCCCCACCATCACTCGACACCCCAATCTGCATATCAGCCATGACTGAATCGATGATGATTTGATTGGGATCCTCCAACCACGCTCCGGATGTTGAGTTTTTGTAGGCGAGGAATCGCCTCATATAGATGTTGCCACTGTTGGGGACGGTGAAATCACGGAAAAAGATCCCGTGTCCATTGGTGAAGAATGGATAAAAAATATTGTCTTCAAACGGTGCAGTGCGCGCCGAATTGGAATGGGCCACATTATCTTCAAAAATCGCATCCTCGGTACGCACTCTTGCGCGTGGCACGATACTAGGGTTATCGGAGCTTGTGCCCATGAACTCGCCATCAAAAAAGAAGCCGTTTTCTCCACCGACCGCGTGATTGCCACGCAGCGTATTATTGGGATTCTTGCCCCAAAATACTGCAGGACGGTGCTCGTTTTGCAGTGAAGGAACTTGGTTGTTTCCTGAGGGGAATGCCAGATGCTCAAGGCTTGGAGCAATGGTTAATATGCCAAGATTGTCCTCAAACACGTTAAATTCTTCATCACCGTCTTCCGAAGTAACATAGGCATGATTACCAATGTGGTAGGCCACGTTCCCAACAACATGAACCCCATCGGTCTTGTGTATATTGACCGCGCGCTGGAATGCATGATGAAAGCTGGAATTCCGTACATACTGACCCACCGCACGCTCACCAGTAAGATTTTTGTGCCAATGCCAGTGCAGACTATACCTCCCCTGCAATCCGCGCTGACCCGTGCGTGTGAATTCAACACCCTCGATCGCAGCAAAGCCATCCATGATCATGACGTGGGCCCCAAACTGCTCCACCACTGAGTCTTGTGCACCTTGAACACGAATATTGCGTGTTAACAAACCAATCTCGGCGCGCATATCCACTTGGCGGCCTGCTATGGTCTGGATGCGACCGAAACGGCGATGCTGGAGAGCTGGTTGAAATTGAATTTCACGGCCGTCGACTGCCGTAACGGTCAACACCTCAGCCTCAGCGGGATTATACCCACTGGGAGCAAGCACAATCCGATCCCCCGGCAACCAACCAACCGAATCAATGGCAACCGTTAGCCTTGTGTCTCCAGGAAAGACATCACCTTCTATTTGGGTCCAAGAGTGCTTTTGTGCGCTCGCACCGTGCATTGCCAACGTTCCCCCCTCCATTACCATGATAAATTTATTGCCACTGTGCAGGGGTGCGGTGCCGAATAGGTTGGCGCTGCGGTCAGTGCCGTAAAGAGTAATGTGGGTGTTGTTCACGAAATACGTATCCACAGAACCAATACGCAGCGCGCTGCCTTCCCCCATAATCATTACCCAATGCGCAGATAATCCCACACCAGGCTTGTCTTCAAAGATAAGCTCGCCGTGAATCATCACTCCATTCAAAACCGGTGTATCCACGTCCAGCAGTACTCGTGCTCCGTGCGGAATGGTCACGGATTTGCCCTCAATGGGCACCATCGGCGGACAAGTACAGGACTCATCATCGCAGGTGGCTACACGAAACCCAGCCTGCTGCCAGGTTTCTGGATCGCTCCAGCGCAGCCATTCAGATGGATGAAAATCAGCGACAACTAGAACACAGAATTTTAATGAACAATAGAGCGGCAGCCATTGCATGCCCACACGGAGGATTGAGACAAGACGTTGCATGGGGGACTTTCCTGTTAGCAGTTTGCTAACAAGCCTGACCTCTGCATTAGCAATGGTCATGACTGTTAGTAGTCAAAATCATTGGCCAAATTACAGTCTCAACACAAATGTTTGCTGCCAAGTTCGATGTTTTTATGGAATTTTCACCAGGGCATCTGTACCGAACTGAAAAACTGGCTGCTCCTCCCGAAACGCACAGGTAGCACATATGGTTAATTAACCAACACCCAACGACATTCAGGTTGCGCAAACATATGGACTGTCGGAAAATGGTTCTCGATTTCACCATGTTCATTTCGCCACATAATTCATTGGATTTCGAACCCTTCTCCCGCTTTGGTAGCTATCTCTCTTTCGGACGGCTCACAGAGCATAGACACCCGGTTCTCGGTGCCGGCTTTTATTTAAAGCATCACCACGGTGTTCAATTTCCTGTCAGGCAAATTGCGTTAATTCTGGTCAATGGTTCCGAACCATTGTCCGAATGGGACGAGGCTCGTCTCGTTTTGCGCCCACCCATGGGAAGCGGTCGTGTGGAAATTATCTTCGATGGAACTGACGCCATTCGCATTCGGGGTGAGAATGCCAACCTGCAATTGCGGTTTCCTCCTGCTTACCACGCATCGATGTATCCCACCCATAACGGAGGTTGGGAAGTCAATTCCACCGGCACAGCAAGCAAGTTACTGATACGCGCCATAACAGGGCGGGTAGATGCCTTGACACACTGGGAAGGTGATCGCAGTAGGCATTTGGAGGCGCACTTTTCCCCAGAAGCTAAAGGCAATCTCTGGGAGTCAGTACTAGACCACTTTCATGGAACCTGGACACCCCGACCCTCCCTGCCCTTTGATGAGGTGGAAGCGGCAACTCGCAATGAGTTCTCCAATTGGTTAAGGCTCTGTCCCTCAGTGCCCACCGATTTGGCAGATGCCAAATGCAGGGCCGCTTATGTCAACTGGGCATCCACAGTTCGTCCGCACGGACACTTTCGTCGTCACGCAATGCTGATGAGCAAGAATCACATGGATAACGTCTGGAGCTGGGACCACGCCTTCAACGCCATGGCGCATATGCAAGGCATGCCCGAATTTGCCTGGGACCAAATGATGATTATGGCGGACCGACAAGACAAACACGGTGCATTTCCCGATGCGCAAAACGATGGGTTTGCACATTTCTCTTTTTGCAAACCTCCCATCCACGGCTGGGCACTGAATAAGCTGCGCCAGCTCCGCCCCGACTTTTTCGATACCAACCGTTTGCGGGAAGCCTTGTCCTGGCTTGAACCTTGGACTCGTTGGTGGTTAAATTACCGCGTTTGGCAAAACAGTGATCTACCTTACTATCTTCATGGTAATGACAGCGGATGGGATAACAGTACGTTCTTCTTGCGCGGAGTTCCTGTTCTGACACCGGATTTGCCTTGTTTCCTGGTTTTACAGTGCCGTGAACTTGAATCCCTCCACCGCTTGCTCGGGCAGGACCTGGACGCAGCCTTCTGGTCAAATCAAGCAGACCGGTTACGCGGGGCTCTGCTCGCAGAACTTTGGAACGGTAACCGCTTTGTGGCCAAACACTTACCCAGTGGTGAGTTCATAGAAGCGGACACCTTAATCGAAATCATCCCCATTGTGCTAGGATCCGAACTTCCTGAAGAAATCGCTGCGAAACTCGTCCATCGACTCGAACGGTACCTCACACCCCATGGTCTCGCCACCGAGTGGCCCGAGAGTAAACATTACACTCCAAATGGCTACTGGCGCGGGCCTATATGGGCACCCAGCACATACCTCATTGTCGATGGGCTTCGCCGAGCTGGAAAAGTCAGTCTGGGAGACGATATTGCCCGTCGCTTCTGTTCGCTGTGCGCGCAGTCCGGATTTGCTGAAAACTTCGATGCCATCAGCGGTGAACCCTTGCGGGACAAAGCCTACACTTGGACATCCAGTGTTTTTCTTCTCTTGGCATCCGGCAGATAAACGGGACCTTTACCCAAGTAATCAGGCGCCCTAAGTCTCACAAAAGCCTCCAAATTTTGAATCTCAAATAAGCGTTGGTATAGCTCCTGTATGGGAGCCTGTTTGCTCAACCATCCACAGTAAAAAGTCCTGAAATATAGTCCTCTGCGATCCTATGTGCGAGCAGGATCCAGTTACACCGATACCTCTCCAGAGGAGGAATATTATAAGATCTTGATCCGGTAATCCTTACATCCCCATCAATTCACGTATCCAAAAAAGCATCCAATTCAGCCAGTTTCTTTCGTAGCCCCGAAAGCCATTCGTTGCCATATAGATCGGATAGTTTATACTCCAATTCAGCACTCAGTCGCCTGAGTGTCTCCACAACCGCTTCGCCTCTTGATGTCAGAACCACAAGCTTGGCTCGTCCATCATCAGGGGCTGGTTTTAGTGTCACATATCCAGCAATCTGAAGCGTTTCCACCAAATACCCCATACTTTGCTTTGTCATTCCAGCCGCCAATGCCAATTCTGTAATCCGCGATCCTTCAGGGCGCAAATTTCGGAAAACGGCACTGTGCGTGATCCGAATCCCATCGTGCCCCAACTCGGCTAACTTGCCGTAACTGTTTCGCTGAATATTCGCGTACGGCTTTTGCAATAACGCACCCAGACTTCGTGATCCCATAACTATCTCCGCTTTGTCACTTTCCATCCAAATAACTCCTTGACGCTCCCTATGTTTCAGTCAATAAAAAAGACAGAATTTCTTACTAATATGAAAACTAATGAGACAAAGATTCAGGGTGCACAGATGAACGTTTTTGGGGTCGGAGTTACCCTTTTGATGGAAAACGAGGGGTCCGAGAGCGGCTTCACAGTAAGTTGCCTGACTTGCGCTCCAGGAACTGGCGCACCCCTCCATCGCCATGTCGAACGCGAAGCCTTTTATGTTCTCGAAGGCCAGATAATCCTGGAGGTGAACGGTGGCGAGTACGCGTTGATGCGCGGCGACTTTTTCCAGGTGGATAGCCATTTGCCGCACAGATTTACCAACCAGAGCGATAAAGATGCGACTGTACTGAACTTTTCCATCCCAGCCGGACACAGTAAGTTCTTCCGCGAAGCTGATGCTCTGTATCAATTAAATCAGTTTACGCGGGAAAAAGCACTGGAGGTGTGCAAATCAAACGGAATCGAGATTCTTGGTTGACTTTTGATGCGATTTCCCAACCCGCAAACTAGCTCTATAATAATCAGCGCAAAATGCAGCGTATCGTGATCTTCGGAAACTCAGGGTCAGGAAAGTCAACACTGGCGAAGGCTTTCGCCCGCAAGCCCAACGTTAAGCACCTTGATTTGGACACCATTGCATGGAAAAATGAGGCAGAACGCGAGAATCTTGCCGTGAGCTTGGATACCTTAAGATGTTTTATAATGCAGCATGACGAATGGGTGATCGAAGGGTGTTATGGCGCGCTCATCGAAGAGGCGGTATTGTACGCAAGCGAAATCATTTTTCTGAACCCAGGAACGAAAACATGCTTGGAGAATTGTCTGCTGCGGAAATGGGAGCCCCACAAATACTCAAGCAAAGAGGCCCAAGATAAACACCTTGCTACACTTTGGGATTGGGTCGCTCAGTATGAAAGCAGGTCTGACGAATTCTCCTACACAGAACATCGCAGAATTTTTGAGGGTTTTGTTGGAACTAAGAGGGAGATTAACGCAAATTTGGATCTGTCTAAAATTCCTGGGGTTTCAACCTAGTCCTCCGTTAATCCCAGTGGCAAAGTAGCCAATGCTGGTTGAGTAATTCAGGAATTTCTCACGCAGCTGATGGTAGCTGTGTATAAGGTTTGGTTCCAGACGGTTCGCGGAACCAGTTCATAGTCGTTCTTTTTATTTCCGCACCACTATGATATGAAGTACATTGATGAGCAGCGACCAACTCATCATCAGGACCCATTGGAAAAACGATCCCTTTCCGGACAGTCCATATACGCACTCCCGCCCCCAAACACCCCCTATTCTGGACAGTCCATATATTCGCGCCCGCCCCAAGCGCCCCTTTTCTGGACAGTCCATTATCTTGCATGGCTCCACGCCTTCCTTTGCCTGCCTTCTTTTTAGTTTTAGCGCCTCTGAACTCTGCCTACGCCCTTGATTGCGGCTTT
>JAJOKB010000054.1 GCA_021208135.1 Verrucomicrobiota bacterium | reverse complement strand
CGGGTCGGCGCACGAAAAGCTTTCACGGCAGAGTGCGTGAAGAGGTACATCCTCAAAGCGCGCCAGCGGATGGTTGGCACTCATCAGCAGATACAATTCGTCGTCAAACAAATGTACTCCATTCAACTGCCTGGCATCGTCCGGCATATTGACCATAACCGCGACATCGCAGTGGCCGCCGGATAGAAGATCGAGGCATTCATTGCGATCGCCGGCGACTACTTCGACCTCGACGTTCGGAAAGCAGGTCATGAATTCCATTAGCACATCGTGCAAAACACATCGAATGAAGCTGGTGGCCGATGCGAGGCGAATGACTGAAGAAACCTCACTGCCTTCATCTGAAAGCTTGAATCGGATCTCGCGCATTCGGCCCAGAATAAGCACTGCCTCATCCAGCAGAATTTTGCCGCTGGGCGTGAGGGTCAGGCCCTTTCCGCTGCGATTGAATAACTTGCAATCCAGGCTGCTTTCCAGATTGCGAATGGCGTTGACTGATAGCTGATTCCGTGACCAGCAATTCTTTGGCAGCAGCCTTTAAGCTGCCGCCTTTGTGCGAGTGCCACGAAGGCCTGCAATTGCCTGCTGTCGATCGCGCTATCAGATGTGCTCATAGGTTGGCATTCCATTTGCTTATGTGCAAATGCTGTTCAGTGCCACCGCAGGGTTTGTGCCAATCCAGGTAACCGCGCAAGGTTTGTGCAGCAAATGCTCATTTTATGGAACACACCTTACGTTTAGGCTATCTCAGTTCATTCGCCGTTGCCCCTCTGTTGGTAGCCGTGGACAAATTTATGCCCAAAAGCAATGGCTTGCGTGTCGATGTGTCTTTGGAAATTGGTTGGGGTCCCATGCTCAATCACTTGCAAACCGGCAAGTTGGATGGGGCTGTTTTGCCCCCGTCCGCCCCTTTTTTTCTAAATACCGATCAAGACCCCGGAGGCGCAGCCTGGAAAGGTTGTGCTGCTCTGGGGTTTGGTGGTACACGTATAGTGGCAAACAATTCTGTTTTGGCTGCTCTGAATGAGGATCATCCACTCCAGTCGATAAAGTTCGGTTATTCCATTGGTATGGCTGGAGAGGTTTATTATCTGCGCAAATGGTTGCGCGATGTATATCCGGACTTCGCTGACATTGAATTGGTACCAGTGGCTATTTCGGTTACCCAACGTTCGGAGTTTTTGCGAGCAGGCCTTATTGATACCTTTGTGTGTGTCGATCCCTGGGCGCAGTTGGCTGCCAACGGCGCATCAGCTAGTGTGATCAACTGTGGCGCATCTTTTGAGCGCTCCGATGTGTGTCGAGTACTCACTCTGAATAGTGGCTGGTTGCATCAGCATCCTCGTCAATGGTGGGTGCTCTTCGATGCGCTGCAACAAGCGGCTGAGTGGTGTGAACAATCTGAAAATCAACCAGAGCTGTTAAGGGTATTGAGTGAGGATCGTCCGGAACTCGGCGCTCTGTGTGAATCCGGGGATTGTTTGCTCAATCCCTTCGCCAGGTCTGTTCGTGCTATCAGTCCACACACGGGTACAGTTGGCTTGGAACCCGCTGACATGAAGACTGCTTGGTCCATTTATCGCACCGTCAATCCTCATTTGGATTTGGCTGACACTCCTCCACTTTGGGCGGAAGAGATATTTCTCTCCGTGCCTCTGGATGGCCAGAAACGCATCATTCGTACAGGTTAAGACTGAGTGGCAGGGGCGGGCATGGGGCCACCCAATGCGGCGTGCAGGGCAATCCGCAGGCGCAAGCGGTTGCGCTGTTCCCGCAAGATGCGCTGGCGAATATTGAGCAGGTCTTGCCGTGCTGTAATAACAGGCAGAAAATCAGTCAATCCCTGGGTATAGCGGCTGTCAGCCTGGGCTTCTGCTTCAACCAGCAGTGCTTCGCGTTCCCGCAGATTGAGTAGCAATGCGTCGCTTTGGTTTTCGGCATAAACCAGTTCCTCGACCAATGCCAAAGCGGATAGATACGCCAGATTCAGTGTTAACCACCGTTCTTCACGGAGAGCGGTTGAGCGCGCAAATTCGCTGCGCCTGCGTCCCCCGTCAAACAAGGGTTGCAGAAGATTGGCACCCACAGACATCACGCCCTCAGACAAGGAACGTCCTTCGCGCCAAATGGCCTCAAAATCCAAGGTTAGAGCAGGCCACCGTTCTGCCCAGGCGCGTGCGGCCTCGCTGTCCGCAGTCAGGACGCTGAAACGCAATGCTCTGAGATCAGGACGTGCGTTCAAGAGTTCCAAAGGACTCCCTATGTGTGGACGTTCTGCGACGTCGGGTAGCGTGTAAACCGGCTCCAGTGTCCATGGGGCCAAGGGGTCTTTGCCGCTGAGGACAATGATGCGTAGCTGCAGGCGCTTGCGCTCAGCGAGCACGCTCGGTCGCTGCACGCGGATTTCAGCCAACAAGCCCTCTTGTTGCAGCACATCGAGTCGGGTGGCAACGCCCTGTTGAAAGCGTGCATTGACCACCCGCAGGGAACTTTCGGCGAAGGCCTGTTGGTCATCAAGCAGTTGTAACAGCCGTTCCTGGGTTATCCAGTCCACCATGGCATTGGCTATTTCCACTGAAAGTACCAAACTGGCCTGTTCCACCTCATTGCGCAGTCCTTGCACGGCAAACTCACGAGCGCGAACACTGTGGTGAATGGCCCTGTTGGTGTCCAGTCGCCATCTCCCGCCCAGGCCAGCAGAGATCCGGTTGAAAGCATTGCCATCATCCCTGAGTCCGGCATTGCCACCCAGGTTGAAGTTTAATTCAGGCAGGCCGCTTGATTGACCTTGCTTGAGGAGTGCTTCTGCCTGCAGCAGACGCTGTTCGATGATTTTGACCTGATGTCCGGTGCTGAGACCCTCCATGATCACGGCGTTGAGTATGGGCAAATGCAGCAATTCCCACCATATCAGTTCATTGTCCATTGCCGAGGAAGCGCTTGATGTTTGTCCGTGTTGAAATGTAAAGGCGTTGGCAGATGCCAAGACTGGAGCATCTGTCGGAGGTGCCTGGCACCCGGCCAAAAGTGTGACCATGACCGGGCACATACAGCCGGACAGTAGTCGGAATTTGTGTAGCAGTGTGCGTATTGCTGGAACTTTGAACATGTCTATATGGGTGCCTGCGTGCAGCAATCCGCAAACCCATCCCGCAACGACGCGCCTGATTGAATGGAATTCAAGTGTCTTATCTGTGTGCCACAGAAAAATTCAAGCGGGCAAAACTTGGCATCGAAAATCAGGTGTGGGCACATCCTCTGCTAAATTGGCATGCGATGAGCGCGGCGAGTGTATGCAGCGCAAGAACGCAATCCAACAGCAATTATCACGCAAAATGACAGATAGAGGAATCCTTTTTAAAGCCATGTGCGCTGCACTGGCAATGATAGTATCAAATGTATCCTACGGCAGCGCTGACGTCAATGGAATGGCTGAAGCACGTGACATTTACAGACAGTACATCGCCATGCGCAAAATCATTGGCGAGGAGCAATCAGCATGGAACACCCAAAAGGCGGCACTCAGCGACATGTTGGAAGTGCTGCGCACTGAAATCAGTCAAACGCGCGAGCTCATCAGCACCTTGGAGGATTCAGCCAGTACTGCAGACAGGCGTCGTGCGGAGTTGCGCACTGAGTTGGAAGAATCCAGGCGCGCCAGTGCCTCATTTAATGCTGAGATCGCCTCCTATGAAAAGCGCGTAGCTGCCTGTTGCTGCGCACACCGGATGCCTTGCAGCGTGAAGTCGCCCCCTTGGCGGCCCGTCTCCCTGAAGATCCGGCGGCGACACGACTGAGTTACTCTCAACGTTTGCAAACGGTGGTTGGCCTGCTGGCGCAAATAGATCGTTTCAATACAGATCTGCGCTCGGTCACGGAAATCAAAACATTGGAAGACGGCAGTCATGAGGTGCAGACGCTTTATTTTGGTTTGTCCTCAGCCTTGTTTAGCAACCCGAGCGGCACTTATGCCGGCTTCGGCAAGGCAGGTCCGAGTGGCTGGGAATGGACCACCGTCAGTGGTCGCGATGCCGACAACATTGCCGCGGCCATAGATATCTATAGTGCGAGGCGTGCGCCGATATTCGTAACCGTACCGATCGCAGTCGATTAATCCCTCAGTACATCACATTCAAGCGTTTTTAAGTCTATGCAAATATTGAAACTTTCCGCCCTCTTTTTGGCCTGCACGGCCCTGTCTCCGGTTACACATTTATTGGGTGATGATGTTGCCACTGCCAGGGAAAAACTGGAAAAATCCATTGCTGAGTTGGCAGCAGTACGAACGACGATTGCTACGGAACGCGAGCCACTGGCAGCTGAACTCCGGCGTCTGGAAAATGAAGTCATCGAATTGCGGCGTACCCGTGAACGCATGCAACGTATGGTGGACAATCAGTCAGTGGACTTGGCCAGTCTGGAGAATCAAGTCAAGGCCTACCAGGATGAATCTGCCTACGTAGTGAATCTTTTGGCCGACTACTTCAACCGCAGTAATGCTTCACTCAGTGTGGCCGAGGTGGGTGAATTCCAGCACCTGTTTCTGGATGTGCTCAATCGGGGTGAAGCCGATAACACGCAGTCGTTTGATCGGTTGGCTGTGCAAATACCGTCGCTGGATGGGGCCATCGGCAGACTTGAATCTTTGGCTGGCGGTTTGCGCATCCCCGGCAGTGCGGTGCTGCCAGGCGGGCAAGTGGCAAACGGTACCTTTGCCATTATGGGACCTGTGACCTATTTTGCCACTGCAGACGGTAACTTTGGAGGTATTGTGTTGCGTGGATCCAGTGAACGACCCGCGTTGATCGAATTCGATCGCCGAGCTGTGCCCACCATCAGTAATTTTATCAGTAATGGTAGCGGGCCTTTTGCCGGTCGATCCGACTCTCGGCAGAGCGTTGGCGATTGCCACTGCCGACGAAACCTTGGCCGAACACTTTATGAAAGGTGGATTATGGATGTATCCCATTGCCTTTTTTGCATGTCTTCGCGCTCATCATTGCCGGCATCAAGATTTTTCAAATCTATTCAACCAAGGACCTGCCACCGGAGAAACTGGAGGAGATCCTGGCATTGTATCGGGATGGTCAATACAGTGAAGCGTTGCACCTGGCCAAGTCTTTGCCAGGACCTGGGGCACGCATGGTTGAGAGCGGGTTACACAACGCTCAGTATCCCAAGGAGTTGATTGAAGAGTTTCTGTTTGAAATTGTCCTCGAAGAGAAGCCCCGCCTGGAGCGTGGCATTCCCTTTGTCATGCTCGCTGCGTCGGTGGCGCCTCTGCTCGGACTTTTGGGCACTGTGACTGGTATGATTGAGACCTTTAAGCTGCTCACGTTATTCGGAACCGGCGATGCCAAGAGTCTTTCCTCAGGTATTTCACAGGCGCTGATCACCACTGAATTTGGTTTGGTGGCAGCGATCCCATCGCTGATTCTGGCTGCGCTGATCGGGCGCATGGCGGCCTCGAAAATTGGACGTCTGGAAAAGCTGCTGCTGCAGTTCTCCAACGGTATAGCGGCTGCCAAAGAGGCCAAGACATCAGCAGCCTGAACCCGATACAATATCTGAATTCAGCACACGATCATGGAAGCATTTATCGAAGAAACATTGAAGATCTGGATGGATGGGGGCATGCTGATGCTGCCGCTGGCCTTTCTGGCGGGTTTGATCTACTTCACCATTCTCGCCATTTACTTCGAGCTTTCCCGTCGCCGCTTTGCGCAGATTGACAACAATTTGTGGCGTCACTGGGTGGATAAACCCGATGAGGGCCAAGGCGAATTGGGCGATATTATCCGCTTTCTCGATCAAAATACCACTGAGCCAGCCCAATTGCGAGCTGCGGTGGCAGCTGTGAAGGCCGATTATCTGCCAAGGGTAAATTCGCGCATACGCTTCGGTATGATTCTGGTTACCGCAGCGCCACTCACAGTTTGCTTGGCACGGTAATGGGTATGCTGAAAACCTTTGATGGTATCGCTATCAGTGCGGGTGCCAGTACTGCCGGGCTAGTGGCCGGCGGCATTGCAGAAGCCCTAATCACCACCGAAACCGGCCTGGTTATCGCCATTCCCGGGTACATCATGATCACAAAAGTAAAGTCCATGCGCGACAGTCTGGAACTGTTTTTCGTGCAACTGGAAAACTCCTTTATCCGCAAAATCCTGCGCATTCAACACCTGCGCCGCGCAGCCTGACACCTTCAACTTAACACGCGTATGCCTAGACCATCAGTATCTTCCTCTCTCAACCAAGGTTCAGATGAGATCAACATATCTCCTCTGATCGACATGGTTTTCATTTTGCTTATCTTCTTCATCGTCACCACTGTTTTCGTTGAGGAGACCGGCGTTGAAGTCGATAAGCCGCAGGCCTCAGCCGCAATGGCGCTGGAGAAACAAAGCATTCTTATAGCCATCACCAACGACAACAAAGTGGTCTATGGCGGCCAGGAGGTTGGTGTCAATGGCGTCCGCTCCATCGTGCGCCGTCTCACCCGCGATGACGATTCTCCGGTCATTATTCAGGCCGACAAGGCCGTGGCGGTTGAAATGCTAGTCCGCGTAATTGATGAGGCTAAGTTGGGTGGGGCGAGGAAAGTCAGCATCTCCACCGACAACTAAGCTATTCTCAGCATGGACAAGAGCACAAAGCCTAAATCCACCCCTGCGGTAAAGGGGGACAGGACTTATCTTCAGCATCGTCGGGTCAATTGGAGCAGTGTGATTGCGGCCATGTTGGCCTGCACAGCAGGGGTCTTTCTCCTGTTGCCATTCACGCAAATGATTGCCAGCTACGGCAAGCAGCGTCCCGATCTTTTCAGCATCGAGGTCGCATTGCCTCCACCACCGCCACCACCGCCGGATTTGGACATTCCCGATCCTCCTGAGGAAGAGCCGCCGCCACCGGAAATGCAGCAACAGGTGCAACCTTTGTCGCTCAGCCAAATGGATGTAGCTCTGAATCTTGGGACGGGTGACGGCATGGCGGGAGCATTCGCTTTCGATGGCTTCGGAATGGACTCGAGCGACACCGCCGGCGACCTCCAGATTTTCGATGTGCGCGACTTGGATCGCGTGCCACGCATGGTGCAGCAGGGTCAATTTGTGTATCCCGCCGACCTTCGTCGGGCCCGGGTTTCAGGCTTCGTGGAATTGGTGGTTATCATCGATGAAAATGGCAATGTGCGCGTCGATCAGGTTTCCCAGGGCCGAATCCGCGAGTTTGTCGAAAGCGCCACCCGCTTTGCCGAAACATCACGTTTTGAACCACCTATGAAAAACGGACAACCAGTGCGGGCCCGTTATACTTTGCCCGTACGCTTTTCACTTTAAGCCCATCTGAATATCATGAAAGCAGCTACAATTAAAATCATCATTGCCGGTTTACTGGCTGGAGCCAGTTTGCAAGCCACCACTTTTCCCCTGAGCGAGAACAGCTGGAATAATCCTGAATTTGTGCAACGGTTTCTCGGAAGCTACGGTTTCGATACGGCCACAACTCCTTCCATTACCAGTGAAGAACGCGTGCTATTTGAAACAATCACACCCTTCATCGCCAGCAATCCTCAAGAGGCCATCACCCGGATTCGAGCCGCCCTCAAGCCTGATTCCAGCCGCGCCTTACATTATACTTTGGGCAACCTGTACTTCCAGACCGGGAACATTCCGGCGGCCATCAGCAGCTACGAAGAAGCTATCAAGGGTTTCCCAAACTTTTTGCGGGCATACAAGAATCTGGGCATCGTTTATGTTCAGGAGGGCGAATATGAAAAGGGCATCAAAATGCTGCTCAAAACTATTCAATTGGGCGGTCAGGATGCCGATGTTTTTGGCCTGACCGGATTTTCTTACCTCAATACCGGCAATGCTGCCGCTGCTTTGCGCGCCTATGAACAGGCACTGTTTTTTGCCCCTAACAGCCGTGATTGGCGCATGGGCAAGGTGCAGGCGCTCAGCAACCTGCGCCGCTATCGCGACGCCATCGCTATGATCGATGACCTGTTGGTCGATTTTCCCGGTCAAACGGATCTGCTGCTCTTGCAGGCAAATGCCTTCATCGCTCTCAATGAGCCCGAAGATGCTGCCGCAGCACTGGAAATTGTTCGCGCCGCGGGCAGGCCAGTCCCAACGCCTTGATGCTCCTCGGCGATATTTATCTCAACTTCCTGCAGCGGATCTTGCGCTGCAAAGTTACCGCAGCATCGCCGAAGATAGTGAGCTGTCTGTCGATCGCGCTTTCCGTATCGCCCGCCGTCTCGCCTCTAGCGCAGCTTGGAATGAAGTCGAAGCCTTTCTGGATTTGGTCGAGGCCAATCCATCCGCAGATTTCTCCCCCGCTGAACAGATCGAGATTCTTAATCTGCGTGCACAGAGTGACCTGGCGCTCAACAAAGCCTCCTCGGCCGCTGAACGCCTGGCCCGCGTGGTCGAACTCGATCCACTCAACGGCAAAGCCCTGCTGTTGCTCGGCAATTATCACTGGACTCAAGGCAACGCCGAGCGCGCAGAATCTTCTTGACGCGCGGCTCAGTGCCCGAGTCGCTCCAGATGCCTTGGTACAACACGCCCGGATGCTGGTCAGCCTGCGCGAATTTCGTCGTGCCGTCACCATCCTCGAGCGCGCGCAGATGCTCAGACCTCAATCTCATGTCGGCGAGTTTCTTGAGAAGGTCGCTGCCGCATCACGCGCAACAGGGCGTTAGTAAAAAGTCTTTTCTGCTCGTTTAAGGTCCATCGCCAAAGGCCGGAGTTATCGTTACTCCGGCCTTTGCTTTTATCAGATTATCTCCTTAGGCATTGAACTAAAATTAAGTTTGAACCTCTTCCACTTGAATCATTTTCAAGCCAGTAATTTGGCACTGAAATTCAAGGAAATGGTACAACATAGGCTATTCTTTGCCATCTCTGATGTCAGCTAACTAATTCAATCTGAAACTAATCATGGGTAAAAACAAAACAACAAAACCACGAAACTGCATCACACGGTGGTTCGCGCTACCGGTTCTGGCCTTCGCGCCAATCATCCTGGCCGCTCAGGATTCTCCCGAACGCCTCGACGAATTCGTCGGCTTCGCCGGCGAAGATCCCATGGCCATCCTGCCAACCCAACCTACCCAAAGCGTGTTTGGGTTAAGTCGTTCCATTCTTGAAACCCCAAGATCTGTTTCGGCTATAAGTGCTGAAACCATCGATCGTATGTCACTGACTGCGGTTGAGGATTTGGTCCGGGTTGTCCCAGGGGTTTTCACAACAACCCGCTTTGGTATTCAAGGTGGTATTGATGTCAGGAACGTTGCTGCAGATACTTATTTTCGAGGAATGAGGAGGTTGAGTCTTCAAGGACACGCAAGAAGTGTTCTCGCTGCGATGGATTCTATTGAGGTTATCAAGGGACCTCCATCGCCAATTTACGGCATGGGTAAAATTGGAGGTTATACCAATTTGGTTCCCAAATCAGGTAGAGCTAGAACAGGGGCCTATTTAGAAAGTATCGAAGGTTTTGTTCAAGCTACCTACGGTTCCTTTGATCGTACGGAAGTTTCTTTTGGTATTGGCGGACCTGCGGCTGTTTTCAATAAAGAAGGTGGCTATTATGTATATGGCCTTCTCGAGGACTCCAACAGTTTTGCGAGGGGTGTGCCAGTTAACCAAAAAATCATACAAGCGGCGATCACGCTTGAAGATGTCTTCGCTGGATTCCGTCTGGAGACTGGCATAAATGCCCAAGTTTCTGAAACTGCTGGCGCTCTTACAGGTAGGTTTAATCAAGATTTGGTTGATACTGGAAGATACATCAGGGGGGTTCCGCTGGTGAATCTAGATCTAAATAACAACGGAGTGATTGGGTTTCGGGAAATGCATGCCGCTTCTCCCGTTCGGGGCAACATCAGCGGTGCCAATCAGCCGCTCATCCAGAACTTTGCTTGGCCTCGGGATTCTGAAGGTAAGCCACTTCCTTTAGATCAATTTCCTGTAATTCCTGGTATTCCTCTAACCATGTATAATTATTTAGTAGCAAATCCTGAGGCCGATCCGACTGGGATTATGCGCGCTCAAGGTGTCGGTGGACCATTGCCTATTTCAGGGCAGGTGCCAGTCGGTATGGTTTTAGACCCAAGGACGACCGGTTTCGATACATTAGATACTAGAAGAAGTGCCGCTTTCGAGCGAGAATTGCGAGCTGAATTGGTGACATTTTTCATCGATTTTATCAATGATTCAAATCCTGACTTCACATTTAAAAATCAAACTTTTTTTGATAGCATGGATCAGTATAAAATATCCAATCAGCCATTTAGCCCGAAACAGGATATTTATGCATTGGAAAATAAAACCACTGTTAGTTACCGCTTCAAGCAATTGCCAGATTGGTTAACTGTAAACAGTTTGGCATCAGTGAATGCCAGGCACAACAAATCTACAACTATGTCTAGCGGTGGAGATTTTGGTACTCACAGAACCGATGCTATGGCACCTACTTGGATTGATTCATTGGGTGGTATGACAGCAAATACTATGTTTGCTAATCCAATAGATAATCCAGATATTAATAATGACGGGTACCCTTTTACTGCTCATGGTCGTACGGATTTTTATGAGTTTGGTGTAGGAACTTTGTTTGATATTGGAGTATTTGAGAAAACAAGTTTTATTCTTGGAGCTCGTTACGATAGATCACTTGCGAAAAACACCGAGTTCGCTGGAACTCTTAATCATCTTACTGGTAACTCATCAAATCCTGGTGCATTCCGAGGTAGCGATGCGTCCGCCCGAGGCTGGGATGACGGCATTTCCTGGAGTGCGAGTGTATCTCATCAGTTGCCTTATAACATTGTTCCTTATATTACAATTGCTGAATCAAGTATATCATTGGATGGCAATAACAACCGCTTGTCTAATGCCGTTATTAATGGCGGTCATATTGGGAAAGCAGAGTTGAAAGAAGCTGGAGTGAAGGCCTCACTGCTCAACAATTCGATGTTTGCGAGTTTGGCTTTTTATGAACAAACCCGAGTGCTTGTAAGAGTTGATGACGATACTCCACTGGGAGCGGCAAACATTGATTCGACTCGGACTAAAGGGTGGGAGTTTGAGTTGAAATGGGTGCCAACTCCAAAACTTTTTATGTCTCTTTATGTCACTGAGTCTGAAACCGTTTTTGATCCTAATGGTGGTGGTAATCTGTTGGTTGATGCCCGGACTTTGGGGTTTCAGGATGTGGTGGATGCCAACGGCAACGTAGTATTTCCTGCCGAAGCTTTTCTCTATGGTGGCCGATCGTTTCTCGTTTTGCCTCCTGAAATGGATGATTTTAAGAAAAAGTCCGGCATCCCTGATCTGCAAGTAGGTTTCAGCGCCGGATATGATTTCGATAGTGGTTTTTCACTAACCCTTAGCGGTAATCATTTTTCTAAAACAGAGACCGGGCGGTTGGGCTTGGTCACTTTACCTTCATATACTTTCTTTAATGCGAGTGCTTCGTATAAGATTAGTAGTTGGAGTTTTAAATTTGATGTTTTTAATATTGGTGATAAAAAACACTTTAAACCTCGGACAGGAGAAACCCTTGGTGATGTTTTAGCTCAAGCAATGCCAGGGCGTCGTATGCAATTTACTGTTCGCTATGATTTTTAGTTTCCTAAGTTAATAAAATAAGATGAATATAAATAAAAGATTAGTTATACTCGGTTGCGCTATTTTGGCTGTAGGGTCATTGTCGGCTCGCACCTTTAATTTGGAGACAGCTACCATAAAAGATATTCAAGCTGCAATGGACGCTGGTGCTCTAACTTCTGAGCGTCTTGTGGAGCTTTATTTAGCGAGAATCGAGGCATTTGATAAACAGGGACCTATGGTCAATTGTGTTATTACCATTAACGAAAATGCACTTGCTGAAGCCCGCGCCCTTGACGAAGAGAGAGCTGCTAGCGGACCAAGGGGTCCACTCCATGGCATTCCAGTTGTTTTCAAGGATCTTATAGATGTAGCTGGTCTGCCCACTACCGCTGGATTTACAGGCTTTGGTGCACCAGTTCCTTTAGCGGATGCCACGATTGTTGCGCGGATGCGGGATGCTGGAATGGTAATGCTCGCTAAGGTGGCTACTACTAATTGGTTTGGTCGTGGTTTTGACGATACGCATCCAATTGGAGCCAGTCGAAATCCCTACAATTTGGATTTTTCTCCGGGAGGTTCAAGTAACGGCAGTGGCGTTGCAATTGCAGCAAATTTTGCCACAGTAGCCATAGGTACTGATACTAGCGTGTCGGTTCAAAGTCCTTCTGCTAGTACGAGCACGGTCGGTATGGTTGGTACTTATGGTATGATCAGCCGCACTGGAATTGTTCCTCGCGGAGCGACACAAGACCGTCCCGGACCAATGGCAAAATCTGTTTATGACGCTGTGGCAGTTTTCTCTGTTATGGCAGGTTGGGATGCTGAGGACCTAACAACATTTAACAGCATTGGCCATTTTCCTCAGGGCAATTGGGCTGATCTCTTACAGGGCCAGTCTTTGGAAGGTGTTCGCATTGGTATTCCAATCGAAATGATCTCTGATACGCCTGATCATGCTGAAGCGTTAGCGATATTCGATGATGTTGTTCAAGCATTGAGGGATGCTGGTGCATTTGTGACTCCCATTACATTTGGTAACCCATCCATTAGCGTTGAAACTGCTCAGGCTCGACTACGAACAGCCGAGTATGAGAAAATTCCGTACACTGATGTTTATCTTCGTCGATTGGGTAGTGCCGCTGTTTTTACAAGCACCCGAGAAATGATGGATGCTGTTGGTCATGACAAGTTCAGCGACAGTATGATTCGCGCGCTTGAACTGCCTTCTCCCAGCGATAGTGCGGATTATGCCGCAAGATATCGTACCAGGCAGATGTATATTGATCTAATCAAAGCTAAAATGGATGAGTTTCAGCTTGATGTTATGGTGCAGCCTTTCTCACTTCGTCCACCACCGCCATTGGTTGGAACTAGTGGTTGGAATAGGGTTCAAGGCAACTATGGTCCTAATAATATTACATCCTCTTTAGGTCTTCCCGCAGTTATTGTTCCTGGAGGTTACACACCAAGTGCAAACTTACCAATTGGTATACAGTTTTTTTGGTAAGCCTAATGCTGATCTTCAGGTCGCCAAAATAGCCTACGCATTTGAACAGGCTTTTCCTGTGCGAGTAGCACCGGCAAGTACACCAACTCTACCAGGTGAAGTGTTTGAATTCTGATTAATCTAGAAATGAAATTGCCTGTATTTAAAGTTGCTTTAGCCGTTTTAATAAACGGTTCCTTTTTTCAACATAATGTTGTTGCACGTTCTTTTGAATTGATGACAGCGGATGTAATTGAAATTCAGGATGCTATGAACGAAGGGATTTTAACTTCGGAATCTTTGGTTGAAATGTTTTTGCGTCGTATCGATGCTTACAATTCAGCTGGTCCTGAAATACAGGCAATAATTTCTTTGAACTCCAGGGCCTTGGAAACTGCCAGGGCCTTGGATGTTGAGCGAGCTATTTCAGGTCCACGAAGCTGCTGCACGGTATTCCTATTGCTGTTAAGGATTTAATCAATACCTCTGACATGCCGACCTCTGCTGGTTTTATTTTCCTGAAAGATTCTCTTCCGCCTTCTGATGCAACAGTTATTAAACGGTTGCGAGATGCAGGAGCCATAATACTTATCAAAGCAAACTTAAGTGACTGGTTCGGTGTTCCAGATCGGGAGGCAGGACATCAAAGTACAGTATTAAAAAGTCCTACCCTAAATCCATACAATCTCAGATTGATTCCAGGTGGTTCCAGTGGAGGTTCGGGCGCTGCAGTTGCAGCGGGATTTTCTGTAATTGCGCTTGGAACAGAGACAGGTGTTTCAATCCGTAATCCTGCTGCCAACAATAGTCTCGTTGCATTAGCGCCTACCAGAGGATTGATTCCTAGGACAGGAGTGACAATGACCTCTTTTCAGCAGGAAAGAGTTGGACCAATGGCCAAATCTGTCATTGATGTTGCAGTTGCTGCTGATGTATTGGCCGGGTTCGACGCAGGGGATTTACTTACCGTAGCGGCGTTGGGTTCATATCGCCCTGATACCTATTTGTCAGCTCTGCAAAAGGACGGACTTCGGGGTGCCCGAATTGGAGTGTTTAGGGATCTGTTTAGAAGCGGTTCTCAACACGCAGAAGGTATTGCACTTGTTGAAAGTGCAATAGCCGTGATGCGTGAATCAGGTGCCACTATTATTGATTCTGTTTCAACTGGAATTGACTTGATTGGTTTATTTCCAGAAATGCGTACTAACTATTGGGAGGGCCAATTTTCTTATGATTTATATTTCAGGGAATTAGGCCCGAACGCATTGATTAGGGATGTCGATCACTTAATTGAAGTGGGTGGAGAGCTTGTAAAACCTAATATTGTTAGAGCACGCAATGAATTTACCCGCTTGGAGGATCATCCGGAGTATCTTGCCCGTCTGAAAACCCAACAGGTGGTAAGGGATGCAATTCTGGAAATTATGGATCGTTACCAATTGGATGCACTTGTTCATCCATTCAAAAGTGTTCCTCCTGAGGGAATTGGGCAAAGGCAGGATGAAAAGGACAACCCGGTTAGTTCAATTACTGGATTGCCGGCATTGTTGGTTCCTGTCGGTTATGCAGTGGAGTGCAACGGTCCGATTTCAATAGAGTTTTTGGGACGCCCATTTTCGGAAGCAACCCTATTCCGGTTGGCTTTTGCTTATGAACAAAAAGCCAAAGTTTGGCGACCAGCTCCTACAACTCCACCTCTCTCAGGGGAAGTCATCAGTTATTAAGGTCAATCTAACAATTGTGGTCTTCTCCTTATGTTTAAAGGTATTTTTGTGCGCTACAAAGTAACCATAGCATTCTGTGTATTGGTGATTGTGCTTTTATTAATAAGAGTTTGGCGACCACATGAGGAGGTCGTTTTCGATAGATCGCAAGGGCAGGATGCACAACCTGTTCACACATTGGTTGTTTCGCCAAGCAAGTTTGCTGATGAAGTCATAACCACGGGAACGTTGCGAGCCTATGAGAACATTGACCTGCAGGTAGAGGTGCCTGGAAAGTTGGTTTACATAGGGTTTGTGGAAGGAGCTGAAGTTGCCCGTGGGACCCTTCTGTTGCGTGTTGATGATTCGGAGCTTCAGGCTGAATTGAGGCGAACTGAACGCAGGAGGGACCTAGCCGCATTGTCAGAACGCAGATTGGCGCCCCTGGTAGCTGCGGGCGGTATCAGTGAAAGCCAGTATGACGAGGCAGCCACGCAGCTGAGTATTTTTGGACGCCGAAGTGGACCTTGTTCGGCAACAGCTTGCGAGGAGGGTAGTGCATGCTCCGTTTGATGGGGTGGTGGGATTGCGTTTCGTGAGTGAAGGATCCTATGTGACGCCTTCGACCCGGATTGCGACATTTCAGTACACAGGTAAAATGAAGTTGGACTTCAGTTTGCCGGAGCGTTTTGGTGCCACAGTTGCCCCAGGGCAATTGGTTCAGTTTACCGTAGTGGGTATTGAGCGCACTTTCGAGGCCAGTATTTACGCTGTTGAGCCGCGCATTGACGAGGTCACCCGAACCTTGACCGTAAGAGCGGTACTTGAGAATCACGATTATTCCCTCCGACCCGGAGCCTTTGCCCGGGTGAGATGGACTGCTGAAGCCGAGCAATCGGCCATTTTTATACCTTCAGTGGCTCTACTTCCTGCTACAGATGGTGATGCTGTATTTATTGTCAGAGATGGAGTGGTTGCGCGTCGTGCGGTAGTCAGTGGTCCAAGGTCAGCTGAACAAATCAGGATCCTAAGTGGATTGAATCAAGGTGATGAGGTTATTATTGCTGGTGTCCAGCAAGTCCGCCCTGGAATGCTTGTTGTAAAAATCAACAATTGATTTATGCGTCTCTACGAAGTTTGTATTCGAAGACCGGTATTCACGGTTGTGCTATCAATTATAATATTGATTCTGGGTCTTATTGGCTTGGGGTCCCTTGGTGTGCGAGAGTATCCTGCCATAGATCCGCCAGTTATTACCATTTTTGCAATTACCGTGGTGCCACTGCTGAGGTTGTTGAGTCACAAATCACCGAGCCCATCGAGGAGGCCGTAAATACGGTATCGGGCATTCGCACTATAACTTCAGCTAGTCGAGACGGTACATCCAGAGTCAGGCTGGAATTTGCACTAGGTACAGATTTGGATGCCGCTGCCAGCGATGTCAGGGATCAGTTAAGCCGCGTGATTAGGTCGTTGCCGGCTGATGCAGATCCACCTTCGATAAATAAGGCTGATGCCGACAGTGGTTCAGTGATAACGTTTGTGCTCCGCAGTGATACCATGGATCTCATGGAACTGACTGCAGTGGCAGATCAGGTTAAAGAGCAAATTCAGACTGTAGCTGGAGTGGGATCTGTAGATGTGCTTGGTGAAAAAAGATATTCCATCAAAATTATGCTTGATCCTGATCGGATGGCTGCGCATGGACTGACCCCGATTGATGTCGCCTCGGCAATTCGCAGAGAAAGTATTGAGCTGCCCGGTGGAAGAATTGAAAACAATATTTCGGAGATCAATATACAGACTCAGAGCCGACTATCTACCCCTGAAGAGTTCATGCAGCTGATTGTGTTGCGCAGCGACAGTGGGGTAGTGCGTTTGCGGGAAATTGCCCGGGCTGAGTTATTGCCATTCAATGAAAGAATCTCTTTCACTGTGGCGGGGGTGCCGATGTTGGGCATTAGAGTAAGTCCCCAGCCGGGTGCTAATCAGGTGGCAATTGTTGATGAGATCATGCGCCGCTTGGACACAATCCGTGGGATTTTGCCACCTGGCGTAGCTTTGGATGTATCCTCGGACAACACCCGTTTTGTGCGCCAAGCCATAGCAGAGTTAAGGCAAACTATATTTTTGGCTTTAGTCTTGGTCATTGCTGTCATTGCTTTGTTCCTTGGCTCGCTGAAAGTGACATTGATTCCCGCCATAGTTATTCCGATTTCCTTGGTTGGGGCATTTTTCATTATGTTTCTGGCTGGGTTCTCCATCAACGTATTGACGCTACTGGGATTAGTTTTGGCAGTTGGTTTGGTGGTAGATGACGCTATTGTTGTGCTGGAAAATATTCACCGCCGCAAACAGCAAGGTTTAAGTGGTATAGAGGCGGGTATAGCTGGAACGCGTGATGTCTATTTTGCGGTGATTGCCACCTCCCTAACCCTGTTGGCAGTTTTTTCTCCCATCTTATTTCTGCAAGGACTTAGTGGCCGGTTATTCAGGGAATTCGGCTTTGTATTGGGTGGAGCGGTGGTGATTTCTTCATTCATAGCGTTGACCCTCACCCCGATGATGGCTTCACGCATGGATATTCATCAATCCAAGCATCCCGGATGGTGGTTGCATTTTAACGCAGTGATTGAAAATCTCAGGATCCGCTACTCCGGAGCCTTGCACAAGTTCACCTTGAGATCCTGGCCCTGTGTGTTGTTACTGTGCATAGCTTCAGTGTTGGTCGTCAGTCTGTACCGCTCCCTGCCCAAGGAATTGGCACCATTGGAGGACCGGAATTTTATTCGCATGACTGCGACAGCGCCAGAGGGTGTGTCTTACGAGTACATGTTGAACTTCATGCAGAACCTCGAGATTGTTGTTAATGAAAATGTGCCTGAAGCAAGTATTATTACCACGCAAGTGCCCGGTACTGGGGTTAGAATTGGGGCTGGTGTTTCCAATACCGGTGCCATTCAGATTGACCTCAAGCCCAAGGATCAACGTGCGGCCAGCCAAGCTGAAATTGCGCAGCGGTTGACGCGCATAGCCAGAGACACACCAGGAGCCAGAATCAATGTTACCCAGGATCCAAGTGTGGGGGACAGGCGAGGCGGTAACAGTGCGCAGATCGTATTGCGTTCTTCAAATCCAGAAATGCTGAGAGAGAGTATGGAGTTGTTTATTGCCCGCGCCAGGCAAGAAGATGCGTTTGCCAATGTGGATGTTGATTTGCGGTTCACGCGTCCGGAGTTGCAAGTGAGTTTGGATCGCGACCGAATGCAGACGCTGGGGATTTCAGCCAATGCGGTTGCCACAACATTACAGTCGTCCCTAAGTGAGCAGCGGGTTGCCTATTTTATTCGGGGCGGTCGCCAATATGAAATTGTTCAGCAGTTGGCTCCTGAACACCGCAATGATGCCGGGGTGTTGAGACGGATTTCGGTGCGCACGAATTCTGGCGAGTTGGTGCCGCTGGACAATTTGGCTCAGGTTTCTCAAACGGTAGCATCCCCGCAAAGGTTTCGCTTTAATCGGCAATCCTCTGCCACCATTTCTGCTCGCCTGGGCGACGGAGTGACCTTGGCTGAAGCCATCACTATTCTTGAGAGTATTGCGCAAGAGGTGCTTCCTGATGGGGTCAATACCGCATTGACCGGTGCCGCTGCAGAGTTCAAGGAGAGCAGCGGCGGAATGATGATAGGTTTCGGAATGGCGCTGTTGTTTGTGTTTTTAGTGCTGGCTGCTCAGTTTGAAAGCTGGCGTGCGCCACTGGTTATTTTATTCACGGTTCCGCTGGCTTTGCTGGGAGCGTTGGGCGCTCTTTGGTATTTCAGGGAGTCCTTAAACATTTTCAGTCAGATTGGCATCATTATGCTGGTGGGACTTGTCACCAAAAATGGGATTCTTTTGGTGGAATTTGCTACTCAACAAATGCTGCAAGGTGCCTCATCCAGAGAAGCGGCACTCAAATCCGCCAACCTGCGCCTGCGCCCGATTTTGATGACCACGCTTTCCACAGTACTCGGAGTTCTGCCGATCGCCTTGGCGTTTGGTGCTGGGGCGGAGAGTCGGGTGTCGATGGGCATTGCGGTCATTGGTGGGTTGTTGATCGGGAGTTTCCTTACGTTATTTGTGATACCGGCGATGTTTATCATGATCATGCCCAGAGTGCTCTATCAACGTGGAGTCCAAAAGCTGGATGTACCTGCTACGGTGGAAGTGCCCGGTGGGGGATTGACTGGTGTGGTGGGTCAAGTGGACGCAGCGCGCAGTTCGTGAGCAGGGAAGTGTTGTTGCCAGTGGGTGCCGCCGTGCCAGCAAAAGCAGCTTGTTTGTGGGGCGGACGGCATGTGGGATACTGGTGGTTTATTCTTAATATCTTCGACCGTGATGCAGGCAAGAAAGTCCATCACTTGAGTCCATGCGTCCTTGTTCTGGAAGACCGGGATCCAATGTTCGTCTATTTTGACTGAGGCTAATTCGTTTCTGATGAACTGTGATTCAACAGCGGCGCACATGAGTGAAATGCCGGCGTCCAGTTCGCTATCGTTGGGTAGTATTGGGCCGATGCGCCAGGAGCCCGGATCGAGGATCAGGTGCCACATGGGCTGGCGTCTTTCCTGCAACTCTTTCACCAGCCATTTGCCCAGGCGAGCGCTGGCTTTCCAATGGATGGTTCTGGGCGGATCGCCTACTGTGTAAGGTCGCAATTTATGCAAATCATGGCCGCCGCCGGTCCTGTTGAGTTGGCGGCCCGGAAGTGAGCGCGATTGAGCCTTTGTTGCGGATGGTGTCGGGATTGACTGCGGCCAAACGACTACCTCCATTTTGAGTGAATCGAGAATGGTTTTGCGCAAAAAAACCAAAAGGATATTCGCTGACAATGCCGCGCAGGGTGATGGTATATTTGCCGCGTTTTTGTGGTACCCATTGCCAGGGTAATTGAGTGGTTGTGCGGGCGTCTAACCCTTGGCTCAGCCATACCGCTTGATGTGGATTTGAATCATCGTGGGTAACCAGAAATTGCAATGCCCAGGACGGCATGAATTTTTTATCATTGGCGACTTCGATAGCTAAATGACAAGGACTGCCAGCGCGGATGCGGGTCGGTCCGCGCAGTCTCCAGCGGCAACCTTTGAAATTCATCCAGGACAGAACTCCGCTCAGAAGGAGACTGCCAAGTAGCAGGGCCAAGCCGACATACAGAATGTTATTGCCGGTATTAAAGGCGGCGCTGCCCACTCCAAGGGCAATTAAAATCAGTAACCAGCCGGCAGTTGTGGGTAGGGTGCGGTGGCCTCGGGGTGGTTTGAACAACTGGATCAGGATGCGCAGCCAATTGCGCAATCTGGATCCTGGGCGGAAGTAACCTGGATCTGCCCAGCGGGTATCTGTTGTCTGTGTGCGCCCCCCGGACACAATCATTTGGGCACCGGGGTTGATGCCAAAATCCCGGTCAGGATGGCTTGGACTGCGCTGTGGCTACCAGGGTCGTTGGTGTCGGGCAATGCGCCATGACAGGCAAGCCGGTGACCACAGACGGGATAAAACAGGGCAGCCACATCCTGTGGCGTTACAAATGCCCTGCCCTGATACAGTGCGCGTGCCTGCGCAGCCGTTTTGAGCGCCAAACTTCCCCTGGTGCTGATACCATTGATCAGGGCCGGAGTTTCACGCGTGGCGGTAATGCAGCGCAACAAATATTCCAATACCGAGTCCTCAATATAAACTTTGTGCACCAGCGATTGCAGCATCTCGATGGTCTGCCCCGATAAAACCGGTTCGATGGGAATGTCATCATAGTGCAGATAACCGTTGCGCAGGATGGTCAATTCGTCGGTGAATTGTGGGTAGCCCATACTAAGGCGAATCAAAAACCGATCCATTTGGCTGTCTGGCAAAGGAAAGGTGCCTTCATAATCGACCGGATTTTGCGTGGCGAGCACCATGAAGGGTCTGCCTATGAGGTGAGTTTCGCCATCGACCGACACCTTTGCTCGATCCATGGCCTCCAGCAGCGCAGATTGGGTTTTGGGAGTACTGCGATTGATTTCGTCGGCCAGCACAATGTTACTGAAAATCGGTCCTTGCCGAAAAATAAATCCTTTGGCGGCCTCGTCGTAAATGGCAACACCCAGGACGTCTGTCGGCAGAAGATCAGCGGTGAATTGAATGCGCTGAAACTGACAGTCGATGGCTTTGGCCAGGCAGTAGGCCAGAGTGGTTTTACCGAGTCCGGGCAAGTCTTCAATGAGCAAATGCCCTCCCGCCAGCAGGCAAATCAGCACTTGATCAACAACCTCATCCTTGCCCTTGATGACACGGCACATACTGCTTTTCAGCAGCGAAATTTCTGCTGATGCCTGCTGTGCTGCGTCGGGCGGTAAGTCGATTGCCATGTTATCCGGTCACTTCCAGATGCGTGCGCACCAGTTGTTCCAGCCGGTTCATAAATGTGCTTGCCAGAGTACCGTCTGCAGCCTCGACCAACAACCTGATCTTCGGTTCGGTTCCTGAATAGCGCACCAACATCCTGCCGCCCTTGCCGAGTTCGGTTTCCATGCGCAGGTATTCGCTTTGCCACGAAGGAATTTGGTCGAGATCCAACTTGTTGCGCACTTTCAGGTTCTTTTTTAGTTGGGGGAAAAGGGACATCACACGCCGCGCCCTGGACAAGGGCTGCCCGGTTCGCAACAAGATTTGCAAGGCTGCCAGTGCTGCCAATAGACCGTCGCCCGTGGGCAAGTGCTGTTTGAGCACGATATGTCCGCTGGCTTCCCCGCCAAACACGTAGCCGTGTTCCGCCATGGCTTGTAAAACCTGCCGGTCACCGACACCAGCGCGCACAACAGTGCCGCCTGCCGCTTGCATGGCGGCGTCCAGACCCAGATTACTCATGACTGTTGCTACCACCGCGCCGCCAGCCAGCTCGCCGCGCTCGAAAAGAACGCGCCCGAATTCGGCATCCGCTACATTGATGCAACCGCGCCCGAACAGGGCATTGTCCATGTGGTTGGCCCGGAACAGGCTTTTCGCTGCCCGGCACAACCATTGTCTGCGGCGATTCGCACACCGCCTGCCATGGCGGGCTCGGCGCGCTTGCGTTCGGCATCGGGACAAGCGAGGTCCGAGCATGTGCTGGCCACCCAAAACGCTGCTGCTCCAGCAGTCAAAGTCGATGGAGGTGCGCGTTACCGGCACTCTTGGCGCAGGCGTGACCGCCAAGGATCTGATCCTGCACATCATCGGCCAGATCGGCGCTGCGGGCGGTTCGGGCTATGTCATTGAATACAGGGGCGAAGTCTTTGAGACAATGACCATCGAGGAGCGTCTCACCGTCTGCAATATGAGCATTGAAGCCGGCGCGCGCGCTGGCCTGATTGCGCCGGATGAGACGACTTTCGCTATCTCAAAGGCCGCCCGCTTGCCCCCAAGGGCGCGGATTGGGACGCAGCGGTGGCCTATTGGCGCACGCTCCATTCCGACGAAGGCGCGGTGTTCGCCAAGAGCGTTACGGTTGATGCCAGCAGCGTTGAGCCGAGCGTCACTTGGGGAACCAGCCCCGAAGATGTTGTCGCGATTGGCGGGCGCGTGCCCCACCCTGATGACTTCGCCGACGAATCGAAGCGCATCGCAGCTCAAAAGAGCCTTGATTACATGGGTTGAATACTCCGGGGCACGCCGATCAGCGAAGTGACGATCGAGAACGTCTTTATCGGCTCTTGCAC
>JAJOKB010000002.1 GCA_021208135.1 Verrucomicrobiota bacterium | reverse complement strand
CAATCAATGTCTTTCCGGTTCCAGGAGGACCGACCAACAGACAGCCTTTAGGGATTCGTCCGCCAATGTTCTGGAACTTTTTGGGATCCTTCAAAAACTCGACCACTTCAGCGATTTCTTCTTTGGCTTCCTCACAACCGGCGACATCCTTGAAGGTTACCTTTTCGCGATCCCTCATGAGCATTTTTGCTTTGCTCTTGCCAAAATTCATAGCACCCCGGCCAGCATTGCGCAATTGTCGCACAAATATGAAATAGAGAATAAGGATAATTAGAACAAACGGTAGAAGCGTCAGCAAAATATCTGTCAGCAAAGTACTCGCCGCGCCTCACGAAATAAGCCGGACTGTTGCAAAACCTCGAGGCTTGATTCTGTCACCTGCCCCTTGGCCAAAAACTGTTTATTATCGCCACTGGAACCCCGCAATTGACCGCGAATTTCATGCCAGTTAGGACCGCCCTGTGGCACTGACTTAAGAACCGCGCCGGGAACAATAACACTGTCCTTCCCGTGACGGGCGTATTCAACAACCTCATTGATTGTTAGTTCGGTGGTCTGCTGCGAATTGTTGTTCGTCAGAAATAGAACGGCAAATATCGCAAAAAACACGACCAGCCAAATGGTGAGCATTCGCATTTGCGGATTGCCCTTGAGATGGTTTGTTACGGTTTTGTGGCTGAGAATCTGACATTGGGGGAAAAGTCGGTCAAATGGCGGTGTAAGTCAATCTCAGAGCTAACTTGGGCGTGTTACCCTCCAAGCGGACATGATATGCAACAGGGAACCCCGGAACCCAGACAATGTTACCGTCCGCATCCTCAATGACTGGCAATTGCTGCCTGGTAAGCTGTGAGATCTTGCGATTGGTGAACTCGTCTTGTAATTTGCGACGCCTCCCCTTCAATCCCAGTGGTTGCCATGCATCTCCGGCGACCCAACACCGCACCCTCAGTGGCAGTTTGACATCAGCCGAACACAAACATTCCAGTTCCGGATTCATCCCCTGCACAGGATAATTGGCAGCCAACTCGCAGCTATCACAGGTCAATCGAGTACCATCAGGGCCGAACAGTAGCATTCCGGGGACGAGAAATCCTCCGGCCTGCCAAACCGATGAAAACCAGGCTGGGCTCTCCGCAAACTGCTCGAGCCGCAATGTGGTGGAATCTAAAACCAAACGCTCTGTTTCACTGAGAGACCACACCCAACTGACCTCTCCCGAAAACACCGCACGCGCTGCAGCATCCACCATCGCCATGCGCATGTTACCGCTAAAACCGGCATGACCCAACCATCGCCGGATGAGGTGTTTCAGAAGTGCCGGATTGTTGCCACAGGCCTCCCGCGCTTTTAGCAAATCGAGCAATTCATGCGAGTCAAAGGATCCATAGCTCTTTGCGACCCACCCGTCCAAAGCTTCCTCCAATGCCTGCATCTCAGCCCTGATCTTTTGTACGCCTGAATACAGATCACGATTGGGATACACTTTTTCCCATTGAGGCACAACCAGCTTGCGAGCCACATTCCGGGTAAACTGCATTGAATCATTGCTGGCATCCTCCATCCAAGGCACTCCGTAGCGCGCAAGGACAGTCTTGATTTGCGCGGATGAAATACTCAGCAAGGGCCGTACACGCACCAAACCTCCAGAAAAACTTCTCACGGGCCAAGGGTTGCTGAGGCTATACCAACTGCTGCCCCTCGCTATGCGCATGATCATATTTTCAGCTACGTCATTGCTGTGGTGTCCTGTGAGCACAAGTTCCGCCCCAACGTCCCTGGCAACCTCATTAAAGAATTCATACCGGGCTGCCCTCGCCAAGGACTCAAGGTTGCGGATAGCATCAGTATGGGCCGCAGTACGCTGCCAGCGTCCAACTCGACAATCAATACCCAATGCTCCGGCCATACTGACGACAAACTCCTCCTCGGAATCCGACTCCGGTCGCAACAAATGATTGAAATATACGAGCACCAGATTCTGTCCGTTTGGCCGGAAAATGCCTGCAATCAATAAGGAAAGGAATACTGAATCCGCACCTCCGGAGCACGCAACTAACCAAGGTTTACCGCTGGGTGCTTTGGCAGACAGCCATGCGCGAACCGAGGCATCGAACTGTTCGGCAATAGTGTCGGAGGCTAGATTTCCAGCAGCCGCCACCCAATCAAATGCATCGAACGAGCCCGGACTCACAAATCAGAACTGCAGAAATTCTTTCTTGAACCAAGGACGGAGAACCTCAGGAATGCGCACTTTACCATCAGTCGACAAGTTGTTCTCCAAAAGTGCCGCCAGGACTCTGGGAATCGCCAGAGCGGATCCGTTCAATGTATGCACAACCTGAATTTTTCCGTCCTCATCACGAAAACGAATATTGGCCCGACGCGCCTGGAAATCAGTGAAATTACTGCAACTGGAGACCTCCAGCCAGCGGCGCTGACCACCTGCCCAAACCTCCAGATCGTACTGCTTTGAATGTGGAAATCCGATATCGCCCGTACACATTAGCAAGGTACGATACGGTAACTCCAACTTGCGCAGCAGGCTTTCCGCATGTTCCCGCAAACTCTCCAACTCAGCGAAACTACGATCAGGGTGGACCCACTTGACGACTTCAACTTTGTCAAATTGATGCAAACGGTTCAAACCGCGCACGTCTTTGCCATAACTGCCCGCCTCACGCCGGAAACACGGAGTATAGGCACTGGCATAAACCGGGAGTGCGGATGCCTCAAAAATCTCATCCCGATAGTAGTTTGTTACCGGAACTTCCGCAGTCGGAATCAAATATAATTCATCTTCAGCCGCATAGTACATTTGCCCCTCCTTGTCGGGCAACTGGCCTGTAGCGGTGGCGCTGGCGGCATTGACCACCACAGGTGGCATCATTTCCACGAACCCAGCGGCACTGTTTTCTTCCAGAAAGAATTGCAAAAGCGATCTCACCAAACGGGCCATGTCTCCCACGAAAAATGGAAAACCCGCACCCGTCACCTTGGTGCCACGGGGTAAGTCAACCTTATCACTGAATCCGGGAATTTCCCAATGCGGCAAAGCATGCGCGGAGACAGCTGCTGGATCACCCCAGGTGGCAAAAACCACATTGTCATCCTCCGTCTTGCCAACCGGAACCGAAGCATCAGGGACATTGGGAATTGCGATGTACGCCGCACGCCACTCATTCTCGATTTGGTCCAACCGCACTTGCATTTCCTTCAATTCGCTGGAAACCTGTTTTAGCTCGGCTACTTTTGCCAAGAATTCGGCACTTCCTTTCGCCATCCTGGACATATCACCGTTCGCCGCTTTTTGCTGCGCACGCAGCTCTTCCGTCGCACGGATCATAGTCCTGCGCTCACCATCCAGGCGTTCGAAGGATGCCAAATCAACCGCGAACTTCTTGGTGGCCAAGGCCGCACTGATTTCTGGCATCCGTTCCCGTAAATACTTTAGATCCAACATAAACGACCAAATCTGTATACCGGAATGCGCTGTTGCAACATTCATTTGGGCAGCCATAAAAATTCCGCGCCTGCGACTTGAAAGCAGCATTGAAAGTTGAGTGAACGGAAGCGCACGCATTGGTGCTTGCCTCCAGCACCCATACCGTGTGATGTATGCAGGTCTCCAAAGAGCGGGCATCCGCTGTCGGGCCGGAAACGGACCGGTAGAGGAAAGTCCGGACACCATGGGCAGGATTCCTCGCGAAAGCGAGGGCACCGTTTGCGAGAGCAGCGGTGACGGCCAGTGCCACAGAAAATATACCGCCTCCGGTTCACGCCGGGGGTAAGGGTGAAAAGGTGGGGTAAGAGCCCACCGCTCGTCGGGTAACCGCCGGGGCATGGTAAACCCAATCCGGTGCAAGACTGAATAGGGGATCGGGTGGCCCGCCTCACGATCCCGGGTGAGTTGCATCCCGCAAGGGAATTCCGCGCAAGCGGGATAGAGGAATGGATGCCCAGAACGGCACAAAACCGTTCGGACAAAATCCGGCTTATAGCTCTTTGGGGATTTTTATCGCTATTATTTCGATTTTTCGCATATTCGATTAAATGAACCTGTTGGCATACTTCAAAAGCTTTACCGATCTCACCCGGATCCGCATCCTGAACCTCATGTTGGATGGGCCGATAACAGTTACTGAGCTTGCGTGGGTGCTGGGTGTGGAGCAGCCTAAGATCTCGCGTCATTTGAAAATTTTGCGTGATGGAGGTGTAGTTGTGGTGAGACGAAAGGAGAATTGGAGTATTTATTCGCTGCCCTCTGAACTGGCAACACACTACGAGGCTCAATTGGCATTCATAAGACATCAGCGGCAGGAAGTGCGACAATTGGCGGACGACGCGCGCAAGAGAACGTCGCACACAAGAGCACCAGTACTCAAGGAAGCACCTCAGACAGAAAGGCAAGCGGATCTAGCGGTTGATCCGGAGGCCGGGACTGGATTGCAGGCGCACTTATTGTGAGTGAGGACGCAAACGACAGATGACCTATTGACTGGAATTACCTGGCAACGGATTCGGACAAGGCAGCAACCTTTTGACTGATAATAAATCTGGCCTGATCGATGTGTTCCAATCTGGCAGCGAGATTTTCGTTGGCTATGGAAGCGAGGTCCTGCATGCAATAAAGATAGACATCCTCCAGCGAACTGCAGGCTTCATCGACATCCCTGGGCACGGCCAGATCAATTAAGAAAAGCGGCTGTCCGTTTCTGACGGTTACCTTGGGTTTTAACTCTGGGGCCATCAGGAGACATCCGGGCGCAGAGGTGGCAAAAATTGCAATATCGACAGTCGCCAACAGATTTTGCCATTCGTTCATGGGGATCGTTGTGCCGCCGATGGCAGAGGCGAGGGCTGAAGCTCTGGCTTCTGTTCGACTGCTGATATGGAGGGATTTCACCCCGCGGTTGCGAAATGCGATAGCGACATCACGGCCGACATCGCCCGATCCAACGACCAGTAGGCGGCAAGCGGATAAATCCCCGAAAATGCGTTGAGCGAGATCCACGGCAACATTTCCCAAACTGACATGGCCAATACCAATTGAAGTATTGGAACGCACATACTTGGCACACTGAAAAAGCTTTTTGAAAATTTTATTGAGCAACCTGCCTGACGTTTTGCATTGAAGCGCGTTTTGATAGGCGGATTTGACCTGACCAAAGATTTCCGTTTCACCAACAATTTGCGAATCCAGACCAGCGGCCACTTCAAACAGGTGCCTGATGGCATCGGCGTTGTCGCGCTGGTAACAATTGGCAGAGACCAGATCGGCAGGTTCACCGCAATTGTGTGCGATCAACTGGATGACAGCATTCTGAATTGCCTCGGTATCAGCACCTACGCAGTAGACTTCAATCCGGTTGCAGGTGTTGAGGACGAGCGACTCCTGGAATGCCGGATTGGCTGCACATTCGACAGCAATCCTTGCAGCCTGTTCGTTGGTCAGGGCGAAGCGTTCGCGCACGGAATCATCAACGCGCTGGTGATGGCAACCCACCACTGAAAAAACAGCAGGCGCCGAGTTCATTCGCAGGCGATGACTAGGTGCGAAGACGCAATCCTGCCGGAGTTGCGACTGAGTTCAACGGGCCAAAGAACAAGCAAGGCAAAGAAGAATAAGGCCAGTGCGGTCCAAGCGAGACGTGGGCCTTGCAGTTGACGACGCCACCGAAAAAACAGGACAGCCGAATAAGCCAACCATACGGATCCTGCAGTTGCCAGTTTGAGTTCGGACACTGCCTCAGGATGATTCACCCAATAGAAGAATCCTATGCCGAGGGAGAGGGTAAAGAAAGCGGTACCCACAAGCAAAAGTCGTAAATTGACATGGTCCAGCTGAACTATCGAGGGCAGGAACCGCGCGACCATACCATACCTTTTGCTGCGCAAACTGCGGTACTGTAAAAGGTACATGCACGCGGTGGCCGCCAGCAGTCCGAATACGCCATAGCTGAAGATGGAAAGTGCGGCATGTGTTTCTATCCATGGATTGCCGCCAAAGTAAGGTCCGCGCGTTCCCGCATCCCAGGCAGGAACCACCGACGCCAACACCCCCATGAGCCCAGCCAAGGCAGCGCTGAACACACCGAGAAATGACGTTCTGAATACTGGTCCGGTCAGCAAAAACAATAGCATAACAGACCAACTGATGAAGAGGAATACTTCGTATGGATTCGTAATCGGGCAACTGCCGCGCTCTAACCCACGGGAATGCAGCCCGTAAGAGTGCAGACAAAAGCTGACACCGATGATAGAAAGGGTCACCCATTCGGGCGCACGCAATTGTCGTCTGGTGTACCAGGCAAAAACGGCTACCGCACCGAGATAACCAACGGAAGCGAGCAGCATCAGAATTCGGTCAGACATTAGGCTGTTGGGTGTTCCATCCGGAGGACAAAAGCTTGACCCGCTGAGCACCGCTAGCGGGGAGCCACGGTGGCATTACGCTGTGCGTGCCACCGCTCAATGCGGCTGACAAGAAACTGTATCCAGGCTGGGTGTTCATTCAAACAGGGGATAAGTTTGAGATCTTCGCCTCCAGCTGCAACAAATTCTTCCTTACCTTCCTCAGCAATTTCTTCCAAGGTTTCCAAACAATCAGTGACAAAAGCCGGGCAGATCACCAAAACCTTTTTCAGGCCATCATGGGCCCATTGTTCCAGGGTTTCATCGGTGTACGGTTGCAACCAAGGATCCCTTCCGAGCCGACTTTGAAAGGCGACCCCATATTGTTCCGCGCTCAATCCCAAGCGATCGACTACCGCCTTCACCGTGGCGAAACACTGGTGCCGGTAGCAGGTGGCATGCGCAGGATTGGGATTGTTACAACAATCGGGGGTGCATAGGCAGTGCGCGTGGGACGGATCCGATTTGCGCAGATGACGTTCAGGAATCCCGTGGAAGCTAAATAATATCCTGTCAAACGGTTGCTCCAGGTGTGGCGCGGTATTGGCGACAAGCGCATCAATGTAATCTTCATCCCGATAAAATGGCTGCAGCATCTCAACCCGCATTTCGGGTTTAAGGTGTTTTACCACCTCCATCACCCGCACCACTACGGTTTCGTAACTGGACATGGCATAATGCGGATACAGCGGCATGACAAACAGGTCATCAATTCCTTGGGAAACAAGCTCAGCAAGAACATCCGGTATTGAGGGTTTGCCATAGCGCATGGCAAGGGCCACAGGAATAGTCACCCGCTCATCAACGAGTTGTTGCTGGCGATAACTGGTCACCATCAACGGTGATCCTTGCTCAGTCCAAATGCTGCTGTAAGCCTCTGCTGATTTTTTCGGACGAAAAGGCAGAATAAAAAGATTCAGCACCAGAGCACGCACGGGTGCTGGCGCGTCAATCACCCGGGGATCAGACAAAAACTCGCGCAAATACCGCCGGACATCCTTTACCTCAGTGGAATCCGGGGAGCCAAGATTGATCAGCAAAACTGCTTGTTTACTCATTGCGGCAACAGTGTAGCATGAGAACGCTCCGGTCAACTGCAGGCCCAACAATTCGACTGCCCACACAACGAACTGCTGGCACTGATAACCTTCCTGCGCAGGTTTTCGGTCAGGCAATTGTGATTGCAAGGGAGTACGGAGGTGACTTCACTATCGGAATATGGCCGGATTTGATGAGAACATTGTCCGAGAATATTTTGAGTTGCATGGTTTCCTTGTCCGCCAGTTGCGCAAATATCAGGTCCAGTCGCGCAAAAAACTGGCAGAAGAGGAAATCGATTTACTGGTTTACAATCCCTCTTTTAACACGGGTGGGCGTGAACCCGGGTTCATGTTATTCGCCAGTGAACTGCCATACGTTCACCGCGCGGTTGTGGTGGTCAAGGGCTGGCACACCACCCAGCGATTTACCCCCAATATGCTGCGCAGCAGTTCGGAGATATTCAAATTTCTGGAGGCAAACGTGTTGAAGGTGGCGGAAACTTTATTTTCCGACGACACCCCGGAATTCAACTCGAGTCAGGATCTGCGGCGGATACTGGTCTTGCCTGGGTTGCCCACCGCAGAACCCCACCGCAGTGAATGCATCTCGCTGCTGCGCGAACGCGGGGTAGATGGCATCATTTCTTTCAGAGGCATGCTGCTCGATATTATTCAAAAAGTAGAGACCAACCGCAATTATCAGAAGAGTGAGATTTTGCAGATCATCCGCATCATGAAAAACTATGATTTACTCAAGGATCCCCAGTTGGACCTGTTCAAGTAATGGAGGCCAGCTTCAATGAAATCATGAAATCAGACCTCCCAAATAAAATTTCAATCGTAATGCGGTCCTACAACGAAGCGTGGGCACTGCGCGACACGCTGGATGGAGTTTTTCATCAGGACTACAGCGGAGATATTGAACTCATCGTCATCGATAGCGGCTCCACCGACGGCTCCCATGAACTGATTCAAGCGGTCAATCCTGCTCATTTTATTGTAATTGAACCAGATACCTACGTCCCCGGAAGGGTTTTGAATCAAGGATTGAGACTCGCTACCTGCGACTGGGTGGTGCTGTTAAACAGTGATGCCACACCGGCAAACCGCGAGTGGCTGCCTGAATTGCTGCACACCAGCTTGGGGCTGGAACGTCCGGGCAGCGTATTCAGTCGACAGATCCCCCGACCAGATTGCAAACCCGTGTATGCGCATGATTATGACCGCTGCTTCGGAGAGCACCGCGAATCCAGCTCCTGGGAACACTTTTTCAGTTTAGTCAGCTGCATAGTACCACGCGCAGTTTGGGAGCAAAACCCTTTCCGGGAGGATCTCCAGTTTGCGGAAGACGACGAGTGGTCACGCCGCCTCAAAAAAAAACGGCTTCCAGATTCAATTTGCCAATACATCGATGGTCATTCATTCGCACAATTACTCCCCCGGTCAGGCCAGAGCCCGTGCGAGAGGTGATGCAACCGCGATAGCACAGGCCGGGAACGTTCCAAATATTACCCGATACTGGCACCGCGACGTACTGATACCAGCTCTTCGCGACACCTGGAATGACTGGACCTGGTTCCGCACGAAAAAGCTTCCGGCTGAGTTAACCCGTACTTTCCGAATTCGCTACAACCAACGCCTCGGAAGACTCGAAGGATACCGTGAAGGTCTGCGCCGCTATCGCCTGTATCACGGTACTCCTGCTGATTGATTGCAGTCAACTTGGCCAGCGCGCTTTACTTTTTAGAATTGTTGCTTCTTAATCCACCACCTTTATGGCCAAGGACATGGAGCGCGAAGCAGATCAACCAACGGCATTTCCTGATGAGGATGCGGCGTTGATGCTGCGCGTTGCCAGTGGCGATGAATCAGCATTGCGCGACTTGATCGACAAATGGAAGAACCCCCTGATCAATTTTTTTCTACAGGTCCCTGCGCTCGACAGAATTGGCTGAAGATTTGGCGCAACTGGTTTTTATTCGCATTTACCGTGCCGCTCCCAAATATCAACCCACCGCCAAGTTCTCTACTTATTTATTTCACATTGCCCGCCGACTGCTGATCAATGAATACAGGAGGCAACAGCGGAAACCGCTGGAGCCAGTGGATCCGAGCGAAATTCAAATCGCAACCAGCGATCAGTCCCTGCGCGACCGCAAAGAGATAGAGGAAGCTTTCCATTTGGCACTGGAGGAGCTACCGGAAAACCAACGCACTGCTATTCTTTTGCTACAGCAACAAGAGTTGAGCTACCTGGAAATCGCTGAAATAATGAATGCCTCGGAGAGCGCAGTCAAAACATGGATTTTCAGGGCGAGACAATTTCTGAAACAAGCATTGAAGGATACGGTTTAAACATTTGAGGCATGCGACGAGAGATTACAGATGAGCAATTGAACGAGCTGTTCACCCGCACGGTGAAAACAGCAAGTCCGGATTTTGCCACCGCAACTCTTACCAGACTTAAATCACTGGATACCAATGAGAAGCTGGACCTGATGCTGGATGATCTTTTGGAGGATCACCCCGTTGTCGCCAGCCAATGGTTCACAGATAAAACCATAACGGCTATTCAGCGCCAAAAACGCGTTGGCTCCGGTTTTAGTGCCGCCATTCTGCGGCTCGCAGCTATAGCAGCGGTTTGCACCTTAAGCGCCTGGACGCTGTTGCGCCCGGAAATAGAAAGGGGGCCAACGTTCGATTATCCTCGGTACAGGTTGCCGAGTCTACGCGCACGATTCCACTTCACACCCAGTCTGCACCCTCATTGCCAACTGCAGTGTTCCAGCCTCAGGCAACCCCGGTCAATGCCACCCCGGCACAGCTATTTGACCAAACCAGTCTGCGGCTTATTTCAATTCTCAACGATTTGCAGGCCCCGATCGAGGGGAACTGGGACTCAAGCCCACTAGAAACCTTGGCCATTCTCACACTACAATGATGGAATGGGTTAAATTTGGTGCCGCTATTGCGGTAGGAATCAGCTTTTTTCTGCCTTCTCTTTCTTGGGCTGAACAAGCGGATAACGCCTCACCGATCATTCAACCTCCCGGCCTCCCAACGCCACCAACAATCCCCGAATCTATCCGGACCAATCCGCCGACTCCACCGGCCAACCTGCCGGACTCAGCTGCCCTCATGGAACAACTGCGCATGATGGAGCATCTATTGCAATTGACGCCCGAACAGCTGGTTCGTCTGCGCCAAGCGTTGGAAATTATTGAACGTATGTCCGAAAATGACCGCATTGTCATGCGGCAACGATTGCAACACATGCGCACAGTTTCGCAAAAGTCGGACTCACAATTGCGTTGGGTAGCCCAACAAGTACCAACCCAACACCGACGCAGCGCGGCTCAATTCTGGTTGAGCCTTACCGATGATGCCAGATCTGAATTATGGAATGAATGGCAATCCCTGCCTGAAGCAGAACGCCAGGCAGCGATCATGCGCACCTTGGCCGACTTTGTCGCTAAAAGAGAAGAGCAAACAAAAGCTCTCCAACGAAGATGATCCTGGCACGGGGCAAGGGAGTCGAACCCCTAACCTCCTGATCCGTAGTCAGGTGCTCTATCCAATTGAGCTAGCCCCGCAGGAAGTTCCAAATGAATTGGAAAGTGAGAAGTACGGACAAATTCAAGCCTGCATGCAAGAGCAAAATTCAATTTTTTCCACCGATGCGTATCGCACTGGGATCATTCACACAAAACGCCCACTGTGAACGCATCGCCAACGGTGTGATCGAAGAGTTGCACCAACTGCGCAACAAATATCCGATGGCGGATATCGATGTATTCGAATACCGGAACTTACACCGGTTTTATTCTGACCTGAAGGAAGTAAAGTTTGATGGGGCGATTTTGTACTGCAACCAATTCCCACTTTACTACGGCCTTCCAAAACTTCAATTGCGGCCATTCACTGAATTCAATATACCTTGGATAAACACGTCCAACAGGTATAGCAATATGAACACAGCGACTACGGTGCCCAGGATTGTGCAGGATGATGAGGCCATCGGCCTGATGGCTGCGCGGTTTTTGCTGAATAAGGGTGTGGAAACATTTGCCTATGCAGGCTTTACCGAAGACTTCGAATTCTCAAGACAGCGCAGGATGGCTTTCACCGCCCATCTTGAACAGCAAAGCAAGCAAGTTTATACAGTACCGGCAGAACTGATTCCAATGGAGTCCAATCAACCTGCCGATATGAAGGGTCTGCAACTGTGGTTGCGTAGCTTGCCCACCGGAACAGCTGTCTTCGCTGCCAATGATGAAGTGGGCGATCTCATTTTGCTGGCCGCCAGGGAGGCAGGTATCGCGGTGCCAAGAGTACTGTCTGTACTGGGAGTGGACAATTCAAACAGGGGCAACTGGGGTCGGCTTGCCTTAAGTTCGATCGAGACTAACGCGGGCAGTATTGGCAGGGTAGCGATGAAATCGATCTTTTCTTGGTTGGCAAACGGACACCACCCCCCCGCCGCTGACTCTGATAGATCCCTTGCAGGTCATTGAACGCACTTCCACAGACCGTACAGCCGTTGAAGATGAGCGGATTGGCAAAGTTCTAGATCAGATTAGAAAACACCCGGAACAATCCTTGACTGTCGAACAGATGGCCAAAATGGCTCGCCTGGCGAGAAGTACCTTTCACCAAAGATTTTTGCGATGCGTCGGGGTTCAGCCCCAGCAATACTTGTTGCGTGCTAAACTGCTGAAGGCGAAAGAACTGCTGCTGCAGGGCAATCTACCTACGCAGGTAGTCGCTGAACTCGCCGGTTTCCAGGATATCAAGTGGTTCTATCGAGCCTTCAAACGGGATACCGGCATGGCTCCAGTCGCTTGGCGGGATCAACAAAACAGCGGGCGAAAACAAAGTTAGCGCCGAGGGACTGACCTTGCAATTTTGAGACGGCCCTGTCAGGAAGAACGCCTGAACCATATTCCCCCAGACATGCTAGGACCCAACCCTTTTCAACAAGTTATTTATCCGCGCCTTGTTAACGCAATGCAGCGCGTTTCCCAACAGATCTGGACCCCAGTTCCAGTGAAGTTCAAATTGTACCAATCCCCTGCCCGTCCAGATGCACACGGATTAAGCGATGTGCATGCGGATGCCTGGCGGCAGATTAATTCCTTCCCATGGGTGTGGGGCCGTTTGTTTCAACAATGTTGGTTTCGGCTCGAATATGAAACACCCGCAGCGTCTGATGATCTGTGGATGCAGTGGAATGATCAGGCAGAAGCTACTCTGCATCATGAAAACCTGCCTTGGTATGGAGTGGATCCTGCACATCGCCGGGCCCCATTACCCAAAGGCGCAGCCGTGTTGCATGTGGAATCGGTATGTGTGCAGACCGGCATCTGGATTGCCGGCGCAACCGGAATTGGCACGGGCGGCAGCCACTTCACGGGTATTCAGTTTTTTAACAGAGATGCTTTGGCGTGGGAAACTTATCATGACTTGGCAGTGTTGTTGGACATCCTGCGGGCAGAATACCGCGCTTTCTGCGGCGAAGAGTTGGGGCACGTCGACCAAAATACCCGCAATCCCCTGATTAAAATTTCGCCCTTATTCAGACGCTTGCAGACAAGACTGGACAAAGCTGTGGATGCGTTCGATAGACACGGCATCAGTGCCATGAGCACTATTCTCAAAGAAATCTATCGCGATTTTCCTGCCGCACCTCACAGCCTCGAGGCAATTTTGACCGGTCACGCCCACATTGATCTTGTCTGGCTTTGGCCAGAAAGAGTGGGCGAATTCAAGGCGGTGCATACCTTTGCCACCATGAATCGCTTGCTGAAATCGTATCCGGAATTCCGCTTTGGTTACAGCCAACCGGCAAGTTATGAAGCTGTTGGCAAGCGAGCACCAAAGTTGCTGGAAGCCGTTAAAGATCACATTGCCGCCGGTCAATGGGAGGCTACAGGTGCGACCTACGTGGAGAGCGACACTCAACTGGCCTGTGGCGAGGCCTTGGCGCGCAGCTTTGTACTCGGGCAGAAAGGTTTTGCGCATCTGCGCGGCACCATCAGCAAGGTGCTTTGGATTCCGGATGTATTCGGCTACGCCCCCTGCTTACCGCAACTGATGCTGGCCACGGGTTGCGAGGCCTTTTTCACTACCAAATTGACGTGGTCAGCCGTCAATCGCTTCCCCTACAGCAGTTTCAACTGGCGTGGACATGACGGCAGCGAAGTTCTGGTACATTTGACCCAAGCTTATGGTTACAACGGCACGGTGGATATCAATGATTTGCGCAAAGGTGCGGATTTCCACCAACAGGCCGGCGTACACGATGAGTTTTTGGTGCCCACAGGATACGGCGATGGCGGGGGCGGAGTCACCGAAAACATGCTCGAACGAGCCCGTCGGTTCGCATCCATTACGGGAGCACCACAAACCCGTTGGGGCACGATTGAAGGATTTTTTGAGCGCTTGCAGCCACTTCGGCCTCAGTTACCGACCTGGCAAGGTGAGTTATTCCTGGAATATCACCGCGGAGTTCACACCACCCACGGTGAATTGAAGTATAACTTTCGCAAATTGGAGGCGAGCTTGCAGATGTGGGAAGCTGCCAAGGCAGTTATTGGAGGAGGTGCCATTCCGGAAAAATTTTGGAAACGTCTGGTTTTTGCACAGTTCCACGACTACATCCCCGGTAGTTCGATTGCGGAAGTTTATCTCGAGGCCAACCATGAATTGAGCAGTTTGCGCTCGGAAGCACTTCGGGAAGCATCTCAATGCCTCAAATCCTCAGGTTTAGAATCGACAGATTGTTTGTTCAATCCACTGGCTGTGGAAATCACGCTAGCCGACGAAAGTGCTGGCAAAATTGCTCAGCTGCCTGCGTTTTCCGGAACTCCAACGACGGCCCTTGCATGGAATGCTCCGCAACAGCCCGTTACCGCTAGCCATCATTCATTAAACAGCGGAAGAGTTACCTTGCAGTTGAATGACAAAGGTGAATTGGCACATCTGATTATTGATGGAGAGCAGATACTGTGCTCAGCTCCCTTGAACTCGTTGCTGATATACCCAGATCAGCCACACAATTACGCAGCTTGGGAGATTGACCGGCAGGCGCTCAGTCTGCCATCTCAACCCATTGGCGACGCCCGTATTGAAGCAATCAAGGGCTCCCATCTCAAACAGACTCTCAGAGTTCATTACCAACTCACTTCCAAAAGCACTGGATTTGTGGACTACATCCTGGAGGCGGATAAGCCCTATGTCCGCATTGAGTACACCTTGCACTGGAACGATGAGGATATGCTGCTCAAGGCTTGGTTTCCTACCGGTTATACCGGACGGTTTGCGCGCTTCGGCGCTCCATTTGGCAGCAGTTTGAGGCAGGTGCAAAGCGGAGATCCCCGCGCCGAAGCAATGTGGGAGGTACCCTTCAGTCGCTGGCTGACAGTGAGTGACGATGCCCACAGGGAGGGCATGTTCTTGGTAACAGAAGCCAAGTACGGAGCAACAGTTCGCGACGGCAGCATAGGATTGAGTTTACTCCGCAGCGCCTTGATGCCCAGATCGGATGAAAACAACGATATCAGGGACCTCGGCACTCGACCAAAACATACCGATATTGGGCACCATCACATCCGGATAGCGATTGGAAAACATTGCCCTGATCAAACCAGATCGGAGTATCCGGCGGTCTTGGCTGAAAGTCTGTTCACCGCGCCGCTCGCTTATCAGGGCCAAAGCTGCGCCCTGCCTGTGCAGGGCCTGAACGGACCCAATTCCATCAACATTACCTGGGTCGAACCAGGCCGGGACCAAACATTTACCGTACGCATTAATGAGACTGCAGGGAGAAGCGGAAGCGCACAATTGATTCTGACCCAAGACGCGGAACTCAAAGCAGTTGATCTTTTGGGGCGCCCCACAGAAAAAACTATCGGTGACAACGGATATTTTGAATTCAGCCCCTACGAATTGATCAGTATCCGGGTGAATCCGATCAAGAGGTAGCAGGCAAAGCTCAGGACACAGGTTTGCCGGTCGATCCCCCGGCAAGCCAGCTGCCCGGAATCAATAATCGTTGAGGTTCCACCTCACCACCTCGCAAATTTTTGCGCAGCGCAAGATCAAGCAAATCCACTGCCGCACTGCCAATCACTTCGGGTTCCTGCCATATGCCGGCAATGGAACTATGACGATGATACAACGCCAGGGAATAGCTCGGGCACGGCTCATATTGACCAGCAGGTGCAACAGTACCCCATGGATTGGTGGTAACAAGTGCATCCGGGCGTTGCTTATTGCACCAATCCTGCAACGAAGACCAGGAATGGACTCCACGCACCACACCTAACCATGAGTCTCTGGTTACAGCGGCATGATCAGCCCACATTTCAAACAAGCTACCCACTTCAGCCTGCAAAAAACTTTGCGGCAAGTAGGCTATGCGCTTGCAGCCCAAGGCCTCCAAATGCGCGGCAAGCAGATTCATGTTCGCCAAATGGTGCGGCCCCACTATGGGCATCTTGCTGGCGCTCAACGCCGAACCAATCCCAATCACACAAAACTGTTCACTGAAATCGGCAAGCTGATCCTCAACACTGTCGGGTTGCACAAAAATCAAGCCATCCACCCCTTGGGTACGCAGTTTGGATAGTGTAGCATATGAATCACCGACAGCCAACTGACACGTTACAAAGCCAAATCCTAATAACTTCGCTCGCCGCGTAGCCCCTCCAAGCAAAGCCTGATGAAACGGAGAATTACGCCAGTCAGACATCCTTTCATTAGGTACCACGAGCGCCAGCTTTCGGTAGGCTAATCCAGCCCGCTTACTGTCTCGGTGAGCCACCAACGCCCTCAAAGCAGGATCAGGCCGATAACCCATCGACTCAGCAACCATCCGGATCTTTTGCGCAACTTCAGGACTCACCCGACCACTATCAGCGCCACGCAATACCAGGGAAACACTGGTTTGGGAGGTCTCCGCTACAGCTGCAATATCAGCAAGTGTGACTCGATTTGACATGAAACCCGTGCGAATTCGCTAATGATATTAATGGCTGTAATAGCAAGGCTTACTTCCAATCCCTGTGCGCAATACATGCCCCAGCATACGAGTGTTGTCAACGGATTCCAAGATCCCAAACAGCAAAAAGTTTATAGATAAACTAATATTTAAACTGGCTGCAACAGCATTGATCAGTGACGTATTGCAGTATGACCTACCCCCTGCCCCCTCCCTCATTATTCTCAATTAAAACATGCATGCGAGTTTGTGCAGCCTTGGCCGCCATCAGTGGCGGCTTATGGAATACGGCTCAGGCGCAGACAACGTCAACCGGTGCAGCTCTTTGGTCGGAATTTGTTGGGTTGCCTGACACCCACAGCCATATTCCCAATGTGGCTTACGCCGGTTACCGACGCGGAGAGACCTCTGTGCCCGAGGTGCCCGCGGTCGTCAATGTTATGGATTTTGGGGCAATCAACGATGGCACAGGAGACAATACCAGGGCTTTTCGGGCGGCAATCGACGCGGCGTGGTACGCAGGAGGCGGAGCCGTTGAGATACCACCTGGCACCTATCGCATTGAGCAAATCGTACTGCTGCATCGAGATGGCGTTGTCTTGAGAGGATCTGGCCGCGGTGAGACTATTCTCAAATTTGCCAATGCGTTAATGCAATCTATCGGCAGTACTGGCCATGGCAGCCAACACTGGAACTGGACCGGCGGCTTGATTTGGGCAGGCCCTAGGGATCTATTCCATGTCAGGGATACCGGTCGTTGGGAACACGTGCGCACTGCAGCTCCATTGTTCAATGTGAATGCCGGAGACTGGGAAGCCTGGCGCAACCAGGGTATTCTAACCTCGGTCACAGGTTCAGCGCCCGCAGGCGTGCGGACAGTGAGCCTGGCTGACCCTGTCGGAATTCAAGCTGGAGATGTAGTGTTAATGACGTGGGAAAACCCGGCTGACAACGCACTTTGGCGTGAAATTGCTGCGCATGCGTCGTTTGCCAATTGGGACTTCGGTCAATGGTTGGACAACACACCTTATCTGGGTTGGCCTGTTGAAGTACAGAGCGTGGATGGCAATGCGATTTCTTTTGTCCGCCCCACCCGCGTTTCCATACAACCCGAATACAATGTTTCTTTGCGCAGAATTGGTCCCATGGTTCGGGAAGTCGGAGTGGAACATTTAACCATTCTGATGGAAAACAGCCGTGAGGAATACCCTTACAATAACGGTGTCGGATGGAACGGTCTGTTTTTTAACCGGGCATTCAACAGTTGGGCCAGAAGTATCGAAATTTTGAATGGAGAGAACGCGATTCACGTATCCAGTTCATTCAATGTAACGATAACAGATATTGATTCGACCAGTGACTTCCAGGCCAAGTACATCTTTACCAATCGAGTCATGTCCCATGATGTACTGTACGACAATTTTCGTATCCTGAATACAGGAGTTCTTACCAACGGCATTAATACGGAGTGGTTGGGGAGCGGCAACGTTTGGACGCGTGGAGTGATGCAGACAGGAACCTTCGACAGCCATAGACTAATGCCTTTCGATTACTTACGCACCGATATTACGATGCGCAATCCTGCAGAATCCAGACCGGGGGGGAGCCGTGCAGGCAGGTCCATTCACAGGCAAGCGGGCTGTGCATTGGAACGTTCGGATCGAAGATTCAAACCGTCCCCTTTCCACGAGAGGCGAATGGGTGCTACACCCGGTTCAATATACTTTTGGAGCACAAATTGGGATTAGCGGTGCCCCCATTTTCACCCAAAACAACACCAATGTTTGGGCGATGCCAGCCGGTGATAAGAATATGATCATCGGTGACATCGGCGAAACGCCCGCACCTGCCAATTTATTCGATGCTCAAAGAGCTTTGCGCGCTGAGCAAAACAGTTGGGTCATTTTAGCTTGGCCCTTGGAAGGATTTTTATCGCGATCCAACCCCATTTTCAAAGCCAATGCAAACGCGGCCGGCTCAGCTGCGGTCGAGTCAGTGCGATTTCATATCAACAACCAATTAGTCGGCACCGCCACCATGTGGCCGTGGGAACTGGATTGGGATGAGGCTGTACCGGGGAGACATCTGGTTCAACTGGAAATGTTGGATTCCAATGGTCAGTCCACATGGTCGCGAGAGTATCGTGTGGTTGTCGGGGAACGGCAACGCATCGAACATAATGATCCCGCCATTTCATACTCCGGTCCATGGAACACCATTTCCCACCCTGAGTTCAGCGCCGGTCAGGCCAGATTATCCGATGGCGTGGGGGACAGGCACTTTGAGTTAGTTTTTCGAGGCACAAGGGTACGCTGGTTCACCAGACAAAACAACAACGGGCAGAATGTCACCATCACCCTAAACGGAATCGAAGTTGCAACTACTTCGGTTCATGGAGGACAAACCTATTTCAGGCATCTGGGTTGGGACTCCGGTGAATTGCCCGAGGGCATTTATACACTTCGGATACGCACCAACAGTCGATTGCTGTTGGACCACCTTGAAATCACTTCGACTGATGGAGCTACGGGGGAACCGATACCGCCATTGGCACCTGCCAATCTCGTGGCCAACGCTATTTCTGCCACCGAGATCGATCTGCTGTGGACCAGAGGTTCTTCCAATGAATTTGGCTTCCGTATTGAACGACGCCAACTCGGATCTACCGATTGGCAACAGATCTCAACGGTCGGTGCAGCCTTTACCAGCTACTCAGACATCGGATTGAGTCATGGCACAACCTACGAATACAGAGTTCAAGGTTTCAACCCGTTCGGCGATTCCCCTTGGAGCGATATTGCCAGCGCAACCACACCGGAGCCAATATCGGCCCCGCAAGCTCCCGGCGGACTTCAGGCCTCCGCCGTATCTTCGACCAGAGTCGATTTGCAATGGATCAACAACGCCACCGACCACACCGGTTTTCAATTACAGAGAATGGGCCCCGAAGGCCAGTGGCAACAAATCGCAGCGCCACCGCCAAACGTCACTTCATGGATAGACCTCGGCCTGGCTCCCAATACCAACTACTCCTACCGAATTCGCGCTGTAAACAATGCCGGAGCCTCCGCATTTTCAAATCAGGCAAACATAAAAACACCTGCCCCAACTGAGCAGGAGGCGAATATTTTTGCACGCGATTGGTTCATTCAATCATTGGATGGCACGGGCAATCTCACTGTCAATCTTCCAGATCATGTCGCCTTTACCGGGACTACCGATAATCAATATCGTGGAGCTGTGGCCGCATTCAACGAATCAACAACGCTGTCAGAACCCGGCGACTCCATAACTCTGGAATTCTCAACACAAAACGTCACTGCCGGCAACAATAGCGGCTATACTATTCGATTCGGTCTTTTCGACGATAATGACTCCCCTGTTACGGAAAACTTTTCCAATGCTTCCGATGGCTCTACCGGTTTCTTTGTGGCAACTGGCAACCGCACCTCGTCAGGTCGGCCTACGAGTCTCTACCTGCAAGACAATGGTACTGCGCAAATCCTCGGACGTGGTAGAGCAACTGCATTAACTGGAAACGGTATTACTCAGAGACAAACGACCAATGAAGCCAATGCCGGAAATCGCACCGCAATTCTCAATATTGAGCGCATTGAGAACGGTGCCGTGCGCATGTCCCTGAATCTGATAGACGCCGGTGGCAGAGCACTTTTCCTCACCGATGACATCCCTGCTGCCGCCGTGCCCACATACACGTTCAATCAGATCGCCGTATCCCTGGGGGGACAAACCGAGGCTGGTATGGATTTTAGGGACATCGTTGTGCGCAGAGGTGGTCCTTCCTTTGACCAACAGAGCCCCACATGGAACTTTTCTACCTGGCAAACCCTGCATTTTGACGCCGCCCAATTGACCGATCCGACAGTAAGCGGCGCTCTGGCAGACCCTAGCGGATACGGTATAGCCAACATCCAAAGATACGTGTTTGGACTCAACCCGTGGGAAGATCCACACCCATTCATGCCGACACCGTCAACAGAAACCATTGACAACGAGTCATATCTAATTCTGAGATACTTCCGGGATCAGTCGGTGACAGATGTCTTGATACAAGTCGAGGCTTCCACCGATCTCTCGAATTGGACTTTGTTGACTGATTTAGTGGAGATTGTGTCGCCTCCTGAGCCCACTGACAGAGAAAACGTATATCTGGAACGCGCACGCTTAAACATCCCCTTGAACAGCGATACCCCCGTATTTCTGCGTTTGAGTGTTCGTAACCAACCCTAACACCCACACCCAACAAACTCATTCCCCCATGAAGTCCCCTCATCTACCCTGTAATGGTATGAGATTGACTGGCCTTGCGCTGGTCATCCTGTTCGCAAACTTAGTACTGCATCCTACTGCCAAAGCTGCAGATCCTGCATCATGGCAATTATCTGCATCCTCTTACCTGGGTTATCCAGGTAGCGATGACGAAGTATTTGGTGCGCGTATTCTAAGCGATGGAACTCTTGTTTTGGCCGCCCAAATCGGCGACAAATCTTTCCCCGGAACCACACCAGTCCTATTGCTGAACGGCAGTGACGAAAATACGTCTGGCGCGATAGTGCGCCTCAGTTCTGACGGAAAAAACATCCTTTCGGTTAGCAGAATTGCCAACGAGATCAGGGATTTGGAAATCGATGCCAGCGACAACCTGTTCGTAGCGGCTGGCCACGGTGGCTTGATCCAGTTAAACCCAACGGCAGACACCGTAGTCGCCACACGTGAAGTCGGTAGATTCGTCAAAAGGGTTACAGTCGGAGGGGATAAAGTTGCCATTTTGATTCCGGACAGTCTCACCACTCCGCACACATCGCCTGGACCCAGCGACATCATTCTTTTCGACTCCAACCTGGTTGAACTGAACAGGATGAGGGGCTTCAGGAACACCTTGGATTTGGCTATCCATCCAGCATCAGAAACTTTAGCCATCATCGGTTGGCGGCAAGCCAATGCATGGCAGCAGGATGGCGCTGGCATTCTACCTGTTCAAATTGCTTATTTGCGAGGTATGGACTTCGAGGGCAATGTCAAATGGGACGCCTATGACTGGGACACCGGATCCAATATCAATGGCGGAAATGAGTTTGCGGCAACCACTATTCAGGTGGGCGATACCACCATACCCCAAGGATTTATTGTTGTCACCAATCCGTATTTTCTCAATTCGACTGGACAACCCATCGGCACACTGCCCGAACCGGACGGCCGCACCGTTTACGGTTTTCTGAACAATATGGCAGATACCCGTGGCTACCGCCTGACAGTTGGTGAAGATGGTTACCTATACGCCGCCTTCGAAGCAGCTGGAGGCAACCACATTTTTCGCAGACGGGGTCAAAGGGACAGCACACTGGCCAATTTTAGAGAATCAACCAACCACGCGGGCGGTTCCTTGTTCAACAGTTTCATCAATACTGGCGCGGGACATAAAACCTATATTGGTCGCTATGAAGCCGCCACCGGACACAAAGTGCGCGGCAATCAATTCAATACGTTGATCTCATCATCCAGTGGACCCAGCGCAAACACCCTGCGCATGACTCAAGGTGGAATGTATATTGATGCCGAGGGTCGCCTGTATTTTGGCGCTGCGGCTGCCAGCGGGTTACCACTGCCCGGGAATCCTCTGTTTTCACCGGTTGCAGGGGAATCTTCCTTGCACCCGTTTGGATTGGCCTCCAACGAGGGTGGCGCTTATTTGTGGATAGTAGATAGCGATATGGCCACCAGGCTGTTTGTCGGCCGCATCGCCAATGGCAATACCCGGACAATTCACGCTCGCTCGCTTTCACCCGGAGAATTACCCACCGTCGTATGGGGCGGCAGGGCAGCTTTGAGCAGACCCATGTACGTGCGCAATCCCGTGCAGGCTCAACCCGGATATGGCGATAACGATGGGTTCTTTGCGGTTCTTTCATCAGGAGTCGCTTCCGAAACTGGCGGCCGCGTGGTCTTCGAATACGGCGTTCTTACACTGCCTCACAAACCTCTTTGCGCGGTATCGCGCCCAATCAATCCTCCGCAATAGTTGACGGCACCCAAGGCCAAATTACGGAATATCCGTTCCGCACCGACATCCCCTTAAGCCCTCCAGCCCCCAATTATTCTGGGCCTGAATTTTTTGGTGGATTCCGTGCGACTTTCCGTGATCGGGCTACACCGATTGCATTCAGCACCAATAGTTTTTCCGGATCAAACACCAGCATCCGGGTACAGCCCCCCAGTCCTGTTACCGCTCGCCAGCAAGGTGTGTTCTTCTTCGACAAAACTGCGTTTCCAGGAGTCAGTTCACAAGACACTGTCACTTTCGACTCAGATAGTTTTCTCACGATTACCGGCATTGATCTGATAGGGGGGGCGCTGGCTGGTTCGCGATGGAGACACCTTTTTTTATCTCACAGACATCCTTAACGCACTGCAAATTTGACTTTGCCAG
>JAJOKB010000037.1 GCA_021208135.1 Verrucomicrobiota bacterium | reverse complement strand
GGCGCGCACACCTGTTGCTGAGCAGATAGTACCCGGCCTTGGCTTTATCCATCTTATGTTTTCTAGCAATCGCCATAATAAGCATAGGAACAAACGCAATAAGGCGTAGTCTCAAGCAAAAAATGCCCAAAGAGTGCATTTTTTTAGATTAGGGACTGTCCAGAAAGGGGTTGGTGGGTGGGGCAAATAGTGACTGTCCAGAAAGGTTTCCGGAAAGGGGTTGGCGGGGAAGCAAATAGGGACTGTCCAGAAAGGTTGGGGAAAATTACTTCGGGTGATTAGCTGGAAAAGACTAACCAAATGGCAGCACTCATCAGCATAGCGCCAGCAAGGCGTTGCATCAGGATGATTCGAGTCATCCGTTCACCTGGTAGTGCAAAAGCGCTTGCTAGTAGTGCCCCAAGCAAGACACTCCATACGCCCCTGGAGCTGTACAAGATATTGCCCTCAGCGATAAGACCAGAGTTGGCAAAAAAGAATCCCAGGACGGCGCTTTGAATTGCCATTAGGGCAACCCCTCCCAAAATCCAGGACCACGCTGACGTTGGAACAGAAGACAAGCCTTGACGAAAGAATGGGATCAGTCCTAAAGAAAGAGTGGCATTGGTCAGCATCATGAGGGCGAGGAAAGGAGCTGGGCCAAAAAGGGGTGCACCTCTTCCGAGGAGCACATCTGCCATGGCGAAGCAAGCTGCACTACCTAGGGCCAGAGCCATACCTTTGGCTACAGGTTGATTGCCGCTAAAACCTCCCCAACCCAACAAGCCGACAGCAATAGCGGTAATTGCCGAGGCAACCCAAAGTTGAGAAGTGATGACCTGAGATCCCAAAAGAATGGAAAACACACTAACGAACAGAACTTTAGTTCCCATCAGAGGTGTTTGGATGGAGACGCTACCTACCCTAATAGCGGCAAAGGTCGTGACCTGCCCGAAAAAGAAAAAAGCCCCAGCCAAGAGGGGCCAATGCCAATGGGAGAAATCGGCGCTACGATTTTGCCAAATTAGCGGTAGACTAAAAGTGCCAAGCATTGCCCAATTGGAAAGAAAGGAAAAGCGCAGGATACCTGCGCCTTCCGAAAGGGCTCGCTTGGTCAGGAAAGAACCCAACGCATAAACGAAACCGCTAAAAAGCGGCAAGAGAAGCATTTTCAGGATGTGAGTTTTGACAGCAGATCGTAAACGCGGTTGACCATACTTCGAGGGTCATCAAGAAACCCTGCGGCTACGAGGCTGTTATCTAAGATTTGTTCAGCTACCAAACCAGCCAAATCCGCATTTTGTGAACGCAACTTGGCGAGATTATGAACGAGAGGATGGCGCGGATTAATTTCGAGGGTTACCGGCGAAGCTTTACCGGTCTCTTGCTGCATGGATTTGAGCATTCTTCGCATTGCCGGGGACATCATGGCATCTTCATTCAGGGCCATTGCCGGGGAATCGACCAAGCGTTTGGATGCGCGAACTTTACTTACCTTGTCTTTGCCAAGGCGATCACCGAGCCAGTCACAAAGGGCGTTGATCTCAGATTCACTTAGAGAAGAAGCATCTTTGTTATCATCAAGACCCAGATCCACATCGGCACTATCTGCCGAAACCAAACGCTTCCCTTCGAACTCTCCCAGATGAGTCATGACAAACTCATCGACAGGTTCGAAGAGGAAAAGAACCTCACGGTTTTTACGCCGCATACCTTCTAGATAGGGTCCGGATTCAATGGAATGTCTACTGGGGGCGAAAAGGAAATAAATCTCTTTTTGGTCTTCCTGCATCCGGCTGATGTAATCATCCAAAGACGTTGTTTTGCCGGATTCGGTGAGTGAACTTTCATAGCGCAAAAGCTTGGCCAGCTTATCGCGATTTTCGAAGTCCATGGTGACACCCTCCTTGAGAAAAATGCCAAATTGTTTGTAGAAAGCATCGTAAGAATCAGGGGATTTCTTTGCCTCATCAGCCAAGTGCTTTAATACGCGGCCTGTAAGAACCTTGTTGAGTTTGCGCACCAAGGCACTGTCCTGCATAGATTCGCGTGAAATGTTCAGCGGTAGATCTGCACTATCGACAACACCTCTGAGAAATCGCATCCACTCAGGTAACAAGCCCTCGGGTTTACTATCGATCAGAACTTTTTTGCAATACAGAGCGACCCCAGGTTCCATGCGTCCGAAGCCAAACCGCTCCATATTTTCTTTAGGCGTAAACAACAGTGCATTGATGGCCAGAGGGGCGTCGGCAGAAAAATGGAGTGTGTAAAGAGGATCGTCGAACGCGTTTGCCTGAAACTTATAAAACTCAGTGTACTCTTCAGGTTTAATTTCATTCTTGGAACGCATCCAAAGTGCATCAATTTTATTGATACGCTCGCCATTGAGGTGGATAGGGAAAGGGACAAAAGAACTGTAGCGGCGCAGCAATCCAGCTATGGTATCCTTTTTAGCGAAGTCCTTGTGCTCATCCTTGAGTTTAACGACTATTTTCGCCCCCCTGCGCTGAGTATCCGGTGTTTCCTCAATGGTATAATTGCCACTGCCATCACTGCTCCAAACCCAATTGCGCCGTCGGCAAGATATGAATGGGTGTAAACCTTAACGGTGGACGCCACCATGAAAGCACTGTAGAAGCCAACTCCGAACTGGCCGATCAAATTAACCGGATTGGTGCCCTCTTGCTGAGCTTCACGCAAAGCTGCGGCGAAGTTCTTGGAGCCTGAACGTGCGATCGTTCCCAGGTTTTCAATCAATTCCTGACGAGTCATACCGATACCGTAATCCTGTATAGTCACGGTACCTGCAGTATCATCTGTGGTGATGTTAATTTCGAGAGGCAGTTTCTCATCATAGACAGTAGCGCCCTTCAACTGATGATGGCGCAGTTTCTCAAGTGCATCTGCTGCATTGGAAACCAGCTCGCGGATAAAAATATCTTTATCCGTGTACAGCGAGTGGATAACGATATCCAGCAGTTGCTTAACTTCTGCCTGAAATGAATGGGATTCGATATTGGCTGTATTCATGGTATATACGACTTAAACATTAAAACGAAACTCAGCGACATCTCCGTCCTTAAAAATATACTCGCGACCTTCCATTCGGACAAGTCCGGCTTCGCGGGCAGCGGATTTACTGCCATGCGCAACTAAATCTGCATAGGCGACAACTTCAGCCTTAATGAAGCCTTTTTCAAAATCGGTGTGAATGACACCTGCGCATTCAGGAGCCTTCATGCCTTTGTGGAAAGTCCATGCACGCACCTCTTTTTCACCAGCAGTGAAATAACTAGCCAGACCTAGTAAATCGTAGGTGGCCCGAATCAGCAAACTGACGCCAGAGTCAGAAACTCCCATATCCTGTAAAAAAGCAACGCCCTCTTCCGGACTCATTTCGCTCAACTCCTCTTCCAGTCTGGAGCATATTACACAGGCGGCAGCATTGTGGTGCGCATCCACGTACGCCCTGACCTTTTGCACAAAAGGATTTGCAGCCGGATCAAGAAGATCATCTTCAGCAACATTACAAGCGAAAATGACTGGTTTACTGGTTAACAGGCACAAGCGCTTCAACCGTGGTATATCTTCTTCTGCCAACTCCAAGGTATTGGCAGGTTTACCTTCGTTTAAGTGCGGTTTAAGTCTATCAATAAGAGCTACTTGAGCAATTGCATCCTTGTCCTGGCCACGAGCTTTTTTGATCAATCTTTCATATTGATTATCAAGCGATTGAATATCTGACAGAACGAGCTCTGTCATAATAACCTCGATATCACGCACGGGATCAATGGACCCCATACTATGGATGATATCGTCATTCTCGAAGCAACGGACGACTTGAATAATCGCGTCAACTTCGCGGATATTTGCCAAAAACTTATTCCCAAGACCCTCACCTTTGGATGCGCCGGCGACCAAGCCTGCGATATCGACTATTTCGATGGCAGCTGGAATGATGGTATGTGTTTTAGCAATCCGTGCGAGCACGGCCAACCGTTCATCCGGCACTTGAACAATGCCAACATTGGGTTCAATAGTGCAGAAGGGTAGTTAGCCGCTTCAGCTTTCCGGGAGCGAGTGACCGCATTGAACAGAGTACTTTTGCCAACATTTGGCAGACCGACAATTCCTGCTTGCATGATAAAACTATAAAAAGGGTGAAAGTTGCCTGAATCAGGCGCGCAAAGAGTATTTGCCGCTGGCTGTTAACGATTTACAAGTGGCATCAAAAGCGGCTGCGACCTCTTTGTCCTGCAAAGTCCGCTCACTGCTTCTGAAGGCGATGCTGAATGCGATGGACTTGTGACCATCAGGAAGTCCCTTGCCCCTGTAGACATCAAAGATTTCCACAGCTTCTACAGCGAATTGCTTGTTAGCAGCTTGAATGGCTGCCTTTTCGACCTCCTGCCTCACCTGCCCTGCAGAAATGTTTTCAGGCAGCACCAAGGCCAAGTCGCGCAGTGCGGCTGGGAAGGAGCTGAAGGATTTGTAGCCACGGCGCTTGGGTTCGCGCTGCAGGAAGGTTGGTGTGAGATATACAGCACCTGCTAAAACCATACCGCGCACATCCCAGCGTTTTGTCATGGCAGGATTCAGCAGGCCAAACTTTGCCTCAAATCCCATTTTGAAACCTCCAAAGCGTGCGCTGTGTCCCTCTTGCCAAGCATTCTCGGCGATGAGGGGGGTAAATTTTGAAGGATCGGCGCCGACACCAGCTTGGGCAAGCAATTCGCTGGCAATCTGAGCGACAGTGTAGAAATCAGCTGATTCACGACGCAACCACCCGGAGGGCGCATCCTGCAATAAAACGAATGCGATGCTGACCATCTCATAAACTTTGCCATTTTCCTCGCGAAACACACGGCCAGTTTCAAACAAAGCCCGGGGTTCGTTCTGTCTAGCCTGATTGAGAGCGAGGCAATCCAAAAGACCTGGAATCAGTGAAGCGCGCAGATGCGAAGCGTCACTGGCAAGAGGATTTGTCAATGCCAGATTGTCAGCTTGGGCGTGCCCAAACCAATCACGCAACTCATCCTCACTGCGCAAGCTGTAATGCATAACCTCGTTAAACCCCTTGCCGACCAAGAGTGTATTAACCCTGCGATTAAACCGGGTAATGGGATTATCTTCGGTGACCAATCCGGTGCAGCGGACTGTTCCCTGTGGAATGCGGTCGCTTCCGTAAATGCGCAATACCTCTTCGACAAGGTCAATGGGTCGATACAGGTCTAATCGAAAACTGGGGATACCAACCCTGATGGTTAAATTGTCATCGCTTTCCAGCCGGGTGACATCCAGTTCAAGCGCTTCCAGGGCGGCAATGATGTCTGGGTCGGAAATGTCGAAGCCGAGGCGTTCGCGAACATAGGTCGGAGTCAACTCTATCTCTTTTTCCGTGAAAGGAGCCTCACCTGCAGTAAGAGGATGCCCCATAAACTCTCCCCCGGCGATTTCCAGAATAAGGTCCACGCAGCGCAAGGCCGCAAATTCCGCACCCTTGGGATCAACACCCCGTTCGAACCGATAAGAACTATCCGTTGATAAACCCAAGCGACGGGATGTCTTGCGAATGGAGGTGGAACGAAAATAAGCCGATTCGAGAAAAACGTCCTGTGTGGTCTGGTCGACTTCAGCATCCACAGAACCCATGACCCCAGCAATAACGAGTGGTTTATCAGCGTCGGCAATAACCATGATCGAAGCATCAAGAGCACGCTCCTTTTCATCCAGAGTGGTTATTTTTTCATTAGCGCGTGCCATGCGCACAATGATTTCGCCACCAGCGATTTTTTTGGCATCGAAAGCATGCAAGGGCTGTCCTAATTCATGCAGGACAAAATTGGTAGCATCGACCACGTTATTGATGGGGCGCAACCCGATGGATGCCAGACGCTCTTTGAGCCAGGATGGGCTCTCGCCGATAGTGACACCGCGAATGGAATACCCTCGGTAATGAGGGCAATTCTCCTCGGTCTCGGATCGCACTGAGCGAATCAAATGCCCGCCGGGGCCGGAAGATTCGTTAGCAACCACTTGGGGATAACTCAAAGGACGGCGAAAATAAGCCGCCAACTCACGTGCTATACCCAGATGACTCAGACAGTCTGGACGATTAGGCGTCACCTCAATATCAAAAACGACATCCGATCCTGAAAAAACTTCATTGACGGGAGTACCGGGAGCGGGACGTTCTGCCAGAATAGCAATGCCTCCCTGGTCTTCACCCAATCCCAACTCGCGTTCAGAGCAGAGCATACCCTGACTGTCAACACCGCGCAACTTACTCTCTTTGATGGCAAAATCACCGGGGAGAATAGCACCGGGTAGTGCCGCAATCACCCGATCGTTTTGTTTGAAATTTTTTCGCCCCACAAACGATGGTTCTAACGGCACCATCGCCAACATCGACCTGACAAACCGAGAGCCTGTCAGCATTGGGGTGCTGTTCGTAAGACAGGATCTCCCCAACAACAACGTGGCTTAGGGGAGCCAATCCCTTATGCTCGATGTTTTCGACCTCAAAGCCGATCATCGTGAGCGCGTACTCTATTTCAGTGGTGGTTTTATCGGCAAGATCAACATAGTCCTGCAACCAATTTCGGGAAATTTTCATTGTATTTTTCTACCGGAGTTTGGGTGATGTAACAGGTTCAAATGAACTGTCGATGCAGCCGCAGATCATTTTGGTAGAGGTAGCGGATATCATCCACACCATAGAGCGTCATGGCAATGCGTTCAATTCCCAAACCAAACGCATACCCGCTCCAAACATTTGGATCATAGCCAACTTCTTCAAACACGGCTGGATCGACCATGCCGCAGCCCATGATTTCCATCCATTCCGAGCCTACTTTACCGAGGTGTTTGGACTTGAAATCGACCTCAAAACTCGGCTCGGTGTAGCTGAAGTAGTGTGGACGAAACCGGGTAACAGCATCAGCCCCCAGTAAGGAGCGGAACAGATAATCCAGATCGGCTTTCAGATCTTTCACGGTGACGTTGCGGTCCACATAGAGTGCTTCAATCTGATGAAAATTGGCGGAATGAGTAGCATCGGCAGTATCCCTGCGAAAGCAACGTCCCGGAGCAATAATGCGCACTGGTGGTTGCTGTTCCAACATTGTGCGGATTTGAACACTGGAGGTATGGGTGCGCAGCAAATAGCGCTCATCCGCCTTTCTGCTCACGTTGCCAAATGAAGCCAACGGATTTAAATAATATGTGTCCTGAAGGTCGCGGGCAGGATGATCTTGCGGGGTATTCAGAGCATCAAAACAGTAGTATTCGGTTTCTACCTCAGGCCCATCGGCAACTGTGAACCCGATCTTGCGCAAAATACTGCAAATTTCCTCACGCACCTGAGTGATCAGGTGAACCGAACCTGGACCCATGCCTGGAAAGGGCAAGGTGACATCGACTGCCGGCCCAACCTGCCGCTGCAACTCCTCTTGCTCCAAGCGCTGCAAAGTCGATTGAAACAATTGCTCCAACTGCACTTTGTAGCCGTTGATCAATTTGCCAGCCAAAGGGCGTTCCTCTTTCGGAAGCGTGGCTATCGACTTGGTTACAGCGGTAAAGCTACCATTGGGACCAGCCAATGCAGCTTTATACTGCTCAAATTCTGGACGCGAGCGCAGCTCCGACAAACGTACGGTTGCCTCGTCAAGTATGGTTTGCAGTTGTTTTTCCATAAACGGATCAAAAAAGCAGCTTATGCCGCCAAATGAAAGCAGAAATCAATGACGTAAAAAAAGCGAAGCCCGATTCAGGACTTCGCTTGCAAGAAAATGACTTATCAAACAATCAGGCTGCCAGAGCGGCCTTGGCCTTCTCGATCAAAGCCTTGAATGCAACTCCGTCCTCGATGGCCAGCTGGCTCAAAGCCTTGCGGTCCATCTCGATGCCCGCTGCCTTCAAGCCACAAATAAAGCGGCTGTATGCCAAACCTTCAGCGCGACAGGCGGCGTTGATGCGGACAATCCAAAGACTGCGGTAATTGCCTTTGTTTTTACGGCGATCGTTAAAAGCATACTGACCGGCGCGGTCCACTGCTTGCTTTGCATAGCGGTAGAGACGGCTGGCATTGCCGAAATAGCCCTTGGCGAGCTTGAGAGTGCGCTTGTGGCGCTTGCGGGTTGCAGCGATATTTTGTGCTTTAGGCATGTTGTATAATTGTGTTTAGGGCATGCGGGTCGCCTGGAAAGTCACCCGAATGCCTCGGTTGCGGTTCTTGAGTTGGACCAAGAGGTACTAGAACAGACCGGGACATCCGATCTGGACGAAGCGAGTCACACCCTTGGAACAGGGCTTGTCCTGGCTCATGCGGCGCTTTTGCTTCACCGACTTGTTGCGCAGGAAGTGACGCTTGCCCGCGGTACGGCGCATTACTTTGCCGGAACCGGTCACCTTGAACTTCTTGGCGATGGACTTACGTGTTTTGATCATGGGAAAAACGAGTAATAAAGAACGCCCGACCTTCCCGTGTAAAGAGGAAACTTTCACATACCATCATTTTGATACAAGCCATTCATTATTAAGACCGAGTCTCATTCCCATTGACAACAAAAAAGGGACTGTCTACAAAGGGGGTATGGTGAGTACGAGTCAAACGTTGGGTGAAGTGAAATGTGGGCAGTATTGCACAGTCAAAGGCTACCGAAGCGAAGGGATGGTGCAGTGGCGACTGATGGAGATGGGCGTACTACCTGGGACGCGGATAAGGTTTGTGCGGCAAGCGCCGTTGGGTGACCCTGTTGAGATAGAGATAAGAGGCTATCATTTATCATTAAGGCGAGCGGAGGCGGCAGAGATATTGGTGGAGGTAGTGCAGTGTGAGCAGTGTAGAGGGGGTTGCTGTTGATTGGGTTGATGGGAGAGGGAGAGAAATGAAAGAATCGGCAGTAGTGTTTGCGTTGGTGGGTAATCCTAACACGGGAAAGACCTCATTATTCAATGCTTTGACGGGACTGCGTCAAAAAGTGGGCAACTACGCTGGGGTAACGGTAGAGCGGAAGACTGGATATTTTCGTGCTGGCAGTGGGCAGAAGATAGAGTTGATTGATTTACCGGGCACATACAGTTTGGTGGCCCGTTCACCGGACGAACATATTCTGGTGGATGTATTGTTAGGAAAGCGGGAGGACACAGCTACACCGGACGGAGTGCTGTTGGTTGTGGATGCCAGTAACCTGGAAAGGAACTTGTATTTGGGCAGTCAGGTATTGGAGTTGGGAATTCCGGTAGTCATAGCGCTCAACATGGTGGATGTGGCGCGGGACCGTGGTCTGGACATTGATGAAAAGAAGTTATCGGAACTTACGGGAGCGCGGGTGGTAGCGTGTTCGGCACGCAAAGGCGAAGGCATAGCAGCACTGCGGGCGGCGATGGAGTCTGCTGTTGAGAAGCGGTCCGAAGTTGGGTTGGGTCATCTGCCGGCATATCCGCAGGCATTCCTGGAAGCGGCAGCGCAACTGGAGATGATATGTAGGCACAACGATCACCGGCCAGCCAACCTGATTTGTGCTGAGGCACGCCTGTGGTTGTTGAGGGAGCAGTTTTCCGGCATTGAAGATCCTGTATCGACGCAGGCGAAACTATGGCAGCAGCGCTTGGATGCGGAGGAACCCGGATGGCGTAGCCGACTGATTATTCAGCGCTACAAAGCGATCGGGGAATGGATGCAAGCCAGTGTTCACCATACAACGAACGGGTATCCTGGGCGGAGCCAGGCGGTGGACAGAATACTCCTGCATCCGGTATGGGGCATGATCATTCTGGGGGTATTTATGGTGACTCTGTTCTACAGTATCTTTTCCCTTGCCGAAACACCAATGGAATGGATTGACCTAGGGATAGGCGTAGCAAGCGGGGTTTTGAGTGAAGCCTTGCCCGAAGGAGCTATCCGTGGGTTGGTGGTGGATGGCGTCCTAGCTGGAGTGGGTGCTGTGGTTATATTTTTGCCACAGATTTTACTGCTGTTCTTTTTCATTGGGTTGTTTGAGTCCACAGGATACATGGCGCGGGCTGCCTTTTTGCTGGATCGGCTGATGGGAAAAGTCGGGTTGCATGGCAGATCTTTTATTCCGTTATTGAGCTCTTATGCTTGTGCAGTGCCGGGAATCATGGCGACAAGGACGATTGATTCGGCCCGTGACCGCATGGTGACCATTTTGATAGCCCCCTTCATGACCTGCTCGGCCCGACTGCCCGTATATTTAATGGTCATCGGGTTATTGATTCCAACGACCGTATCGCACGCGGCACTGCTAAAGGCGGGACTACTGTTTGGTTTGTATGTAATGGGAGCGATAGCGGCCTTTGGATGCGCCTATTTGATCAGAAAAACGCTGCTGCGCGGAAGGGACAGTTCAATGATACTGGAGCTGCCGCCCTATCGTTTACCGGGATTGACCCATGTGGTACGCGAAATGTGGCAAAGGGCGTGGCAATTTCTGCAACGCGCCGGCACCATCATATTCGTTTTTTCATTGGTTTTGTGGTTCTTGCTGCACTTCCCTGCGCCACCGGAAGATGCGACCGAATCGCCATTGCAATACAGTTTTGCCGGGAGAGCGGGACAAGCGGTTGAGCCCATCTTTTCGCCCTGGGATACGATTGGCGCATCAATATAGGAATCTTATCCTCTTTTGCTGCCCGAGAGGTGTTTGTCTCGACCATGGCTGTGGTTTTCACTGTTGAGGAAGGGTCAGACACTGATGACCGACTGCTGGACGTGTTGCGCGGACAAACCAAAGCAGATGGATCGGCCCTATTTTCAATTCCAACCTGCCTGAGCATACTGGTATTTTTTGCCTTGGCTTTACAGTGTATCAGCACGGTAGCCGTTGTGCGCAGAGAGACTAACAGTTGGGTATGGCCGGTCCTTCAGTTCAGCGGTATGTTTATTCTGGCATGGATATCGGCCTTGGTTGTTTGGCAAGTCGCTAACCTGCTGCTGTGAGAAATGTAGTGACTATCCGAGCGGATGTCGCCCCGACAATTGCTTGACCCTCCAAGCGCGATCGGTTCAGGTGAAGCCTTGAACGTTTGGATTTTCAATCCCTTTGATGAGCTGCCGACCGATACTGATATGCGTCACCGGTATTGGACGTTGGCGGCAACCCTGAGTGACATGGGTCACCACGTGATTTGGTGGTCTTCAGATTGGTCGCACCGGCGCAAGGCGCGCCGAATTACCAACCGTGGCTCCGAAAAATTCGAGCTAAGGTTGATTCCAACCCGTCCGTACCGCAGCAATGTTTCACTTGCCAGGCTGCGGAATCACCGCGATTATGCCAAGGGCCTTCTTAAACAAACCACAGCAGACATTCGCGAGGGCAACCTAACAGTGCCAGATAGAATTGTTTGTTCCCTACCCCCTTTGGGATCCCCGCTGGTTGCCTTGCAATTGCGCTCAATGTTTGGGGGCAAGGTTATTCTGGATTACATGGACGCTTGGCCGGAGACATTTTACCGAGTTTTGCCAGTTCCGGATATTTTGAAGCCACTGTTTGGCAGGGTTTTATTTTATCCCTGGCACAAAGCAGCCACACGCTGTGTATCGGAGGCAGACAAAATCTCGGGCGTCTCTGAAACATATCTGCGCCTCGCGGCTTCAATAGCGCCAGGCAAGGATCAGCATTTATGCTACCATGGCATCGACCTGGAAGGTGATGCAGCCGCAGACAATGCGTGGTTGGAAGGCAAGGATCAGCATTTCTTTAAAGTTGTATTCATCGGGGCCTTGGAACGATCCTATGATCTCAAGACAGCGATTGAAACCCTGCGTCTGTTGAACAATGAAGGTTATAAGGTTGAATTGCATGTGGCGGGCGCGGGAGCACAACAGGCTGCATTGCTTGAACTGACAAAGCAGCTTCCATGGCTGTACTTCCACGGGCTTTTGCAACGTCAGGAACTGAGAAGATTGTTGCTGACCTGTCATGCAGGCCTCATTCCGATGAAGCAGGATTCCTGGGTTGGCTTACCTTATAAACTCGCGGATTATTGCGCCTCAGGTCTGGCAATTTTATCGTCGCTTGACGGACCCTGTCGGGACATTCTAGTCAAACACGACGCAGGGCTTTTCTATCAACCGGGATCGCAAGCAGATTTACGGACTGCCCTATTGAGCCTAATCAGGCAGCCAGCGCGGGTCACAACCCTAAGCGCAAATTCCAGACAACTTGCACAGTCAAAGTTCAATCGAGACCAATCTTATCCGGCTTGGGCGAAGTTTATTCTTTCCTAAGAAATTGGCCGACACATACGCATATCCCATGGCATCCACCGTGCCGACGAGTTATTGCAACAACTCCGAAATCCATTGTGGACTGATTCCGACAGCACTGGTTGCAGGCGGCCTTGACCATTGCCACTGGGACTGAGTGGCCATAAGTGCGTGACAACGCGCTGAAACGTGCTAAACTAAAAATATGAAAATTGATTGTTCCTTGGACCCATTTGTCGTCAAACGCCCGAAAAAGGTAAAACTTAAGAACTTCGCCACCTCGGTACCCGCGCTCTACCAAAACAAGCAGCATTATCGCAAGCTGATGAGCCAGTTTCAGGAGGAAATACAGCGCTTGCAGAGTATCCTTTACGCTCATAATCGCTATGCGGTGCTACTCATTTTCCAGGGATTGGACACTGCGGGTAAGGACGGGGCGATCAAACATGTGATGTCCGGCGTGAATCCCCAGGGTTGTCAAGTCTTCAGCTTCAAACAACCCAGCAGCGAAGAATTGAATCATGACTTTCTGTGGCGAACCAATAAGCGGTTGCCTGAACGGGGCCGGATTGGGATCTTCAACCGGTCCTATTATGAGGAAGTGCTGATTGCCAAAGCGACACCCGGCGTGTTGGACAAACAACGCCTCCCCGATGAATGCCGAAGCCGCCCGGAAATCTGGCAAGAGCGCTATGGTGACATTAATCATCTGGAGGACTACTTGCACCGCAACGGAACGCGCGTGGTCAAATTCTTTCTGCATATCTCCAAAGACGAACAGCGCAATCGATTTCTGGAACGCATTGACGACCCCGACAAGAATTGGAAATTATCTCCATCCGATTTGTCAGTGCGCAAGGAATGGGATGCTTACCAAAGTGCCTACAGCGACTGTATTGGGGCAACTGCAACTGCCCATTCACCGTGGCACGTTATTCCTGCTGATGATAAAAAGAATGCAAGGATTCTGGTCAGTAAAATCGTAGTGGATGCACTGCAGGAGTTAAAGATGGATTATCCGCAAGTGACCGAGCAACACAGAGAAGAACTGAAGGCGGTAAGAGAGCAGTTGGAGTAGCCCGACCAGGCTGGCAAACCAGACTGAAACAACGTAAACTGTCAAATAACCTGCATTGCGATGGCAGGAGTGATTGACAGTGAGGATTGAAAACGGAAAGTTTATTGATTTAGTACGAACTAATGGAATTAGCGGCGCATCCGTTCTGGGAAAATCTGCCGAGGGACAAGCTCGCTCCTCTGTTAGCGGCCGCGCAACTTAGCCACTACGAGGTGCCAACCGTCATTTTTGAAGAGGGATCCAGCTCAGACGGATTGTATTTGGTTTTGACAGGTATGGTGATTTTTAAAAAGTGTCTGCCCAACGGCAGTTGCATGCCGGTGAACACATGCGCCGCTGGCGCACATTTCGGAGAAATTGGTATTTTGTCTGAGCTGCCGCGCTCGCTGCAGGCTGAAGCCCAAATTGGCTGCACTTTGGCATTTATTCCAGGCGAGACGATCATGGGACTGATTGACAAGATGGAAGGCCCGGTGGAGAAGATATTACGCAGTGTAATAAGCCATCTGCACAACACCACTCATCACTATGTCCATGAGATAGTAAAGCATGAGAAACTGGCCTTGGTGGGTGGGATGATGAACAGCATTATCCACGACTTCAAAAATCCGTTCTGTTTGATCAGTCTGAGCACTCAGCTGCTGCAACAAAGGCACCCGGATATCGAAACCCAAAGGATATGCCGGAACATAGAAAATCAGATCAAGAGGATGGTACAGATGGCCAACGACCTAGCCGCTTATTCGCGCGGTCAGGCTGAGCTGCACTTGGAGCGCATCGCCTTGAAGGATTTTGTGGATGAGTATAAGTCACTGAACTTGTTGTCTTTTCAAAACAAGAAGTATGCAGTCACCTTCGACGTTCCCGATGTGGCTTTAAAGGCAGACAAAGCCAAACTCATGCGAGTGGTACAGAATCTATTCAGCAACGCTTTTGAAGCGATGAGTGAGATTGGTGGACAACTTAAAGTAGAAGGGAGACTGGACACCGACAGCAGTATGGTGGAGCTGAAATTCTCAGATACCGGCACCGGCATTCCGGAGGAAGTCAGAGAAAGGCTGTTCGAGCCCTTTGTGACCTTTGGCAAGCCGAATGGCACGGGCTTGGGAATGGCAATTGTGAAAAGCATCATTGATGGCCACGAAGGCAGCATTGACTTTGAGACCAGTGAGAATGGAACGACGTTTTTCGTGCGCCTTCCCCTATGGCAGGAATAGCCAGATTAAGGGTAAAAAACAACTACGATCCAGAATTGGAAGTATCCAGTATCAGGGAAAAGAAAAATTTGCTGCCGACATCAGGTAGACTTTCAACGCGAATGGAGTCACCCATGCGCTGAATTAACATTTGGGAAATGACCAATCCTAATCCGGTGCCGCCATATTTTCTAGTGGTGGATGAGTCTGCCTGGGAAAAGCTTTTGAAAAGCTTGCTCATTTGTTCAGGTGCTATTCCGATACCCGTATCCTGAACCCAAAAGTCGAATCTGGCCCGTACTGGAGACAGATGCTCGCAGCGAATACAGAAGCGCACTTCACCTTGCTCAGTGAATTTGACCGCATTGTTGATTAAGTTTAGCAAGACCTGCTTTAGGCGCAGAGCGTCAACCATGACCAATTCGGGTAAATTGTCGGCAATATCCAAAACAAATGTCAGGCCCTTGTCTTGGGCGTGCGCCCTCTGCAGCTCAAAAGCGTCGCGGGCAATCCGCCGGATGTCGGCTACGGTATAATCCAACTCCAATTTACCAGCCTCAATTTTGGCGAAATCCAAAAGGTCATTGATGACAGCTAGAAGGTCTTTTCCGGCAGACAAAGCCAACTCGGCGTATTCGGTTTGAGTGGCCGACAAATCGGTCTTCAACAACAGATCAGTAAAGCCAATCATGCCATTCAAAGGGGTTCGCAACTCGTGGCTGATATTGGCCAGAAACATGGATTTTGCCTGATTGGCCACTTCGGCACGTTGCCGCTCGGCGATGAGGGTTTCCTCTGCGCTTAGTTTCTGAAATGCATCAGCCAACACATTGGCCAGTACTCTGAGCAAGTCCTGCTCATCGTTACCCCAGGACCGGCATTGGCGTACTGCGTCGAATCCGAAAAAGCCCAACACGCGCTCACCCACGAGGACTGGAATCAACATGACCGACTGAATACCCTGACGTTTGCCGAGTTCGCGCTCCGCAGCAGCTTCAGCGGGCAGATCATCCAATGTATCCAAAGCAAGCAACCTATGTTCAAGAATGACCTCATGCAACCAGGGAAGCTCGCTCACAGGCAAATCCTGCACATCCTTCAACTGAGATGGAATGCCTTGCGCACACCATTCATGAGTATTGGAGAAGACGTTTTTCGATGACTCCAATTGAATGAGGTAACTGCGGTCTACATCGAAAAACTTGCCTGCCATTTGCAGCATGGCATTTACCTTGGAGTCGAAGGTTTCACGGGTCACTGTAATAAAGTCGTGTGACACTAATGCGACCATCCGCTGAAATTCCGCATTGCGCTCCAGTTTTCTTCGGGTCAATTCCAGTTCGGTAATATCAGTGCCCACTGAGACAAACTCAATCAGCAGTCCATCTTCATTAAAACACCGGGTAATCGGTCCACCTATGCCAACGCCATTCGCCATGGCAGCGCGAGCTGTGCTGATAAGTCACCGGCTCCCGACTGACAGTCAACTTTTGCAGGTGTGCGCGGATGCGATCGCGCTCAGGCAAATCGACAAAGTCAATGAATCTGGTTGTGCCAAAACAATCGGAATTCAGACCGAATGAATCGAGATAAGCGGCATTGGCAAAGGTGATAGTGGTATCGGGCAGAAAACAACAAATCAATTCCCGTTGGATATTAACGAGATCACGGTAACGCTGCAGCTCGACCTGCAAGTCCGCGTCATGGGGCATACAATGAAAGAGAGTTAAACAGAGTCTATGAATGCACGGTACAAAGCCAATCCGGCTGCCTGGGATTTTTCAGGATGGAATTGAGTTGCATAACAGCGGGCCACGATTGAGTGCGCTGCAAAAACGGACAGAACCGTATTCAGTTGTCGCCCAGACATGCTGTTGTTGCGTAGGCGAGGCATAGTAACTGTGGACAAAATAATAATGTTTGGAACCAACGCTTAGCTCATCACTCTGCAAGTGAGCATTGTGATGAAACTGCACTGTATTCCAACCCATATGCGGCACTTTGAGCCCCTGGGATGGATCAAATTGAAAGCGCCGTACTTGACCGGGAAAAATGCCCAGACCGGGGGTGTTACCCTCCTCGGAAAATTCGAACAGAGCCTGTAGTCCCAAACAAATTCCAAAAAAGGGTTTGTCGGCAGCGATCCAATCCCGGATCAAGGCATCAAATCCTGTTTCGCGCAAGCGCACCATCGCATCCACGATAGCGCCTTGACCGGGGAAAATAACGGCATCTGCCAACTTAGCCTGATCGGGCGAATCGACCAAACGCGCGTCGGCCCCGGCGACCTGCCATGCCTTTTGCACAGAGCGCAGGTTGCCCATTCCGTAGTCGATAATGGCTAAAACAGGTTGGGCCATATCAGGTGTCCTTCTTCAAACCCAATTCAAGAGGGCGCTTGGGATCTCCTGCCAAGTGCAAGGTTTGCGTGGAGGCAAATACGATACCGGCCTCGCCGAAACGACGCAATAGCTCCATATTAAAGCGTTCGGTGAATGCCATGTATTTCCAGAAGTCAGGCGGATGGTACCAGTAAATGACCAAAATATTCAGGGAAGTGCTGTTGAATTCATTGAAAACGACCCGTGGCGGGAAGGCCGGATCCATCCCCTCATGATTGTCCAGCATGGACTTGAGAATGGCCAGGGCCTCTTCAACTTTCTCAGGAGGTGTGTCGTATGTGATCGTGACATTGAGTGTGCGCCTAATGTAGGGTCGCTTCGCAATATTGACGATATTCTTATTAACAAGCTCACCGTTGGGAATGGTTACCAAGTGTCCGTCGAGAGTACGGATTTTGGTGGATCTGAAGCCAACCTCCACAACAGGACCATCGACGCCATCCACTTGCAGACGATCGCCAACTTCAAAAGGTCGATCCGAGAAAATAACTATAGATCCAAACAAGTGTTTTAGCGAGTCCTGAGCTGCCAATGCCAGCGGCCAGACCCCCGATCCCCAAACCAGCAATTACTGAAGTGATGGGCTTATCGCTCAGAACCTGGGCAACCTGAACAATTGTCAAAATGACCACTGCTATGCGCAAACTACTGCGCAACAGCGGGGATATCATGTCTGTTAGCTTGGACTGCTTGGATTGTGCCCACCGCTTGTAGAGGGTGTATGGGACATCCACCAGATTAAACAACGTCCATCCGATCGACACGACGACCAGCACTGCCGCACCGGTGAGAAACAAGCGCACAAAGTCTTCTGGCAGACTGAGGAACAAAATGCCGACCCGAATACTCAGAGCAACGGCCAGAAAAGTCACAGAGCGACCGAGGGAACTGGCGATGATCGCGGCTAGGTGGCGTTGCTTTTCCTCAAACGCAAGGGAAGTCTTCAGGAGCGTCAGGGCACCTACCTTGCCGACGAAAAAGCCAGTGAATAGAGTAACGACCAACGCAACAATACGCCAGACCTCCATTCCCAGGAAATCATAGTGTAGAAAACTATTCATGATGGAGAATCCACAAGTTGACTCAGGTTAACAGGCCCTTGGTGGAAGGAAGACTACCCTCCTGACGGGGATCCACTGCAATAGCCGCATCCACTGCTCTGGCAAAGCACTTGCACAAGGCTTCAGCAATATGGTGCGGTTCATCGCCATACTCAAGTTTGAGGTGTAGATTAGCGCCTGCGGCGTTGGCAAACCCTTGGAAAAATTCGCGCAGCAAATGAATGTTGAAATCGCGGACATAGGCTTCGCGCGCCAACACATCGTAGACTAGATAAGAACGATTGCCAAAGTCCAGTGCCACACGTGCTAAACATTCATCCATGGGCAGAATGAAAAAGCCGTACCTGCGGATACCCAACTTGTCTCCCAAAGCCTGCTTGAATGCCTGTCCCAAAACGATGCCAACGTCTTCGACCGTATGGTGATAATCGACGGCGATATCTCCTTCCGCCAGGACGGTTAAATCCATCATACCATGCCGCGCTATGAGCACCAACATGTGGTCAAAAAAGGGAATGCCGGTGTTGATATCCGACTTTCCACTACCGTCGAGATCCAGCTGCAACTGAATGCGGGTTTCGCTGGTATTTCTGACTATCTCCGCTATGCGTTTTGCTGCCATTGATCGATAATTTCGTTGAGTGCATCCATCTGAGCATCAGTACCGATACTGATCCTCAAATAAGGTGCAGTTAAAGGATGGTTGGGAAATTTGCGAATGAGAATTCGGGAGTTGTAAAGATGCTCGAACAAACTGCCAGCAATATTCAGGCCGAATTGACCATCTGAAGTCTCAGGGCGGGTAAAAACAAAATTAGTTTGAGAAGGATAAGTGTGCCAACCGCGCAAAGCGAGACTGCGGAGAAACACTGTGCGCGTGGCTTTAACTTTGGCGATAACCTCGGCGTGATAGCTGCGGTCAAGCAAAGCGGCCAATGCTCCGGCTTGAGCCAGACGATCTACATTATAACTATCGCGCAATCGGTCCAATAGCTCGACCAGCCGAGCGTCACCAAGCGCATAACCCACCCGAAGCCCAGCCAGTCCGTAACTCTTGGAAAAAGTGCGGGTAACCATCAGATTGGGGTAGCTGGCAAGCAATTCGACGCCGCTCCACTGCGCAAAATCTACGTAAGCTTCGTCCAGAACTACAATCCCGGAAAACCTTTTCAACAAGGACTCGACACTGTCCTTGCTGAAGGCCACCCCGGTTGGAGCGTTCGGCGAAGTAAGGAACAACAAGGGTGCGCCAGTGGCCACCAGAGCATCCACCGGTAACTCAAGCGACGGTGGCAACTCAACCTCCTGGAGTTTACCGTTCTGAATGGCTATGAGGGTCTGATAGAGTGAATAACTGGGAACGGTGACCGCCACCCCTCTTTCGGGGCTACTGTAGGCCCGGACCAATAAATTGATCACATCGTCAGAACCGTTGCCGACGATCACTTGGTCTGCCTTGACATTGTGATAATCAGCGATGGCCTGACGCAATGCGATGCTGGTGGGATGAGGATAGAGCGGAAGCTTGCCAATTTCAGCTGCTACCGCGGGTGCCACCCTGGGGCTGCATGGATAGGGCAACTCATTGGTATTCAACTTTATCCATCCTCCACCAACTGGCTGCACACCGGGCACGTAGGCTTGAAGTGAGCGTATATGCGGCAGCGCTAGCTGCTGCGGATCAAATTCAGGGATTGTCATGAGTGATTTCAGGAAAATCGAATTTCCATGGAATGACCGTGCCCGTCGAGATCCTCGAGGCGCGCAAATGCGGCAATGACCGGACGGGCCTTTTCCAAGGCTTCGCTATTGTACTGCACGATACTACTCCTGCGCATGAAGTCGGTAATTTTCAGGCCACTGAAAAACCGGCCAGTCCGCGAGGTGGGAAGTGTGTGGCTGGGTCCTGCAGTAAAATCACCTAAAACTGTTGGCGTATAATGACCGCAGAGAATAGCGCCGGCTGTAGTGATTTTATCCAATAACCCTTCAATGCGTTCGGCGGCCACGTGCAGTTCAAAGTGTTCAGGCGCTATATAATTGATGATTTTGACTGCCACTTGTTCGTCGTCGCTATGAACAAATACCGTGTTCTTTGCCAATACCTTGCGGATGGCTGCAGCATGTTTCCGCTGCGGCAATTGATCGGCAATAGCGGCTGAAACCTTGGCAAACAATGGCAGGTAATCACTGACCAAGTAAATCTTTTCTTTGCCACTGCCGTGTTCAGCTTGAGCCAGTAAATCAGCGGCGAGGTAGGTTGGGTCTGCAGACGAATCGGCGTATGCCAAGGCCTCGCTCGGGCCTGGGAGCAAATCGATCCCGACTTGCCCAAATACCTGACGTTGAGCCTCTGCCACGTAAGCATTGCCAGGACCCATCACTTTGCATACTTGGGGGATAGTTGCAGTTCCAAATGCCATGGCTGCAATGGCTTGCGCTCCCCCAACGGCATAAACTTCACTGATTCCGTTTAAAGCCAGACAAGCGAGCATCTGTGAACTGATAGCGCCTGTTTTGCCGGCAGGGGTAAAAACCGCGATTTGCGGTACCCCGGCGAGCCTGGCCAAGGTTGCGGTCATGACCACAGTTGATACCAGGGGCACATTGCCAGCAGGCACATATATCCCGACGCGCTCGATCGGATACCAGCGCTCGCCCACCTGTGCTCCATGCGGATTTTGGCCGAGCCAATTGCGCGGCAACCCCATTTTGTGAAAACTTTCAACGCAGTCAATGGCCTCCAGAATGGCGGCGCGATCCGAGGGTGCCAAGGCGTGCATGGCGGCAGTGATTTGCTCCGCAGGAATACGCAATTGATCGGCGGTAGCATCCCACCCGTCAAATCTACGGGTGTATTCAATGACTGCCTCATCGCCCCGAGTTCGTACATCTGCGAGAATACCCTGAACGACCGAAGCTATCTGTGGGTCTACCGCTGCATCGTCATTAAAACTGCGCAACTTCTCGAACAAGCCTGAGTCGCCAGCCGATAAGAGGGGAATTTGCGGAACAACATCCATTGACTATTCCCATTCAATAGTGCTGGGCGGTTTGGAACTGATATCCAAGACCACGCGGTTCACACCCTTGACCTCATTGATGATGCGATTGGAAATCTTTTGCAACAGTGTGTGAGGCAGATGTGCCCAGTCAGCAGTCATGGCATCAATACTCTCCACGATTCGGAGAGCGACAACAAAGTCATAGGTGCGTTCATCGCCCATCACGCCGACGGTGCGCACAGGCAGAAATACAGCAAAACTCTGCCACACTTTGTAGTACAAGTCTGCCTTCTTCATTTCTTCGAGCAGAATGTAATCGGCCTCGCGCAAAATTTCCAGGTACTCGCGGCGCACTTCGCCAATAACGCGCACTGCCAGGCCGGGTCCTGGGAAAGGTTGACGCCAAACGACTTCGCGCGGAAGACCCAGTTCCTCCCCCAATCGACGCACTTCATCTTTGAACAATTGATTCAGCGGTTCGAGAATTTTCAGCCGCATGCGCTCGGGAAGACCACCCACATTGTGGTGACTCTTGATCATTGCAGCGGGGTTACCCTCGATAGGAACGGACTCAATGATATCAGGATAAATCGTACCCTGGGCGAGAAAATCGACCTCTCCGATCTTCTCTACCTCCTGCTCAAAAACTTCAACGAAGGTGTTGCCAATGATTTTGCGTTTGCGCTCTGGATCAGTGACCCCTGCAAGCCGGTCAAGGAACAGGTCCACGGCATCGACCACCACGAGATTGATTTGAAAGTGATCCCCGTATAGCTTGCGCACAGCCTCGCGCTCGCCTTTGCGAAGCACGCCATTATCGACAAAAACACAGTCAGTTGATCACCAATAGCCCGATGAATAAGGGCCGCAGCCACGGAACTGTCCACACCACCACTGAGTCCCAAAATGACGCGTTTGTCACCCACGGTAGAGCGAATCCGGTCAATGGCGGCTTCGATGTAATTAGCCATGGTCCAATCACCCGTGCATCCACAGATGCCAAAAACAAAGTTGCGAATGATATCCACCCCCCGTTCTGTGTGGAAAACCTCAGGATGAAACTGGAGGCCAAAAAACCGCTTTTCGGGGTGCTCAATAGCGGCAAAGTCGCTGTTTTCCGTGTGTGCCACAGCCTTAAAACCGGGAGGCAGTGCGGTCAGCTTATCTCCATGCGAGTTCCACACTTGAATGGTTCCGGGTAAATCGGCAAAAAGGGCTCCCGGTTGGTCAATAGTGAGCGTACCGCGACCATACTCGCGGGCATTGCTCTTGGCAACCTCACCACCCAGCAGTCGACCCAGCAATTGAATGCCATAGCAAATCCCCAGCACCGGAACTCCAAGGTCAAACAAGCCCTTATTCGGCATGGGTGCGTTGTGGGCAAAAACGCTGGAGGGACCACCTGACAAAATAATGCCGCGCACGCCATCCTTCTGTAATTGCTCAGGAGCAACATCAAAGCGGTAAACTTTGGAGTAAACCTGACATTCACGCAGGCGGCGGGCTATCACCTGTGTGTATTGGGATCCGAAATCCAGAACTGCTAAAACTTGAGACATGGCGAATTGTTGAAAAAGGATGGAATCTAGAAGCGAAGTGGCGGGTTGGCAAATCCGCATTCGGTACAATTGATTTTTTGTCCAGCTTTGTTGCTGGAATACAAATGACCGCACTTGACGCAATGAAAGCAACGCCGCCTGCGCCGACGGTCATAATAACGGCTATCGCGACGATCGTAGTAAAGCCACAAGCCGAACACCAAAAGCAAGCCCACAATTAGATAGGAGCTTACCAGGTATTCAAATGCGACAGTCACTGCAAACATAGCCAATAAAACAAACGCGACCTTCGGTTGGAAACGCTGTTTTGGAAAAAATTAACTTGAAGACCGCTCAGCTTTCCTTCTTTCGCCTTCGGCGGGACTCGGCAACATCGTCAGCGGCAGGGCTTCCTC
>JAJOKB010000032.1 GCA_021208135.1 Verrucomicrobiota bacterium | reverse complement strand
GGAAGGCGTGGAGCCATGCAAGATAATGGACTGTCCAGAAAAGGGGCGCTTGGGGCGGGCGCGCGTATATGGACTGTCCGGAAAGGGGGTGTTTGGGGGCGGGAGTGCGTATATGGACTGTCCGGAAAAGGGCCAGAAAGGCAGATGAAGAAACAATGGTTACGTACCGTGTTTGATTGATCTCGGAAAGCCGTTTTCATTACTGGGTTTCGGCGCTTTATTCTCAATGTACACAGACAGAGAAAGGCTTATTAAGCTGCCGGATTAGATCATATGGACTCAAAAAACTAATCACACACATTCAAATTACTAATCACATAACTTCATAAGATTAATTTTTCTAATGTTTCTGCTTGCCAGCCATCCCTGCTTCAGACTTAAGTATATCTAATTAAAGAGCACGAATATCTTAACCAAAACTGATAATGAACATCGGCGGACTGCAAAAAACACTCATTGATCGATTTCCCCGGAAAAGCGGCTGCGGTGGTCTATTTGCAAGGCTGCAATTTTCGGTGTCCTTACTGCAAGAGCGCGGAACTGGTCGAGCCGGCCTGTTTTGGTCCTGTGATACCGGAAGAAGTGGTGATGGAGTTTTTGCGCAACAAAGGCAACAATCTCGAAGCGGTGGTAATCACTGGAGGTGAGCCCACAATTCACAAGGAGTTGCCTGCTTTCATCCGCAGGATCCGGCACCTTGGACTATTGATCAAACTGGAGACCAATGGATCAAACCCTGAAATGCTCCGTGAGTTGATGCAAGAAGGGTTGTTGGATTTCATCGCGATGGACGTGAAGGCCCCTTCGGCTAATTACGCACAAGTTGCAGGGCGCAGAGTGGACACGGAGCTGATTCGTGACAGCATTTGGGCGATTAAAAACTCAAACATTCGGCACGAATTCCGCACCACAGTGGTTCCGGGCATGCACACCTTGAGAGAATTGCGCGAAATTGGTGATATGGTGCACGGGTGCGATGCGTACGCCGTGCAGGATTTCGTATCTTCTGCACCACTGAGAAGGGAGCTGGCTGGGTTAGCGGCATTTCCACGCAAACCTCTGGAAGATTTATCACGCTACATGGAGCGCAGGGTGGAGAAATTCATTATTCGCGCGCACGACGAAGCGAAAAGGATTCCAATACGTCGGCGCAGGGCATCCCCCGCATCTCGCATTGAAGCGAGAGCTGGCATTGGTTAATGACTTTTTACTGTGACCCTTTTTCCGGGAAAAGCTCCCTGCGGGTCACACATTGGATAGAGACAAGAGATAGAGACAGACCGCACTTGAAAGTGCACATTAAAAAAAAGCCTCCGCTTGAGACACGGAGGCTTTTTTTTGCTGGATAAAAGAAATTCTGGCGACCACTCTGCTGATAATGAATGTATTGGTCGTTGGAGGAGCGGGCTACATAGGTAGCCACTGTGTAAGGCAGCTAAAAGCCAGCGGGCACCGCCCGGTGGTGCTTGATAATCTGGTTTTCGGTCACCGTGATGCGGTGGAAAAGGATGTACCCTTTACGAGGCGGATTTAGGAGACCGGACCCGGGTGGAGGAAATTTTAGCCAAAGAATGTATTGAACTTGTGATGCATTTTGCAGCCTACGCCTATGTTGGAGAGTCGGTAAAAGAGCCACTTAAGTACTACGACAACAATCTTGCCCGTCCGGTAGCTTTGCTAAAAGCGATGCGGGCAAGGGGAGTGAATAAATTCGTATTCAGTTCAACCTGTGCCACCTATGGCATACCGGAAAAGATGCCGATCACGGAAAATTTACCGCAAAGACCAATCAATCCTTACGGTCAAACGAAATTGGATATGGAACGCATGTTACAGTCATGTGCGCATGCCTATGGACTGAGTTTTGCTGCCTTCCGCTATTTTAACGCTGCGGGAGCAGCGACGGACGGTGCCATTGGTGAAGATCACACACCGGAATCCCACTTGATACCCTTGGCAATAGCGGCAGCCATGGGTACTGGACCAGCGCTGACAGTATTTGGCAACGACTACCCTACTCCTGACGGCACCTGTTTGCGTGACTATATTCACGTAGACGACTATCACGTGCCCATATTTCAGTGTTTCCAAAACTTGAGAAACCCGGAGCCAACTTATTCTACAATCTGGGGACTGGTGTACCGGCATCTGTTCTGGAGGTGATTCGGACAGTAGAGAAAGTAAGTGGGCTGAAGGTGCCGTTCTCATTCGGTGAACGCAGAGCTGGCGACCCCCCTGCCCTGTACGCAGATGCCACCAAAGCACGCACAGAGTTAAATTGGCAACTGGCATTCCCGGAAATTGAGCAAATTGTGGCCACAGCCTGGAAATGGCACCATAGCCACCCAAAAGGTTTTGCATCGAAAGCTTGACATAGCCCATGAAAGCGGAGGCAAAAACTGTTGAGAAAAGTAAATCAACACTGCGAAGTCCGCGAATCCCCCATCCACGGTAAAGGGTTGTTTGCGCGGCGTGCCATCAGGGCCGGAACGCGTATCGTCGAGTACGTAGGGGAATTGATCAGCAAGGAAGAATCCACCCAAAGAGGTTTGGCTTTAATGGAACAGGCGCAACGCACCGGCGGCGCTTCGGTGTACATTTTTGAACTCAATGACAACCATGATCTGGACGGCAACTTCGAGTGGAATCCTGCCCGTTTGTGCAATCACTCCTGTGATCCTAATTGCGAAGTGGTGAATGAAGACGACCGATTGTTCATGTATGCATTGCGAGATATTTCCAAATCTGAGGAACTAAGTTTTGATTATGGATATGACATTGCCCATTTTTTGGATCATCCCTGCCGATGCGGGAGTGCATCTTGCGCGGGCTACATTGTGCGCGCGGACCAGAGGTCGAAGCTCAAGCGGCGCCTTCAACGTCGCAGCAATGGCAAATCCTTGATTGCCAGGAAAAAGCCGAGATGAAAATCGTATCCTGGAATGTGAATGGCATACGCTCCTGTTGGGATAAAGGGCTGGGCGAATGGCTAAAAAACTGCGAGGCGGAAATCGTTTGCCTCCAAGAAATAAAATGCCGCGAAGAACAATGGCCAAAGGAGGCTTTCGGAGACACTTGGGAACCAGTATGGAATCCTGCGCAAAAGGCAGGTTACAGTGGAACATTGACGCTGACGAAAAGCACCCCGCTAACCGTGACCACTGGGATCGGAGAAACCGAAGGCGACCTGGAAGGAAGGGTTATCACGACGGAATTCCCTCAATGCTACGTCGTGAATGTGTACACCCCCAACGCAAGGAATGACCTATCGCGGCTCGAATACCGCATTGGCACGTGGGATATAGCATTTAGGGAGCACTGTAAGCGCTTGAATGCGAATAAACCCGTGGTCTTTTGCGGGGATTTGAACGTCGCCCACAAGGAAATTGATTTGGCTAATCCGCGCAATAATAGGCGCAATGCAGGCTTCACCGACGAAGAAAGAAACAGCTTTGAACTGCACCTGAAGGCAGGATTTATAGACAGTTTCCGTCTGATTTGCGATCAACCGGGCCAGTATTCATGGTGGAGTTACCGCTCAGGCGCACGCGCCAGAAATGTTGGCTGGCGTATAGACTACTGCTGTATCAGTGCAGAATTAAAGCCCAGATTGCGCGACGCATGGATAGAGCCTGCGGTTAAAGGCTCCGATCACTGTCCAGTGGGTATTAGTTTGAATTTTCAGTAAAAGCACAGACTCCTGTTTACGCTTTGCTTTTTTACAAAACAAAACTATCGACAAGCGGCAAATTCCACGATTTGTTGCGCATAATGGGCTCAGAGATATCTCTAAATGGTGCCAGTCTAATGGATCAGTTTTCAGGGTTTCATCCCGTCATGAGTAAAGCGCAGACATTTCAAGAACAATATTGCGAATTTTTTCGAGATAAGTATCGATGATTTTGAAGCACACCTGATCAAGCGCACGGTTTTTCTCCATTATCACCTAATGTTGCCAATGCTTTGGATTTTGGGAGGCAACGTATTGCACGCTGAAAGGCGATTGCTGAATTTGATAGGGCGTTGCACGACATTGGAGTCGATTCAGAACAATATAGATTTCTATCAGCACAAAAATGTGGTCAACTCAGTTTGGCGTGGCCCCTTTCGGTTCAGGATTTCCGGCAAGAAGCTCATGCGGATAGCGAAAAGATTGTCCCTGCCGCAGCGCTGAAACACTTTGACACTGAGCAGATTAGTGAGAAGATTCGCAATATGTTCGGCAAAGCATTCGGATTTTTCTCAAACGACATCGGCATCGATTTAGGCACAGCAAACACTTTGGTTTACGTGCGTGACAAAGGGATCGTGCTGCGCGAGCCGAGCGTGGTAGCTGTCAACAACGATACCCGTGAGGTAGTTGCGGTGGGAATTGAGGCAAAGAAAATGTTGGGGCGAACGCCGCTCAACATAACCGCACTCAGGCCGATGAAAGACGGTGTTATCGCAGACTTCGAAATCACCGAGGCAATGCTGCGCTACTTCATTAAGCAAGTGAATAGCTCGGTACGTTTTGTTCCGCCAAGGGTTGTGGTCGCAGTGCCGAGCGGAATCACCGAAGTCGAACGCCGGGCAGTTAAAGAAAGCGCCTATCACGCTGGTGCGAGGGAGGTCCGATTGTTACAGGAGCCGGTGGCTGCGGCGATAGGAGTTGGGCTGCCGATTGACGAACCCACGGCAAACATGATTGTTGATATTGGGGGCGGGACCACTGAAGTTGCGATTATCTCCCTGTCGGGCGTGGTGTATACAAAATCCATTCGGGTTGGCGGAGATGAATTGGATGCGGCCATCTTCAATTACATGAAGCGTGCCTACAATCTATCCATTGGTGAACGCACGGCTGAGGAGATCAAGATGCGGATAGTTCGGCCGCGCCATTGGATGAGGAATTGACACTGGAGGTCAAAGGCCGCGATTCAGTAGCGGGATTGCCTAAAACATTGCATATCTCATCACAGGAAATCCGCGAAGCCCTGGGGGATACAATTAGTTCTATTGTGGAGTTGGTCCGCAGTGCCCTGAACGCTGCCCACCCGAACTTTCGGCCGATCTTGTTGACCGCGGATTCGTGCTTGCGGGCGGTGGTGCTCTGATCCGCAATTTGGATCGGTTATTGAGCGACGCTACCGGATTGCCGGTCATTGTTGCGGAAGACCCACTGAGTGCCGTTGCAAATGGCACAGGTGTGGTACTGCAAAACCTCCATTGGCTCCTTAAGAACAAGGCCTAAGCGAAGATGCCTCCCAGGCGTCCGAACAGTCCTCAGCGAGCCATCCTGTATTTCGGGTTGTTTGTTATTGTTTGGTGGTTTTTACCATTTGGCATCAAACTGTTGCAGAAAAGAGTATTTGCAGAGTTTCAGGCGCCATCATTGGCTGGCATGTCATATTTGCGCGATTTACAGGACTATTGGGTAGCGCGTGCGCACACCCGATCCCAACTCATTGAACTAGGCATGAACTTGGCCAGGCTCAACGCTGCCTATGAGCTGAGGAATCAGGAGTTCCGGCATCTGGAAAACGAAGTACAGCGATTGGAGCAAATACTGAATTTGGAGAGACCGGAAGGATTCAGATTCGAAGTTGCCCGGGTAGCACAAAGAGAGCTGAACAGTTGGTGGCATATACTGATACTCAGAAAAGGTTCATTTCACGGAATCGCGCCTGGGCAAGCTGTTGTTTTCTCGGGCGGGGTTGTCGGACGAATTCGCGATGTGCATACCTATACCTCAACGGTTGAGTTGATCAGCAATCGTGGTTTTCGAGTGGCAGCCCATATCCAGGGGGATACCAGACCCCTTCAATTCCAAGGAGCCGCCATGGATGGACTGGCCAAACCCGTTGGCAGGGTTTCAAATGTACCTTCCGACGTGCGGGTCGCCTCAGGTGGAAGAGTGCGATTGGTATCTTCCAGTCTAGGCGGAAGTTTTCCCGACGGGTTGACTCTGGGCTGGGTACATTATTTGGAAACCGAACCGAATGGTTTATTTAGAATTGGCGATGTCATATTGGATGAACGCCTACTCGGGTTGCGAGAAGTCGCTGTGCTCATTCCAATTCAACCTGAGAACTGACCTGAGAAATGGCCAGGATTTCAGTCAATCAAATCTTTGTTCTGATGTTTTTGCTGAACGGAGGATTGCTGTGGTTAATCCGGGACTTGAATCACCTGATTGCGCCTTTAGGGATTTGGTTGTGGGTTCCAGCATTAACGTTGATAGTACCTGTATTTTTGCTGCCACTAGGATTTAGTTTGACTCTGACTGCGGTACTGGGGGCAATGACTGAAGCATGGGCTCCGGTCGCACCGGGAAGAGTTTTGTTTCTGTGGCTGCTCATCTGGTTATCCTTAGCCTTACTACGCACACAAACGCGACGAGAACAAGTTTGGCATCTGACTATCATCGCCATCCTTTGCAATAGCTGTGCTTTTTTGGTGTGGCACACGCTTTCGCTGTGGCTGGAACTAACCACCGTGCGTTTCTGGGCTCATGCTTTTGGGTTTGGGCTATTGAACGCGATTACAATTGCTATCTGTTTGCCCTTATGGATTCAATTACAGACTTGGGTACTGGTCCAATTTGGTTGGCGCGAGGAAGATGAATCGCAATAATTCAGGAAAATGTGATTGGGTTGTACCTAGTCACTGGCGTGCCTCAAATCACGCCGATTAATTCACTCCCAATCGCATCTGCGAGCAACCTACCGGCTGGGGTAAGTTGATACAGCGAATGGTTTCTACTCAATAACCCCTCTGCAACCAGATCATTCAGTACGGGTTCGAATAGGCTGAAATCGATTGATGTAAACCGTTGTTGCAAGCGGGTAAGATGGATACCGGCATTACAGCGCAATCCAAAGACCAGGGCATCAGTTGCCAAAATTGAATCGGTCAAGCGCACCTCGTCAAACCAAGGCATGACACCGGTCGCCAGTCCCTGCAACCACTCTTGCATCGAGTGTGGATGCGTGCGCCTCCAACCATGGATTTGAGAAGAAGCCGATGGACCACACCCTACCCACTCACCGATTTCCCAAGTGTGCAAATTATGGCGACAAGCGTGACCCGGAAGCGCGAAATTGGACACCTCGTATTGACCATAGCCATGGGCGTCCAGAATGTCCCAAGTGAGAGTATAAAACTTAGCCTCCTCATCTTCCGAGCGGCGTTTGACCAGCCCTTTTTGCAATTTCACCCAAAGGGCGGTGTCCTCTTCAAAAGTAAGGCAATAAGTTGAAATGTGCTCAGGGCGGAGCTTAATGGCCGCTAATAGATCCTGCTCCCATTCCATTAAAGTTTGTCCCGGGATAGCAAAGATCAGGTCGAAATTCACTGCAAACCCTGCCTGCTGTCGCATCAAGTCGTAGGCTTTGTAAACTTGTTGCGAGGAGTGTTGACGGCCCAAACGTTCCAAGGTGGTCGGACTGAAACTCTGCACCCCCATGGACAGCCGATTGACACCCATGCGCAGCAAGGATTGCAATTTATCAGCTTTTACAGTGGATGGGGCCAACTCGACCGTCCATTCAGACGGAGGGTGTTTCAGGTATTGCAGCATACTGCTACCCAAACGCTCCAAGTCCCTGGCCATCAACAGACCAGGAGTGCCACCACCCCAAAAAACCGTTTGCGCATCGAAGAGATCTTGTTTGCGCTGGGAAAACTCCAACTCCATTCCTGTCAGGAATTTATCCAACTCCGACCGCTGCGGGGCTTTTTGATAAAAATTGCAGAAGTCACAACTGGTGGCACAAAATGGGATGTGACAATACAGTCCTTTTGGTGGAAGCTCCTGATTTTCAGCTTTTTCTTGCAGATTGGTCAACCTTGGGCCTATGGTAGATGTTTATTTGCAAAGGCAAGCGCATATACCGCCATGAATCCATTCAAATTTTCTCTTTTCGTTTTCACTGCGATGATTGTTACCCTGCTGGCAGGTTGCCAGAGCCGGGTCTTTAACAATTACACGCCAACGTTGATTCCACAGAACGCTTCGGGCCTGTACACATTCAGCTTCTCTGCCAACATTCCGGTTGGAGTCAGTGTCATTGCAGGTAGTGAACGTGCCGAGATTGTAATCAATGGCGAGACTTTCCCGATGCAGTCTGTTGAAGGTAGCCCGCGTACTTTCCGGTTCGACTACAGAATGCCAGCAGGATTGGCAGAAGCGCGGTATTATTTTATTTTGCACTACGACACACTGCAGAATGGAGTACGCAGAACTGTGACCCGCTTTAGTACACAGGATGCCGGACGTATTTTCACGGCAGAATTGATCACCCGATTCGCTATTCAATTGGTCAATGAACGCGGTCCGGTGGGGGCTACTGTGGCGCTTGTGGGCAATGGTTTCACCTCTGAGGATGTTGTGGTACTTGATGGCAATCCAGCCCCCACAGTAGTACGCTCACCTAATTCCATAGAATTTACGGTACCACCTTTGCCGGCCGGGCGCAGCTACGCGGCGGTAGTCCGTACTCCAGCAGGCGATCTTCCAGTCGGAAGTTTTCGCATAGATGCCGGTCGGATTTCGGTACGCCCTGGCAATCTGCAACTCACCTCCGGGGATGCTGACATGCTGATCTTTGGTATAGATTTTCCAGCTCCAGCAGGTGGTCTCCGACTGGATGTGACAACTGACATCCCCTCGAGTATTATCATGCCAGAGGTGATCATTCCGGCTGGTGCGCGCTCCGTCAGTGCATCCGTGGAGGGAGGCTCACCAGGCAGAGGCAGTTTGTTTGTTGAGGCTCCGGGGTTTGCCCCACTGACAGTTCCAGTCCGCGTGGACTGATTACCCTCGAGAGCTACGCAAAAGAATTAGCCGCACCTTCGGGTATATTTCTACCCCTCCGGTGGATAGGGGACTGTCACTTATCTTGTATGCAAACCGAACTCGCGTGGATCCACCCCCCGGCGGCGTAGCGCCTGTGCCAGTTTGCCGATATCCAACTGAGCTCCCACACTCACATTATTGGCAGCGAACCAGCCACGGTTCATTTCCAACGCAAAGCTGAGATTGTTGCCCATTGATTGGGTGGGTGTTGTATCACCAGCAACCATTTGATGGACCTCCTGTAAAACACCATCGACATCAAAAAAACCGATATCAAGGTGGATTCTGGTATTGGCCATCCAAAAGCTCATGGCTTGAGGTTGGCGATAGACAAACAGCATGCCTTGATGCGCTCCCAAACTATCCCGGAACATCAAACCGCGTCTTTGCTCACCATGAGTAATGGCCACCTGCACCTCAATATTATGCCCTCCCAGTTCGAGGGGAAGCCACGTATGTACGTCTGCATCCGGGGTAACCGGAGCTTCGACTTTTGAGCCGGAGCCACAACCTTGAAACAATATCCCGGTCAACGATATAAGGACGAATGAGAGAAACACTTGCATAGCATTCTCGTTAATGGATAGTTGTAATTGCGCAAATGGTTTTTCCCGCAACTGACATGGATGCACCGCCTATCAAAAACATTACAGTCGAGATTTCGCCGCAACCCACCGAGACCTCCTGCGGACCCACCTGCCTGCATGCCATTTACAATTACTACGGAATTGAAGCTTCCTTGCGCGATATAATCCATCAAGTGGAAACTGTACACAACGGTGGAACATTTGCCGTAATGCTTGGAAATCACGCTTTGAAACAAGGGCTTAAAGCACGCATATACAGCTATAATCTCAGAATCTTTGATCCGACCTGGTTTCCGGCAAAACCAGCCGAGTTGGCAACAAAACTACGGGCCAGCCTAAACCACAAACACAAGCCAAAGCTTCGCCAGGCGATGCAGGCCTATATTGATTTTTGCGATCTTGGGGGACAAGTAAGAATGGCCGACCTGAATGGTTCACTCCTGCGCAAGTATTTGCGAAGGGGCATTCCCATTTTGACCGGGCTGAGCTCAACATTCCTGTACCGCGATAAACGTGCTGATCCAGCCAGCAACATTGATGACGATCTCGCAGGTGAACCGGAGGGGCATTTCGTACTACTTACCGGCTACGACAGAGAACAGAAGTCCGTGCATATTTCCGATCCATATAGCCGTAACCCATTGGCTGACAGTCAGCGGTATTGGGTACAAATTGACCGCCTGATAAATGCGATTCTGCTTGGCGTCCTCACCTATGATGCCAATCTTCTGCTCATCGAACCCCAGTCATGAACCATATTTTGTTCGTTGTTGATAATCCTGAACGTTGGAAGTTTGACGTATCAGGAGTTACTGTTGTCTCTGCCAGGCAATACCTGACCGACCCGCAATTTCTGCGCATGCGCTCGTGTAGGGTATATAACCTCTGCAGACACTACCGCTACCAGAGCGGCGGGTACTACGTCTCACTGTTGGCGGAAGCCCGCGGTCACCGTCCGCTGCCGAGGATCACCACCATTCAAGACCTCAAAACATCGTCTATTTTCAGGGCTATTTCCAGTGAGCTTGATGACCTGATCCAGAAGAGCCTGGCACCACTCCAATCCGATCACTTTACGCTCTCGATTTACTTCTCGCGTAACGTGGCGAAGCGCTATGAGCGATTGGCCAGGCAACTGTTCAATCTGTTCCCTGCCCCACTATTGCGTGCTGAGTTCAACAAAACTGCGGAAAGCAGATGGGAGCTGTCCGGCATGAGCCTGATCTCAGCCTCCGGGATTCCGGCAGAACATCAGGAAACCGTCGTTGATTATGCCCGGGAATACTTCAGCCGTGGCAATTTACAGGTTCGTCGTAGAACTCAACCCAGGTTTTCCATGGCCATATTGGCTGATCCGAGCGACCGGACTCCCCCATCTGATGACAAAGCCTTACAGCGCTTCATACGCGCAGCAGAAGCTCAGTCAATAGCAGCTGAGATAATCACACGCGATGATTATGGGCACATCGCCGAGTATGACGCACTTTTCATCCGCAGCACCACGGTAGTCAACAACTACACATTCCGATTTTCCAGACGGGCGCAGTCAGAAGGTCTTGTGGTCATTGACGACCCGGATTCGATTATCCGTTGTGCCAACAAAGTCTTCCTGGCAGAGACTTTTGAACGCCACAAAATCAATGCTCCAAAGACGGTCATCGTTCACAAGGACAATAAGAACCTTGTACTGATGCAATTGGGTTTGCCATGCATTTTGAAGCAACCTGATTCCTCATTTTCACAAGGTGTAGTGAAAGTTAAAACCAAAGAAGAATATGAAACAGCGATCCAGCAACTTCTGGAGAAGTCAGACTTAATCATCGCTCAGGAATTTGTGCCCACAGAATTTGATTGGCGGATAGGAATCATCGACCGCAAACCATTGTATGCCTGTCGCTACTACATGGCCCGTGGCCATTGGCAAATCTACGACCACTCCAAAAAAAGGCAACGAAAGCTATGGGCGGGCAGACACGGTGGCATTGTCTGATGTACCGGAAACAGTAGTGCAAACCGCATTAAAAGCTGCAAATGCAATTGGAGACGGCCTCTATGGCGTGGACTTGAAAATGATCAACGGCAAGGCATGCGTTATAGAAGTCAATGACAACCCTAGCATCGAGGCAGGCGTTGAGGATGAAATCATCAAAGACGAACTGTACGATACCATTATGGATGTTTTCAGAAAGCGCCTTGAACGCAGGGGCGAATCCCGCACTCAATAGATTTTATCATGCCTAACTCTACTTTCGGTCTATTCGAACGCTTCGGCGTCGAGCTTGAATATATGATTGTTGATGCTGCCACACTGAATGTGCGGCCCATTGCAGACAAGATTGTGCATGCCATAGGTATGGATCGCAAAAATGAAGTTAAGCATGGCTCGTTGCGCTGGTCCAACGAACTGGTGCTTCATGTGATTGAATTGAAAACCGATGGTCCCAGCCGCACATTGACTGGACTGGATAACTTGTTTCAAGAGGAAGTTCGATTCCTGAACCGAATGCTCAGCGAGTACACTTGCTGTCTACTTCCCACAGCTATGCATCCGTGGATGAATCCGCTTACGGAGACAAAACTCTGGCCACATGGCGATAAAACCGTCTACGAAACCTTCAATCGGATTTTTGATTGTAGAGGTCATGGATGGTCCAACCTTCAGTCAACTCACCTCAACCTTCCTTTTCGCGACGATAATGAGTTCAAAAAGCTGCACACCGCAATCCGCTTGATTCTGCCCATTCTTCCGGCTTTGGCAGCAAGCTCACCTTTTGCGGAGGGTAAGCGGGCTGCTAAGTTGGACATGCGCCTTGAGGCCTACCGTCAAAACTGCGCACGCATTCCCAGTATAACTGGTCATGTAATTCCTGAACGCGTCTCTTCCCGCGCCCAATATGAACAGGAAATCCTGGAGCGTATTTACAAAGATCTGGCACCCCATGACCCCGACGGCGTGCTCCACGATGAATGGGTCAACGCACGCGGAGCCATTCCCCGCTTCAGCCGTAACACCATCGAGATCAGAGTACTCGACATCCAGGAGTGCCCAGCCGCTGATTTGGCCATTCTTCACTTTATCACCTCAATCCTGCGGGCTTTAGTCAACGAAAACCTGGCTAGCTACGAGCTTCAGAAAAAGTTGATGGTAACCGATTTAGAGGAAATCTTCCTCAACTGCATCACCACAGCAGAGGACTACACTGTACGCAATGAAGAGTACCTCCGCGCGTTGGGTATGTCGGCAGAAAAACCCGCATCTGTGGGTGATATTCTCTGGCACCTGCTCGCCAAAGTCAGCACCCCCACCGCAGAATGGCGCAAAACTATTGAATTCATTTTGCGCAAAGGATGCCTGAGCCGCCGCATCCGCAAACAAGTGGGCAAGGAAACCTCTCCAGTAAAATTGCGTGAGGTCTATCACCAGCTAGCCGATTGCTTGCACAAAGGCGATTTATTCGGAGGCTGATGCCTACATTTAAACATCGCAGCGTTGTCGTCAGCTGTGAACATGCAGTTCACACAATTCCACAACGTTGGGCATTTTTATTCTCATCCCAGGAGGCACACGATCTGCTCGAAACACACCGGGGCTGGGATCCGGGTGCGGCCGAAATTGCCATTCGCATCGCCGCAAAACTGAACTGCCCCTGCGTACCAGGGGATTGCTCCAGATTGCTCGTGGAACTGAATCGCTCGTTGGACAATCCGGAGATCTGGAGTCAGTTTACCGCCCCATTGTCCCATGCAGATAAGGATCTGATTGTGCGCAGCCACTACGAACCTTTTCGGCGTCACTGCCGGGAACTCATAGAAGCAGCACTGACCCACCCAAACAACCTCGCTCTCCATGTCTCAGTTCACACCTTTACTCCTTTTCTATACGGACATGAGCGCATGATTGATGTCGGCATTCTGTTTGACCCCAAACGGCCCCTGGAAGCTCGATTCGCACAGTCCATTTTGCACCATTTAAAACAAAGTGACCCCACCCTCAGGATCGCATTCAATCAGCCTTACTCCGGCACCGACGATGGACACACCACAGCCCTGCGTACCTTACTCCATTCATCCGGATATGTGGGGCTCGAGATTGAAGTCAATCAAGCCATCCTCCTGAACCAACCTTCCCATTGGCGTAGCCTGATCGCTCAACTGACTGCCGCCATCGGAGCCCAAATCTGAGAAAAAATCCAATCCCTTCTGCGACGACATAAAAAAAAGTAACGTCTGCGTGATTTTTTTTCTTGCCTCACCTTAATTCAGTCATAACACCAATAATCCTAATCTAGCAAATGCTAGTTAGCAAACTAACAATCAACAAAAGGATAAAAATGAACACACTGACTGAACAACAAATGGCAGAGATCAACGGTGGCACCGTTTCGGTGTTGGAGTATGCCTTGACTGGCTATGTAGTAGGCATGGCAATTGCCGGCCCCATTGGAGCAAAGAAGGGAATGGTCATCGGCGCAGCGACTGGGGCAATCACCAACCTGGTCATCAGATAATGGCATTGGGTCGCGTTCCGGGAGGGGAACGCGACCCATTCTAATTTACAAGAGTCATGCTACAGAAATTCAAAACTCTCCATCCTGAAGACCAGAAGGACATCAAGAAGGATATCATTGCAGTCCTCCTTACTCCGATAGTTTTGTTGCTCTTTGTAACGACCGGACCCGAATACCTGGAGCGGAGTCTATTTAACAGCGGTCGCAACAACCTCTTGTTTTTCATCTGCGCATTGTTAGCTGCGGATTTAGCATATGGGGCATTCATATGGCGAAAAATCAAAGCCTATCGCCGCAAAGGCAGGTACATGGAGTTTCCTAAGTATACCAAACTGGCCTTGGATGCGCTTCGCAAAATAGATTATCCCAAAGTATTCTGGGTGCCCCTATTACCGATGGCGGTGATCTTCCTGTACAACCGAACCTTCGATGCAGAGGCAGCAGCAGCCATTTTTGCCAAGCAAATTGGGCCGCTCACCTGGCAAGAGCCCTGGAGAATTTGGCTCAGCCAGATCTTTCATTACAATGTACTGCATTTTGGATTTAATTTCGTAATTCTATGGATGGTGGGCAGATATCTGTATTCATGGTATAGCAATGAGCAACTGGCAAAAATGCTGGCAATTACGTTCACAGTACCAGCAGTTTTGAATGTTCTTTATGGGATATCCACTTGGATGGATTGATAATTCAATATACAGCATTGGAGCATCAGGTGCCATCTATGCACTGATAACGATAAATCTGCTCAGCGACATTAAATTTGCCAAAGTCTATGGAGTCGAAGCTATGGGCTGGACTGTAATGACTTTTATTATCGTGCTACTATCAGCGACACTATTTATAGAAGGAAGGATCAACCATACCATTCATTTGCTAGGGCTTACGACAGGAATTGTGTACGGATTACTGGTGCCACCAGATACTGATTGGGCACTAAAAAACCTGCGCCGCGGGCACAGGTTACGAAAAGGATGGTTCAAAACCCGCAAATTGACTAGCCGGACTCACTCATCCTCACCTGCACGTGAGCGCAATAAAAGAGCCTCACGCCGGCGGAAATTGGGGGAACGAATGTCAGCTTGACCGAGACGGATCTGTCCACCTTGAGACATGATCTGATCTTCAGTGGCAATCTGCCGGGCCAGTAACTCTTGTTGGCGCTGGCGCAACAATTCGTTTTCGCGGCGAATTTGCTGCAGCTCACGTTGTTTTTGCTCCAAATCAGCTTGTGCTGCCCTTGAGGCAGCCAGTGCTTCGTCGGAATCAGCAGCTCCCTCTGCCCGGCGACGTTCTAAATCAGCCAAGCGTTGTTCTGCCGCGCGCTGGGCCGCCAACAATGCCTCCATGCGCTGCGCAAGCAATTCCGCCTGTTCTTCGGCGGCTCTGCGTTCGGCAGCTTCACGCGCCAGCCGTTGATTGAGTTCCTCTATACGCTGCGCACGCAGAGCTTCTTCCTGTGCGAGTCGCGCTTGAGCCATGCGCGCAGCTTCTTCAGCCTGTTGTTGTTGACGCTCAATGGCGGCCAACCGGTTGGCCTCTGCCTCGAGTTCAGCAATTCTTGCCTGTTGAGCAGAATCGCGCTGCGCCAAGTCCGACCGAGCGGATTGACTTGCGAAATAGAGCCCGAAACCCAGGAGCGTGGTGATCAACAAGACTATTCCAACAACGACTGATTTATTCATAGTGACACCAATTTAACACAAAGACTGCACATTGCAAGATTAGACTTATCGCTCACCGAAAGAGTCATTTTGTCTCAATTAATATCCCAAAAGAACCATTGAGACAATTCGCACATATAATGCGCCAAGTTGTCTCCATTTTTGGGCTGCAAACATTAATTCAGCCAATCTGAGATTGAAGCACAAAATGCGCATATATCTTTATTATTCAACGACATACAACCCAACAAATACAGGTATTTACTTCCGTTGGCACGGCTTATGCAAGAGAGAGTTGAAACTAAAAAAAGGAGAAATCATGAAACTAATCAAATATGATAACCTCTGGAATGATCCGGTCGCGGAATTCGAGAATTTATTTGGACGCTTGTTAAATGATCGCGGTCTGGTACCTGGATGGTATACCGCTGGGGGTGAACCCGACCGAAGCTTTAGAATGGATTCATTCGCCAACGATGACGGTTATCAATTGGTAGCCGAACTTCCCGGGATACCAAAAGAAGCCATAGATATAAAACTGGAAAACTCAGTTTTAACAATAAGCGGACAATACACGTTCGAAGAAGAAAACGCCAAGAGGGCAATCAAGTTCAGTCGCTCAATTACGGTGGGCGATGACATCAACGCGGAAGCGGTTTCAGCGAAGCTGGAGAATGGCCTCTTGACTGTGACTCTTCCAAAAGCGGAGGAGCGCAAACCAAAAGCAATAACCGTGAATTAATAGGAGTATTGAGCAATGACTAGCACAACATTAACCACCGAAAGAACCTTGCCAACGGAAACCGAGCGCAAGGAATACATGCGCCCGCGCTACGAAGTTAGCAGCTCAGACCATGAACATCGGGTACGGGTCTACCTGCCTGGAGTACCCCGGGAGCAGGCTTCAATCACACTGGAAAGTAATACACTGATTGTGGAGGGTATGCGGGCGGATCATTGGACGCAAAAAGGGCGTGCGCTACACCGCGAAATCCCTGCCAGTGATTATCGTTTGCGCCTGCAACTCAACGTTCGGATTGATGACAGCAATATATCAGCAAATCACACTGACGGCGTGCTGACGATCACCTTACCTGTGGCAGAAGCTGCCAAACCTCGTTCAATTACGATTGGGTAAAACATCACCGGCAAGAACCAGCCTACCCTTGAAGTGAAGTTGCAACCCAAGTGACTAAAACAGGATAGGCTATACTTGCTTATCGGCGCTGCGCCAAGGATCCCCGTTGATGCCATGGCGCAGTGCAATATCTTTACCTTCAGCCGCCCAAAGCATCCCCCTGCGCATTAATTCTTTTGCTTCGGGAATATCAAATACAGAAGCGCTATGACCCAAGGCATTGTAAAATACCCTGCCTACCCCCCAGCGCTTGGTCCAAACCTGAGGCATGTCCACCTCTCCGTTGGTAGAGTGGAACCACTTTGCCAGTGGAAATCTGGTAGTAGCAAGTACCTCAATGGCGGGATCAACGTGCAAATAATACTGCTCGCTGCGAACCATAAAGTCAGGAATGCCATCCACTAGCGGACTGCTGGAATTCCGGATACACACCTTATACTCAACATCAGCACCTCCTGGGTGAGACACCCAATTGCCACCTGTCATAAACTGCCAGGTAACGTGATTGCGAAAAGCGTCGCACATACCACCGTGACAACCGGCCAAACCTGTACCGTCCGCAACGGCATTGATCACATTGTCTGCCAATTCGTTGGCTATCTCGCCCATGGTCCAAATGGGGACAATGAGATGGAGGTTTTTTAACATCTCGAGGTCGGCGAAGATGTCCAAATTATCGGCTGTAGTGACCTGCATACCAGCATTTTCGAGAATTTGCGCAAACACATTGGCCACCTTCTCGGGTTCATGTCCTTGCCAACCACCGTGCACAATTAGAGCTTTCTTCATCAGTCAGAGGGTAAGGGGGTAAAAGCGACAATGGCAATAGCGTTCAGAGGATAGTAAGTTCCTGCCCATCGACAGCTCATCGCGCCGGAACCTACGGCCTGACAACCAGTCCCAGCATGGACGACTCAATCAACAATCGGCAGGCCACATTTTGTACATGCTGAGGCGTTAGTGCGGCAATACGTTCATCTGCGGTTCGCCAGTAATTTGCCCCGCGGCCAGCGAGGACATCCAGCGCGGCTTGGTTAGCTCTGGAAGCCGGGGACTGTCGCCCCAAAACAAGTGAAGACCGGATGTGTTTTTTAGCCCGGTCCATACAGTCCTCTGTAGGTCCACTCTGCAAAATTCTTTGTAACTCTTCCAAGAGGAGACCGCGAACTCTATCCACTTTTTCAGGTTGAGTGCCGGCATAAAGATAAAACATACCATCACGAAAACCTACCAATCGGCTGGCACCAACATAGTAGGCCAAGCCTTCCTTTTCGCGAATACGACTGAATAAAGGACCGCTCATATCGCTTAGAATTTCGGCGAGTACACTGAGCGCACTAAAGTCATCGGAAACCATGCCGCAGTCGGGAAAACCCAGCAGAACCAGACCTTGCTCCCTGGGCAGCCTTTTCTCAAGGATGCCAGTATTGAGAGGCTTATCCAATTTTACAGAGGATGGCTCAAAATGCCACTTTGGGAAATCGAGCAATATAGCTTCAAACCATGACGCCATGCTGTCGACATCAATATCACCGCAAACGGAGAGCACCGCATTGGGAGCCACCATGAGCCGATTTAACAGACTGCGGGCGTGGTCTGGGGTCAGTACTGCCAAGGCTTCAGGATCTCCATCGCTATCGTGCAAAAAGGATGACCTGCAAAAAATTGATGCCTGAGTTGTCTGATCCCGTAGGAGAACAATTCATCATTGTCGTGTGCAATACGCGCTATTTGAACAGCGCGTTCACGCTCAAAAGAACTTTGCACTAAAGCAGGGGCCAAACACCCCTGATATAGTAGCTCCAATGCCAAGGGTAAATCCTCGCGCATGCAATCCACAGCCAGCCCAAAGACATTATTTCCAGTGAATTCGGCAAAATGAATACCGGCATTTTCAGCGGTTTTCGCAACATCGGCGGCAGATCTGGTAAGGGTATCCCGAGTCAATAAAGTGCTGGCCAGGGAGGTGAGCCCGCGTTCATTGGCAAACTCATAATGAGGTCCACCCATACCTACTAACCGTACCTGAACTTTTGGAATTCTTTTGTCGGTTTGCATGAGCAACCTTGCACCATTCATGAGCTGAAGCTCTTTAAAGTCAGGTAAGGCGTTCTGCGGGGGACGTTTCTTGTCAATACGCCCACCCATCGGCTTGTCCAGCGAACAAGTACTGTAATTGGCAGAGACTAAATACTTATCCAAGGCGTTGGCCACAGCCTCAACGGTTACCTTGCCCAGCTTTTCCAGATATAGATGGGGATAATTTAAATCGCCTACGATGGCTTCCGCAAGTCCGAGCCTGCTGGCAAGACCGCTCATGGTCTGACGAGCACTCAAATCAGCAATGCGCGCCTGCTTGCGGGCCTTCTGAATGTCGGCTTCCTCAATACCGATGGCCAAAATGTGACGTAATTCTTGCAGCACAGCGGCTTCCACAGTGTGCGCCTTGCCAGAGTCACAGGTATAACTAATCCAGAACAGCCCGTCTTCTCCTGGATTCCACACCATTGCCTCGATGGAATGAACCAACTGCTTTTGATCGCGCAATGCCATCCAAAGCGGCGAACTCATACCCCCACCAACAACTGTTGCCAGAATATCCAAAACCGGACTATCGGGGTGCGAAAGACCTGGAACGCGAAAAGTCATTACACCACGACAAACTTGAACGTCGCCTGTCAAACGGGACTCCCTGTTGGCCATTTGGATGGGCTCTCCTGGAATGTAAACTGGTGTAAGGGGGCGTCTCGGCAGCGCTGCCCAGGTTTGTTCCAATGCACGGGTAAGATCTTCCCTGGAAACAGCACCTGTAACCACCAACACCATATTATTAGGGACGTAACGCTCCTTGTAATACTGAATCAACTGCTCGCGACTGATGGTCTCAAACAACTCGCGGTGACCGATAACGGGGAAGCGGTACGGATGCGCATTGAAGGCGGTCGCGAAAACGGAGCGTGTTAACTGCCTGGAAGGATCGTCATTGCCCATATCTATCTCACGCAAGATGACATCACGCTCAACAATGTAATCTTCCTCGGCCATGGTGGCTGAGGACAGCATATCGGAGAGAATGTCCAGACCTTGAACAAAACCTTCGGCTGGCAGGTCAATATAATATACAGTGCGGTCGAATGAAGTGTAGGCGTTAATCTGTCCACCCAGGGCTTGAACATCGATGGCAACCTGGTTGTCAGGACGGCGCTCGGTTCCCTTAAAAACCATGTGCTCAACAAAGTGAGATAACCCGGAACCCGGAGCAATGGACTCATGTATGCTTCCGGTTTTGACCCACACTTGCAGCGAAGCAACCGGATGAGCAAAGTCCTCGTCGTGAATCACGGTCAATCCGTTTGGCAGCACAAATCTATCCGCGCTTGAACGCATTTCCGAGTTCACTTCCTTTTGCTGGTTCTTCAATTGGGTAACAGTCATGATTCAATCAATACGTGGAATCCACCGTGTGTTCACGCGGTAGATAAGGTTTCCGAAAGGTGGAGTCGAAATCAAACACTTCATGAAAATCCGCTGGCTTGTCTTCAGAGGTCACACTAAAGACTCCGAAATCAGCCAGGTGGAAAACAATTTCGCCAAAATCAGAGGTGCTGCGGATCCCCCAATGGCGTAATAAATCTGCAGCCATGGGGCCGTATTGAGCTAGCATGTAATCGCGCACTCCAAGGCAAAGTGTGGGACCGTCGATGTGCCGATGTTCGCTGGCAGGATCTTCCTTTTGGCGTCTCCTGAGGGTAAAATCGAGAGCCTGCTGCATCATCACGTACGCACCCAGTTCGTAGCGGGGATCCTGCTTGCGAATTTGGCGGTATATCTTTTGCAGAGACTGGTCACTCATGACTTCATGCAGGAACTGGAGCGACTCCAGGAGCAGTCTCTTCATCCGATGCCTTGCTGCTCTTTGGCTGAGCCGATTTTTTCACGCCACTGTCATCATCATCTTTCTCATCGCTAACAGGTTGAGCGCGCACTATAGGGGACCGGATTTCACCAAACTCGATGATCTCGTGCACGTGAACACCCTCGATTGTCTCGTGCTGAAGCAGCGCATCAGCAATTTTGCGCAGTGCCTCACGGTGGGCATCGACGATCTCTTTCGCGCGTTGATACTGTTCGTTGATGATTCTGGTAATGGCCTGATCGATACGCTTGGCAGTGTCTTCGCTGTAATTTTGGGTACGGGTAATCTCTTTGGCTAAAAACAGTTGTTCCTGATTATCTCCAAATGCGACCGGCCCTAGATCACTCATACCCCAATCACAGACCATGTGCCGGGCAAGTTTGGTTGCCTGTTTGATATCACCGGCGGCGCCATTACTAAAGTCGCCCGTTTCCAGCTCCTCCCCGATACGTCCGGCCATGGCACAACAAATCTGATTCAATAAATGGCGTCTGGACATGCCCAAAATATCCTTTTTGGGTAGCATCATGGTCAGACCCAAAGCCCGACCACGAGGGATAATGGTGACTTTATGCAGCGGTAAATGACCGTCGTCGATAAGGGCCTGCACCAGAGCATGCCCAGCCTCGTGATAAGCCGTCATACGCTTGTCCTCCTCGTCCATCAGGCGACGGCGCTCACGGCCATAGGAAATCTTGTCGCGTGCTTCTTCGATGTCTGCCCGTCCCACTCGGTTCTTTCCATAACGGGCGGCAAGCAACGCACTTTCATTCAACAAATTGGCGAGATCCGCACCAGAGAAGCCGGGGGTATTTCGGGCAACCAGATGTAAATCCACGGTTTCATCCAACTGAATCTTTTTGGCATGTACTTTTAGGATGGATTCGCGCCCCGACAGATCGGGTAAGTCGATCACCACCTGACGGTCAAAACGACCCGGACGCAATAAAGCGCTATCGAGAACATCGGGGCGATTGGTGGCGGCCATTATGATGACACCCTCGTGGCCGTCAAAACCATCCATTTCCACCAGAAGAGAATTCAGAGTCTGTTCGCGCTCGTCGTTTCCACCGCCGAGACCGGCACCCCGCTGCCTGCCAACCGCATCAATTTCATCTACGAAAATAATGCATGGAGCGTGTTTGCGACCTTGCTCAAACATATCGCGTACCCGGGCCGCGCCCACACCGACGAACATTTCCACAAAATCCGAGCCGCTGATGCTGAAAAACGGCACATCGGCCTCCCCTGCTACCGCCCGCGCGATCAGGGTTTTGCCGGTTCCCGGTGGCCCGACCAGCAAACAGCCTTTAGGAATGCGTCCACCAATACGCTGGAATTTCTTGGGGTCCTTGAGGAACTCGACCACTTCGGCCACTTCCTCTTTTGCCTCTTCACAACCAGCAACATCCTTGAACGTCACCTTCTCCCGCTCACGGGTCAACATGCGGGCTTTGCTCTTGCCAAAATTCATGGCGCCACGTCCCGCGTTGCGCAACTGACGCACAAAGATGAAATACAAAATCAAAATGATCAGCGCAAACGGTAATAGCGTTAGCAGGATATCCGTCAGCAGCGTGCTGGCGGGGGCTTCCTTGAAGAGTCCGGAGGATTGGAGGATCTCCAGGTTCGATTCAGTCAATTGCCCTTGCGCAACAAAGGGCGACTGTCGCCGCCATTGACGCGCATTTGACCTTTGATTTCATGCCATTTCATCCCTCCTTGCGGCGAAGCCTTGAGGGTGGCACCGGGAACAATAGGCCCTTCCTTGCCCAACTGGGCATATTCGACTACCTCACGAATCGTCAGGGAAGCGGCCTGTTGGGGTATCGGTCTTCGCAAAGTACAGAAGGCTGAATATTGCGAAAAATATCAACAGCCAGATGGACAACATCTTGAACTGTCCGTTGTTCTTTAAGGGTTTGTTACGTGGAGCTGGGTTATTCTCAGACATTAATAAAGAAATAAGTCGGTCAAATGGGATGGTAAGTCAATCTCAGAGCTGATTTGCAGTGTTCGGGGTCCAATGCGGTACTGTTCGCCTGCAGCAAGCCAGGCACCCAAAGAATGTCTCCCTCTTCTCCACAGACTAGTGGCAGTCGGTTCCGTTCAATACGCTCGATCCCGCGATCCACAAAACAGTCCTGCAATTTTTTGCGCCCCTGCATGCCTAGCGGTTGATACCGGTCCCCCGCCCGCCAACCCCGCACACGCATGCTTGCGCAACCACCATCGAGCCAGACTTCGCGCTCACAATCGATT
>JAJOKB010000010.1 GCA_021208135.1 Verrucomicrobiota bacterium | reverse complement strand
CGCGGCACGGCGAAGCACCCGATTTCGGTCTCGTAGCGCTTGGTGCAACTGAGCGGAGTTAACCTGCCCGATTTGGTGGTCACTCAACTCGAATACAACAACAATGGTCAGAGCGCCTTTGTGATGGGTCGCCACGACAGTTTTTCTCGATGTCGTCGTCGCGGGTATCAATGTCGGCAAAGACATTGTTTCCGGTCCTTTTCCGGGCAACAATACCTTCGATGTCGAGGTACGCCTGAGCAAAGATCGCGTCTGGGGTAATGAGGATGATGTCATTCTTGGCAACCTTCAGGAAATTCGCGGCATTGGCAGCGGCGATGGCTTCCTGCACGCCCAGGTCTTTGATTTACATCCGGATAATTACGGCTGTATCCCCGAGGGCGATTACTACATCGCGGTTCTGGTGGACCCCTCCAATCGCATTCAAGAGTTTAACGAGAACAACAATTTGCAGTTCTCTGATGAGCCGAATGTCCGCGTGGAATGGCGTCCGCAAATTTATCTGGCCGAGGGTTTGCGCGAGGGTGAAAACACCGTCCTCACGGCAGAAGAGCTGCGCAGTGTTCGCTACCGCCCCGGCATGTATTACCGGATGGGCGACCTTCAAGTACAGTTTGAACTCCGCAATATCGGCTGCGGCGACCTTGTTCCGGGAGAGGTTTTTGAAATGCGTGTTCAATTGCTCGGCGCTACCCTGGACAGGGAATTCAATACGGAGACTTCCGTGCTGGAATATACTTTGTCGCCGCCAATTGGCGTAGTTACCCGCGATCTGGCCACCCTGCGGTATGACCGGGGCTTGCCCGCGGGTCAAACCATGCGTTTCGCCACCAGCCTGCAGTTGCCGATTTACAACGAGGCCCAGGTTTACGGCCTGGTCACCGAACAAACTTTCGATTCCGGTTGGATTCCGCCGTTCCACGCGGGATTTGATCTGGATGTCAAGGACAGCACTTTACCCGTCGGTTTGTTTGATCCTTTCGACGGCGAGTTCGCCTCCCCACGCAATCATTATCATGTTGAACGCAACCCGATTCTGTTTGGTCTGGGCCTCGAATTCAGAGCCGGCCCCGGAACCCGGCAGTTTATGTATGATCTCCTGGCGGTGCGCCTCAGTCATGATATCATGATTCAACGCACTCCAGCTCGCCAAACTTATCAACAGTGGGCCGATCATTGGAGCCTCTGGCTCAACCAGGCAGACTTCCTGCGCTATTATCAGTTCTTCTATCCGGATGCAAATCTCGTCAGAGAGGTTGGCGGTCCACTGGAGAATCAGGATATCGTTTATACTTTCGATCCTGTAACCGGTGCCCGTACTGGATTCAGAGACGCTCCCGACGGTTACAACAACTTTGCCGAGTACGCTTTGGGTCTCGATCCACATCGCCCTGAGCCGTTTCCATACGATCGTGAGGGTGATCGCATCATTATCACGCCTGTCGGTACTCCGGCATCCAGCGTAGGCGCAGGTGGTGTTATTCTCGATGTAGCCGACGATTCCGACGGCAATCGCTACCTGGCTCTCACCTTCAACACTTTGTCGCACTACTCCAATGGAGGTGTTAGTTATCGTGTCCAGGCGAGTCATACGCCTGATTTCAGCTCCGGTGTAGTCAATTTGCTCGAATACCACCCGCTGCTGTTCAATCAGTCGATCCAATCGGGCAAGGATGCTTTGCGCAGTTATGAACCGCAAGGCAGTTCAGTCCCCACTTTGGTTAGCCTGGTGGATAACCATTACCTGTACCGCCTCACGGTTCGGGATATTATCCCCATGAACTCAGTGGAAGCCCGCTTTTTGCGGGTGGTGGTTGAACCGGTCGGTCAGTAATTCTAAAAACAAAAGGCAGGGTTTCATCCCTGCCTTTTTCGTCTCCACCTATTGTCTAAAACGGTAAACTAACGCCGACTTACCCAACCGTCAGCGACACCTGTTTCAGTGTCTTCAACTGCTTTGGCAAAGCTAATAATTGCGCTGAATCCAGCGCCCTACTGAAGACCGCAACACCCCCGATGTCACCTTGAAACCAGTTGTTCATACGGCTGCCAGTGAATACCGACCCAACCGTAAAATCGGCCCCCATACTGCCGCCATTGTATAGTCCGCGGTCAAAGGACAAAGGATTTAGCTGACCCAATACAGGATCCACTGTATTGTTCACATCTAATTGGCCATCGACATAAACCCTCGCCGCCTTGCCATCATAAGTCATCGCCAACATGTACCAACGGCCCGTTTCAATTCGGGTCGACCCGGTCGCATAAGACAGACAGACAGCGCCATTGTGGGTCGGACCACCATCAGAGGAAACATGTGCGTGGACATTTTGATCGCTGTTGTAGCGTCGGTTTAAATTTAGAAACAGACCATACTGCCGCGCGCGCATGGTCTCGTCCCACATTCCAGCAATAAACTGGCAATGACTAACCTTTTGCCAGCGAATCCACGCCACCACCGATACCTCGCAATGCTGTCCATGGATGTTTAACAATGGACACTGCAAGCGCGGACATTCCAACCAACGGCCCGGACTCAAGCGAATACAGGTATCGCCAAATACCCCCTCGGTCAGGTGCGGCGGATATTCGGGACGCGGACGCAACAAATAATCACCGGGGCCGTGGGCGCGATAACCACCGCGCTCACAGCTTTGAAAATCCCAGAAGCTGATTAAACTCTCCATGAACTAACGGCGCAACACGTTGTACCAGGAACCTTGGCGCCGGGCAAAACTAGCAACCGGAGCAATGTACACCCAAATATCCACTCCGTCTTGCAAAGCTGTGACGGAGTCACCCAAATCATTGAAAATATAGAACCAACCCGCTGCGGAAAAAGCCCAGGAGTTTAAGGAATGAATATACACATACGGAAAGGTGCCCTCGACATAAACATAACCAAGCCAATCGCCAGTGTCAGCATAACCATCGACCAGCTCAAACTCTTCAAACGGATTTACGTCCGGAATGACCGGACCTGAATCCAGTCCGATGACCGCCGAACCACGCCAGCCGACATTGGTTCCCTTGTGCTCAATAATCAGATAATCGCCCTCTTCTGCGCCACTCACATTGAGAATAGTGGTAAACTGACGATGTATGGTCGAATTGTGGGCATAAACAGTCTCATTCAATTGCGGTTGACCAGCAGCATTGAACAACGTCGCCTGCACAGTTTGTACATTGCCTAACCCGTGATTCCACCAATGCCAGACTTCCAGGCTATCCGCGCCAACCTCAACTCTGAACTGCCAGGTAGCGTTGCCACCGGGATCATCACCCAACCAGTTAGTCGCCCAAAATCCGTTCGGATCGGAGGCTCCTGTCAGTGCTCCGTTGCTGTAAACAATGGGTACAATATGGGAATCCCATTGGTGGTGCGCACCTGAATTGGAGAACCCTGTTGGTTCCAGGGCAGTGATGCGGGCAACGGGCGCATCCATGCGGTCAAATACACCTGGACCAAAAGCAGCTATGCTGTTGGGCACAATCCAGTCAATTGCCTCCATTAAATCAAAATCCACAACCCCTTGCGAAACCAGTAAATGATCGGCGCGCACAACCCAGCCATAGGCACTTCCAGGCAGGTTGGGATCGTAGATATCGGTAAATGAGGACAAGCTGCGCGCAGCCGTGGCCGTCGACACTCCGGTCGCCAACAGCAGTGAGCAAACAAGAGTATTTTTGAGTAAGTTTTTATTCATCGAAGTCATTGTATGAGGGGTGAGAGAAGAGAGGTTAAAGATCGCCGATGCGCACGGCGGCATTCGCCGAGAATTGCCAGGCCCAAGGGAAGATACGGTGGTGTGACCAAATCCATTCAGCCGTTGGATGCCACAGATAGATGGCAGAGGTTGCCGAGGAATGCACATAGCACCATCCAATGACCTCAGAATAAACCCATGGGTGATGCGGGGTGTAGGTCCAGCCAAGTTCTTCCACATACGTCCAGTCCCCGGAACTAAACTCACTGTCGGCAAACAGATCACCCACGGTCAGCTCAACCGGTATGACATACAGCAAATCTCCGCTTGTGGCATCCTCGATGCTAATGGTTGTGGCATACACTCCGGGAAGCAGCCCGGCTCCATTCAGCACCACCTGAACTGCGCCGTCTCCAGCTGCAGGCAGGCTCACAGGCGCATCTTCTATTTGCAGCCAACTGGAGGCCGACATCAGGCGGATCGATGACGGTACCGATACCGCGTTGTCGTTGAAGGAAAGACTCAATCCTTCACTGGCCGTGGGGCCTTGCAGGCCAATGGATTGTACCGCCCCGGTAAAGGTATTTTTGTTGTACACCAGGTCCACTTGACCGTTTGGCGACAACACTATCTGAAAACTGATCCGCTGGGCTGCTCCGAAGGCTGGAAACCGGTTCAGTTCATGAAATTCAATGATAAAACGATCGCTTTCCGCCCGCGTCCAAACCCTTGAATCAGAAACCAGGGTCAGGTTCGTCCAAAAAACCGGCAATGGTATTGGGATTGGCATTGACGTGGTCACTCGGCAACTGAATGTGACTGGCATAGGATTGCGTCGCATTCAAGGGCGAGAATGAGACGAATCCGTTGCTGTGTACATAGACTTGACTGAAGGTATTGCCATAAAATGGAAAATCAAAGCCCAGCGGAATCGATGCCGAAACACCGTCGCGATTAGTGACCAACCAATTGAAAACTACCGGACGACCGGTGCTTGCAATCGAGTTCCACACGTGTTGCGGGCCATCCAAATTGTCTGATTTTAGCGCTACATAACTGCGATCAAATGCAGGTGCCTCAACGGCAACACTCACCGAAGATGGATTGAATAACTGCACACTGAAGGCATCGCTAGCGCCACCAGTCGGTTGCGTCGCCTGAATGGCAGGCATGCTGAGCGCATCCTCGTCAATAAGGTGCACCAAGGCGTTGCGGGTACCGGTTAAGCGATACAGGCCATCCAGATCAGGTTGCAGTTCCAGCCTCACCGTCTTGGCAAAGCTTGGAGTCCCATCCTGAATGGGGACAATCATCACATCTGCATACGATTCACCGGCCTCAATTTGCACCCGATCTCCCGGATGCTCGTAATCCACTCCAGCAACTGCGGTGCCTGTCATCAAAAAGGTAACCAACAGTGGCCCGCTGTCGTCGCCTTCAGTGCGGGTGATCCTGAAAGTTGCTGGCACCGGGCCATTCTCAAATGCATAAGGCGACAGTGCTTCGACCTGAACCACCGGAGCCGTGGCAATCGCCCCGGTAAAGCCGGTCAAGGGTAAGCCTACCAAATCCAGGGCTTCTTGCATCAATCCTTCTGCTACTTCTGTGCTCACAAACACATTTCCTTCGCCAGCCGTGGTGAACAGAGTTTCCCATTCAACAAATGCGATAGTCTGCCCGATTAGGTTCGGGAATCCATTGTACGTGGCTCCGTTGGGATGATAATAGGAGACGTTGCGGCTCAGAAATGTATCGGGAAAATCGCGATAACGCGGCAATCCTTCTTCGTCCAGCAGGGTTCCTCCGCGTACATCGATCGCATAGATATAAGGGCTCCCTGGTGGCAGTGCTCCCACAAAGCTGTCAACTACCGTCCAGTCGCGCGGAATGTGACGACGCATTTGCCGATCCAGCGCCCAGTCTGCGGTGTACTCAGCCAATTCTTCCGGCGTCAAGGTCGTTGAACCTCCCATGCGAATCTGCCCAGTCGAATTACCGAATATCCAGGAGTTTTCGATCAGCACATTACTGTTATCAAAACCATTGATTCCAACGGTGTTGCCATAAAACACCGAATCCCGGATCACGATGGGTCCAAAGTTGGCCTCCAAACTCAGGCCGGCCCGGAAGTTGTTAACCGAGTAAAATCGCTCCACCAAAACATTGGCATTGCCTGCATCCAGCCAACCGCCGGAGGCGTGATTCTGCGTAAGTCTGAAATCTTGCAACAAGGCACCATTGAGAAAGGCGTATTTAAACCCACAGGGTGCCCAGCCTGTGGCACCCCAAAGCGCGCCGCGCCAATTATTGTAGCTCAACTCGATGTTGGTCATGAGCAGATTCTGCACCCCGCCAGCATCCATTCCCAGTGCACCGTTGTGATTCGATCTGACGTTGCGGATGATCACGTTCGCTGTCGGGGTATCTCCTTGTGCGGTAATTGACAGCCCAAAGCCGTTGTTAAACATGAGGTCGCAGTCCTCGATAATGATATTGCTGCTGCCGCGCAACGCGACCGCACTGTCATTAGATAAACTGGCCGCAGCAGCATGCTCAAAACGCAAGCCGCTCATGCGGAAATTATTGACCCTGAATACCCGCAGCAACTTCGAATCCTCACCGTGAATATTGAGGGGGCGGACACCGATTTCAGTGAGCGCTGCATTCGGATCCACGCCAAAGGCCGGAAAAAACAGGATGCGATTATTGGCCTCATCCACGTAGTATGTATTCTCAGCAAGCTCCGCCAAACTGACAACCTGAGTCACCGGTTGTTTATTCACAAAAAGCAGCTCGCGGCGCGTGCCCTCTGGATAACGCAACGCCAAATTCCCGGGCATGGATTCGGCTCCCAACCAAATTTATACGTCCATTGATGACTAAATACATCGGGCATACCCGCAACCGGCTGCCACTGATTGAAGATATCTGAACCGCTGATAGTCACAGTGCCAGGCTCCAACGCTTCCAGTGTAAGAGGCATGTTCCCTACCCTGTTGGTGATGTCGATAATCTCACGATACACTCCCGGATGAAGCACGATCCGGCTGCCAATGCCAGCGGCACTGTCCTGTTGCGCCCGCAATACTGCCGCCTGAATGCTGCGCATAGGTTGTTCCTCAGTTCCCCGGATTGGCGTCATCCGCACCTTCAACGAATGGATTGATGTGATAGACCCTGGTCACATCCGCTTCCCACCATTCCCAATCGGTAGTGACCGCACTCATCGGGACATCACTGTTCACGTGCAAATGATCGATTCCCATAGCCACACCACCGTAATTGGCATCATGCTCATCGGTCCAACGCAACCAGAGCACTTCACCCGGTTGCCAATTCAGGTTGTCGAGAGTTGAATTCAATACTCTTACCGTGCCTGCCACCGGCAACCCACGGTCGTTGCCTCCAGCATACACATAATCCAACGCGGGTACCGCTGTGTATCCTTCGCCCTGAAAGGCACCACCCAATTTATAGCTGAAAGAGATTTTATCAGCTTTGCCGGGATCGGTTTCTGAGTTGGCAACAAACGCGCGGAATGCAACCACCAGACTATCGACCACCTTGCCACTGTCATTCTGCAGTGCCAATGCATGATGGATGGGGCCTGTGGTATTAGAGGTCCGCGTTCCCAGCGATCCGGCTACCGGCGATGTATCACCACTGGAATCAAACCGAAATCCAAACATTCTGGCTGAAGTGGCTGCCCCAGCCCAACCATAGGTTATCTGGGTGGATGTGCTGTGCCACCCAGGTACCGTAACACCATTTTGCCAGGCTGCCGAGGTATTGCCCATGCTGTTGAACGCCGGGTTGTTAAAGCTCTGGACAAAAAGTCCGCCTCGATAGGAAACGGATTGTCCTGCCACACCCAAAGGCAATGGCAATAAAGCGAGTAGTAATAGTTTTTTCCAATTCATACAATTTCGGGGGATAGGTTAAAATTCAATACGGGCACTGACCATCAATGACCGGGGCGTGCCGTATCCTTGCAGGCGGTTGGGGACATAGGTCTTGTCAAAAACATTCTCCAGTTTGGCACTCAGTGACAGGTCATACCCAAACAGCGTGGTCCGATAACCTGCTATCAGATCCCACTTGGTGTAGCCTGGTATAGTAAAATTCACGTTGGCTTCACCCGGCGCATCGACGCCGCGCGTATCACTTTGATAGACAAAACCGGCACCTATAAAGGCACCTTCCAGAATGCCCTCCTGGAACAAATATTTGGTTAATACCGAGAACCTGTGCGTGGGCACATAGGCGAGGCGGGTTCCGTCATTGCGCGGATCAGTATCTTCCAAATACTTGGCATTCAGATAGGTATAACCGCCAAATACCTGCACAGCCGCAATCGGCGACAGCACAAAGTCGATTTCAAAGCCTTCCGACCTGTGCAATCCACCCAACTCTTGAAAGGTTTGGCCAGTATCCGGATCAGTCACGGGCCGCGGCAAGTTAGCCCGATCCACACGAAACACCGCCATCGACCCATTGATGCGCCCGTCCCATAACTGGTATTTCAAGCCAACGTCGAAACCTTCGGATGTCTGTGGCTTGATCTCTACCCCAGGACGTAAGGTCAGATTGTTGTTCGGAAATACACCTTCGCTGTACATGGCATACATGTTCAGGCCATCAAAAAATCGCCACGAGGCCCCCAACTGAGGCGAAACCTTGGTGATGCGATTGAACCTGAAATCCGCAGGAAACATCGGATCCAGAAAATCATGCTCTGCACGGGCAGCAGCGGATGCAGGTGCATTGCGCGTGCGCTGGCGATTCCGGTTGATAAATTCATCGTACCTCAATCCGCCCATGACCATTAGTCTGCGCTGAAAAAACTCCCATTGCGTGGACATGTAGTACGCTTTTACTACGTTTATTTCTTCATTGAATTGCAGCGAGTTATACACGCTCATATCAAAATACCTGCGACGTGAAATCTTCAGGTGTCAGAGGGTATTCCGGATACAATTCCTGAAAACGGGCAGCCTGCGGTCCGGTCACCAGTTGAGTCGGAAATTGCGCTCCTTCCAACGTGGGTGCAACAATCGGTGCGCGCAGGAGAAAACTGAGGTCAGCAGCCCGGTCTCCTGCGGCACCACCAATAGTACGCCGCCGGTCCATGCGCTCGTCGCGGAAATATTCCTGCCCTATCAAGGCTTGCAGACTCCAGCCATTGAAATCCTTTCCCAGGGAAACTTCATTCTGCACGGTGTACACTTTATTTTGCGCCCAACGATAGGTCGGCGACCACACTGCCGTGTCGCGGAAAATTAATTCAGGGCCCAGGAATAATTGGGCGCTGATGAGCAGCGCCGGCGCAATGCGGTGTACCCGATCGATCGATCCAACCAAGGCTGCCAGTTGCTCGCGTTCCGCGGTATGTGTGTACAATACGTTGCGCACCGAGAACCGATCAAACATACCCAATCCTCCGCGTGGTGTCCACCGGGTGTCAGTCGAAAAGGTAGGTATTTCAATATCACGGAATGTGCCTTCCGCATTGATATTAAAGTTTCTGGGTACAGGAACCAGTCCGTCCAATCCTGCAACCGTAAAGTAACTGTTGGCGGCATTGACCCGATCCGGGTGATTGTACCTCGGCAAGGCCGATACTGGAGCCGTCTGTTGTTGCTTGTAATACTCAGCATCAAACCGGATGGAAAATCCGTCAAACGGACGCCATTCGAGTGAGGGTGCAAAGAATACTACTTCGTTTTCGTAGTGGTCGATAAAGGAGTTGTTGGTTTGCGCCGCACCAATCCAGCGCGTTAACACCGTTTCACTCAACGGCAAATTGAAATCAGCCTCGACCCGATAGTGATCATAAGATCCGGCAGCCAGATTCAAGCTGCCAAATGTCCGGCCGGCCACCGGAGTTTTGGTGATGTAATTGACCACCCCTCCCAACCCACTTTGCCCATACAGAATCGCAGCTGGGCCTTTGATGATTTCCACACGCGAGATGTTGGATGTTCCCGCAACCGCCCCCACTCTTTTGATGCCGTTGCGCAGCGGCCAATCCGTTGAAAATCCACGAATGATGACCGAGTTCGGTGTATCCCGCTCACTGCCTTGCACCACGCCTCCCGCGTACTCCAGGGCCTGAAACAGCGTTGTCGCAGCGACGTCGCGCAACAGTTCCTCAGTCAATACCAACAAATTCTGCGGCAAGTCCTGAATCTGCATATTGACGCGCGTGCCGGATATCGAGTTGGATGCAACATAGCCCGCGGTCGTTGCGGCGACCACAGTGAATGGATCCAGGGTAAAGATAGTATCATCAGCAGCTTCGGTCTGCGCTTGCGCGTGCAGCATTGGCATGGCTGTGGATGCAAGCAGAACCGCAGCGCGAAATCTTTGAGATAAGGATATCGGGGTGAACATGACCTGATACAGTGCTACTACCGCACCTTCGCCAACAATTCAGCAGGGTTAGGTAACACCAAAAAGTCGTGTTCGCTGCCGCCCTGATGGATTGCTTTACCCAAATGCCCTGCTTGAATGGCAGCATGCACAGCCGAAAGATGAACATCGTCTTCCTGATGACCGATCAACAGCGCAACGATCACGTGGGTTGGTCAGAGCGCGCACGCATCGCAACTCCCCACATGGACCGGATAGCCGAGGGTTGCGCCTTTCAGCGCTGTCTGACGGCAAATCCACTGTGCATGCCCGCCCGCTGTGCCTTGTTAACCGGGCGCTACACCAGGCAGATTCACGCTCTGCAAATGTCCGGCGACCTCAATCGCGATATTCCCACCTACGCCCAAGCGCTACAGAAAGCCGGTTACACCACCCATGCCATCGGCAAATTACACTTCACCCAAACTTGGCGCTGGGGTCGCGGACGTGGGCGCGGCCTCAACTTGCACGGCATGAACGAGGCCCTCAAGCAGTACGGCTTTGACCACCTGTGGGAGGCTTGCGGTAAACAGTTGGCCTTGTCCAACTTTTGTGATTACGGCGCACAGTTGGCGGCTCTCGGACTTCTGGATACTTTTCGCGAGCACGTCGCCAGTCGGGGTCCCAATACCGTCAGTGCCGCCGATGCCAGGTTCACGGGCGAACCTTGGCCCTTCGCCGAGGAACTCTATCCCGACATCGTCATTGGTGACAAAATTGTTGACGCCATTCGTCAGGCACCGGCCGGGCCCGATGCTAAACCTTTTTTTTATCCTGGGCAGTTTTCTGTCACCTCATCCTCCCTTTGATCCGCCAGAGAGATATTTGCAGCAATTTCCTTATGAGGAGGTCGATGACTTTAATTTGGATGACACGTCTTTGCCTATGGATGTGACCACCCGACAGCGTATGTGGAAACTGCGTCGCGCCTACAAAGCTATGATTCGCCTGGTGGACGATCAAATCGGCAGAATTTTCCAGGCCCTCGAAGACAAGGGTGTTTTGCAAGAAACCTTGATCATTTTTGTTTCCGACCATGGAGAAATGCTCGGCGACCATGGTTATATTCAAAAAGCCATCCACTGGCGCGAGGCGGTGGAGGTTCCGTGTGCTATCCGACACCCCGACCACCTCAACGCCGGCAGATTTCAACACCCGATTGAGTTGACCGATTTGACCGCCACCCTTTTGGCCGCCGCTGGCCTGGATCCTCAGGAAGCTCTGAGTGAGCCTTGGCCTGGTTTCCGCAATATCATTCCAGGCAAATCACTGCTGCCCGCTCTTGCAGGCAATCACGATCCTGTCAGGGAATTTGCCTTCTGCGAGTTTAACAATGTGTGGAGCCTGGTACACTCCAGTGATTTTATTTATGTTCGCTATCACGATCTTCGTCCGCAGGGCCGCGAACTTTTGTTTCATTACCGCGATGATCCGGGCGAAAACCATAACCTGGCACTCGATCCGGATTACTCCCACATCCTGGCCACGCATCGCGACTATTTGTTTACCATTCTGGAATCCCATCCACCCGTGCAAACAACCTGGGCAGAGTCCTACCTCAACCCTTAGTAGCGAATCCTCTTTGCCGTATCGCCGGAGACGGATTCAAATTCAACCTCCAGCTAAAGCTCTTTTCCGGGCATGGTACTGCCGTCCTGCCAATAGCCGTCAATCGTGACCGTTTTGGGAAACTCCGCCAAACCACGCTCATTGGCATTGATTTGATTGATGACCAAATCCACAGCCGCCTCGGCCACCAACTCGTGGTTGCAGTGAATCCCCGCAATGTTGGTGTCGCGGAAGGGCAGTTCCAGTCCCACATACGAAAAGTCCTGCGGCACCTGATAACCAAACCTGTTTAACACATCCAGGGTCTTCGGCCCCATCCCCAAAATGACATCCGGACGGTGTTTTCGGATCCAGGCATTGATTGGCCGCTTCTTTAATTCCGCCAACCGCAACAGCGGAATGTGAGCCAGCTCCCGATGCCTTTCCTGCAGTTGCAAAAAACGCCGCCGAATAACGACCTCCGGCGCGCACATCTATCGCATCCGAAAAAAAGTGCACCGATGCGTTGATAGCCCGCTGCTAACACTTTGCCAAAAGCTACCTCCACCGCATGATAGTAATTGGGCGAGGCACGGTGGAAATTTTGATTCAACTGACTCCGCCCCAAGGCCGCCACCGGAAACTGGGAATAATCCAGATCCAGGCTTTTGCGCTCATACGGAAAGGGAAACAATATCAGTCCGTCCACATTGCGTGTCAGCAGTATCTGCTGCAGGCGCGCGGGCTTCATCGGGGGTTGACCCAGGGAAAAAATATCCACCCGAAAACCCAACGCCTCGGCACGCCGGCGAATACCGTTCAGGTAACAATACATGTGCGGTCCATGCTCCGGTTGCAGTATCTCATCACTGTAAAAGGTGTGCACCGCTGCCAGCACCGGAGCTTCCCCACGCATCCGTGTCATGCGCATCTCCAACATCAACTTGGCCAGTCGCGGGTTGGGTTGATATCCCATTTCACCGGCTATGCGCAATATGCGCGCCCGCACGTCAGCGGAAACTTTGGGGTAGTTGCGCAATGCGCGCGAAACTGTCATGGTGGACACACCGGCTGCTTCAGCAATTTCCCGTAGCGAAACACCTTCTTTCATAACTGTACAACCTACTCTGAATCACAACTTAAGCAAAAAGAAAGCGACGGGAATCCTACATTCCCGTCGCTCATTCCTACTACCCTTGCAATGCCAGGCATCAGGCGCGCCGACGCCGCAGCATTACCCCTACAAATGCCAACAAACCAAACAAAGCTGCATATGTGGATGGCTCAGGAATCGCAGTCACACTGAAGTTGTCGATACCCCCAGGCCGCTGCGCCATTACCATCCAGAAAGCGGATGTACAGGGTATCGCCATCCGCCCAGTTCAGGCCGGTCAATGAGGCAGACTTGTCCCAAAATAGACCCGAACCATTGGGATCGGCATTCACACCGCCGCCAGCACCACCTTGTGTGATGGATTCGCCCAGTTCGGGAATGTCCGCATAGGTCAAGGTTGTCCAGGCTCCCGCAGTGGTGATGGCATAGCCGACGGCCAAAGTATCAGTTGTGTTGTTTGCGGGAGTGCGCCAAATGGCGGTCACGAAATCAATGTCAACGCCCGTCAGGGTGCCACCTGTGTTGTTGGTGATGCCCACGGCAAATGAAAAGGTTCCGGCACCTGTTGTGCGCGAACCAAAGGCACGGCCTTCCCCAGCCCCGGCATCAGCCGTAGTGTAGCGAAAGCTGTACACGCGCTGTGTAGCAGAAATACCACCTGGAAACTGCGATTCGAGCCCGGTACTGGGGTCCTGAGAGAACCAGCCGGGGATGGTGACATTGTCGGTCCAGGCAAAATTGCCGTTACCGGTAACACCAGCCGGTGCGTCGAAATTTTCGCTGTAGGTTAGGCTGGAATTGGTCAGCACGACTTGAGCGCTGGCCAAGGCCGGAATGAATAAAAGTCCTGCGAGGACGGATGAAACAACGGGAAGAGATTTCATAGGTTTGAGATATGGATTGGAGTAACAGAATGCACACAACTTATGTGCATGGTCAGAAGGCAAAACGATGCAGCTTGTTGTCGCGATAGCACGCCTGTGTTATGTAACCCACCACACAGGCATGCTCGGGTTCGTTGATTAAAAGTTGGCGGATAAGGTGACCATCAACCGACGGGGCTCTCCGCGTTGAAAACGGCTGGCCATGTAGCGTTCATTGAACACATTCTTGGCCACTGCATTCACGCTGTACTCGACGTTGCGCAAGGTCCAACGATAGGTAGCGCCCAGTTCAAAGGTCTGGTAAGAGGCCAGTGGCACAAAGAAGGCGAACTGCTCAATGCCTTCACGTTCACTGGTATACACCGTTCCGGCACGCAGCGATAAACCTTCCAGCCGGCCACTGCCAAAATTGTAGTTGGTGTACATGGCAAACTTACGCTTGGGCACATTGGCACGCAATTGACCTTCCTGCGCCGGGTTTTCGTCGTTCGACAACACAAAACCGTCCATCCAGGCAAAGCTGCCTAACAATTGCCAGCGTTCGGTAATGTTGTAAAATACGTCCAACTCCCAGCCTTCAGTGCGGTTGGATCCCGACTGTACGTCGTAATCAAGGGACTGCAGAATGGGATCCTGGGTTGGATGCGGACGCTCCTGCACGCGCCTTACAATCCCGGTATTATCAATCCGATAATGCGAAACCGTGGCAAACAAGCGACTGTCCAAAAGTTCGAAGCGAACACCGAATTCATAGGCTTCACCTATGAGCGGTGCGGCATCCGTCGTCTCAAAGGGTTCACTGTTGTCGCGCTGCAAGGCGTTCGCCCGATTCAATAGTGTCCGGTTCTGCGGCTCAAAGGACTCCGTATAGCTGCCAAAAACCGAAACTTGCGGGGTAATTTTTACCAACGCACCTAACTGCGGTGAGGTTCTGCTATTTTCAAAATTGCGGTTTTCGACTCCGGTCAGCAGGTTGCGGCCAGTGGTCTTGAAATTGTCGTAGCGCAGTCCGGCCAAAACTTTCAAGCGCCCTTCAAAGGCACTGAAATGGTTTGATACAAATCCAGCATAAGATGTGTTTTTGCCCGAAGATCTGGAATTGAGCACAAATTCATCCGGAAATGTCGGATTGTTTTGGATCCAGGTGCTGGGATCATCATACAACCAGAACGGATTGCGGTTGGGGTTATTGGTCGGCACCGTGTATCCAAAGTTCGTTGATTTGCGGCTGAACGCTTCCACGCCAGTGACTACACTCCACTCCACGTCACCAATGCGGAATTCACCCAATAGATCAGCCTGGATCGTCGAATAATCCTGAGTGTAACCATCAGCTCCATGAATGCGACCAAGCGTCCGGTCGTTGCGGTTCATCAGACCCGTGCCACCCGACATACGCTCAAAACTGTTGTCACTGTGCGATGCCGCCACCCGCGCGGAAAATGTGTCGTTGAAGCGATGCGCCACTTCCAGTGTCGCGGTAAAATCTTCGCTGTCCGAAAACGAACCGCGTCCGCGGATGTTGTAACTGTCTGGAACCGGCAAAAATACCCGCAACCGCCTGTTGCCACGGAAATCATCGGTGTCCACCAGGGGCAATAATCCCGGATGCGCAGTCAGATCCTTTTGCACAAAGGTCATCTCCAAATGCACCGTTGTTTGCTCAGTTGGTCGCCACAGTAACATCGGCGCTATTACCTTGTTGTTGAGTTTAAAATAGGACTCTGGTCCTTTTCTGGTCTCAGCGACCCCCAACAGTCGAAAGGCAAACTTCCCCGAGTCACCTAATACCGTGTTGAAATCAAACGATCCGCGCACCTGATCATAACTGCCCAGCGTCACTGCAACTCTGCGGATTTCTCCAATCTGCGCGCGCTTGGTGATGAAGTTGATCACCCCGCCAGCCGGTGTCTGTCCATAAAGTAACGAGGCAGGCCCTTTGACCACCTCAACGCGCGACACTGTGATCGGATCCACATTGCGGGTATTGCGAAAACCATTGCGCATCACAAAGTTCGTCTCAAAGCCACGAATGGTGAAATCCATGCTGCCCACGTTTTCCGTGGATCCTGTGCCCGACTTGGTAACCGCCGCACTGAATTCCAATACCGAATCCATGGTCACCGCGCCTATGTCTTCAATGAAATCTTCATTGAAAATCTGGATATTCACCGGCATGTCCGCAACCAATGTACGGATTCGGGTCGCAGATATGGCCTCACTGGCCAAATAACCGCGGTCAGTGCGCCCATCCACGGCAAAGGGCGGCAAATTAATGATTTCCTGGTCGGCAAATGCAGTGGGTAATGGCGCCAGCGCAAGCGCTCCCGCACAGGCCGCCAGAAGCAATGTCTTGCCAACAGGTTGAGTACGATTTTCAGGGTTTTTCATGTTGTATTTTTGGGGTTGAGTGAGGTTTAACAGTCCTCCGGTTTCGTTTCTGCGAAACGCGAGTTTCCATAGTTTGATTTTGAAACTGCATCACCTCTCACAGCTCCATCCCCATATTCAACAGATCGGGAGTGATAAGTAACATCCTCAACACACTCAGCCCTCCAAGCAACAGTTCATGATTAAACTGTTGCCATTGACCAAACCTCTCCAACATCATATCAAACTGTGTCACACTGGTGTGACAGTAATGTTACGCAATGCAATCCCACCGCTTTGAACTGAAGTATATTATCCCCCATGAATTAGCCCTGCAAATAAGGGACTTCATTCAGGCCTATCTGGTTTTAGACTCGTTTGGCGCAAGCCAGCCCGACTGTTCCTATCCAGTCCACAGTTTGTACCTCGATTCCAGGGACCTGTATCTGCACCAAAGCACCATCAATGGCGAACGCAATCGCTACAAGCTCCGCATTCGGTTTTATGAAAATCGACCCGGAGCGCCGATCTATCTGGAGATCAAGCGGCGGGAAAACAACGCCATTTATAAGGAACGCTGTGCTTTGCGCCGCGAGGCAGTTGAGGATATTGCCATGGGTCGCATCCCCTGCCGCAGCGAACTGGTTAAGGCAAAACCTGAAAACGAGCGCGCCTTGTTTAATTTCTGCCGCTACCTGAACCAGTTACAAGCTCGTCCTGTCGCCCACGTCTATTACCGCCGCGAGGCCTGGTCCAGCTTTGGCAGCAACCGCTACCGGATCACCTTTGACCGCAATGTCACCACGTCGCCAGACCACACCTATCGGCTCGATCCAAAACAAAACAACCCCATTTCCGTCTTTGGAGATTTTGTCGTCCTGGAACTGAAATTCACCGAACGCTTTCCGCCGTGGATGGGCGATCTTGTGCGCATCTTTGGCATCCGCCAATGCTCCGCAGCCAAGTACGTAGATGGCATCGTGCGCCTGGAAGAGGAGCAGATTATCGCCACTGGTCTCTGCGCGCACCAACAGAGGCTCAGAAAACAACAACTTCACCGCAAATTAGCCTGACCCATGGATTGGTTATTATTGCAGGATCAAAGCCTGAGCCAGGTCAGCGTGTATTCGGTTCTTTTGGGGATGCTGCTGGCCTTCGTTTGCGGTCAGGCCCTCGCCTGGACCTACATGTTCACCCATAGCGGTCTTTCTTACTCGCGTACCTACGTCAATTCCCTGGTCATCATCCCCTTTCTGGTGGCCACGTGATGATGGTTTTGTCCAACAATCTGGTTACCGCATTCAGTCTCATGGCACTGTTCGCCATTGTTCGTTTTCGCAACATCCTGCGCGATACTTTGGATACTTGCTACATTCTGGGTTGCATCACGCTAGGGATGGCTTGTGGCACCGGACGCTACGGTACTGCTCTGGTCGGTCTGATGCTGCTCTGTGGCATCCTGTCTACCTGGCATTCACCGCTTCGGCAGCCGCCAACGCTTTGATATGATTTTGATTTGGAATGGAATCGCCCACTCGGCGAACTCAACCAACTCCAACGCCTGCTGCGCCGCCACAGCCGATCTTTTGTCTGCGCCAGTCAACGGGCCCGCGATGATGGCGTCAGCGCTGATCTATCCTACCGCTTGCTGCTGCGCGATCCCGAGCGCATGGACGATTTGCTGCATGAGGTGCGTGCCTTTCAAGGTACCGCACGCGTCACCGGTCTGGCCGCACAGGAGGAATCCGAGCTATGAACGATTTCCAACCCATCCCCATCCCTCTCAAACAAAGATGGCGCAGTTTTCGCACCCAATGGTTTCCCATTGTCATATTCTGTTCAGCCGCCATCGCCATTTTCGTGCTCTGGGAACGCGAAGTCACTCCTTCTTCGCTCAGCGGTGAAGCAGTCGGATTAACCGCTATCATTACCGCTCCCGCCTCCGGCATTCTACAAAATCACACGATTGCCCCATTTCAGATCGTCGAACAGGGCCAAGTCATCGGCTGGATGCATTCCCTCCCGCCGGATCAGGCCGAGGCCGCGCTGGATGTCCTGCGTACCGAGATTGAACTCATCCAATCCGGCGGTGGCGATCCTGTCCTCGATCAACAACGCAATTTCCTCAGTTGGCAAAGCCTGCGCCGCGACCTCCTGCTCGCCCGAACCGACGTCGCCACACTCACCGTCCGCGCCGCCGAAGCAGGCCGCGACCTCGAACGCAAACGCACCCTGCACGCCCAGGGCAATATTCCAGCAGCCGAACTCGATCGCGCCGAATCCGAATTCGCCATTCTGTCTGCCGATAAAGAGAATCGGCAACGATTGCTCGACTGCCTCGAATCGCGTTTCGCGCTTCTGAGGGACAATCCTTTGAGAGCGGCGAGGGGCTGCAGTCTGCCATGGATTTAACGCTCAAGTTGATGGAACGCCGCTTGACCCAACTCGAACTGCAATTGCAACCCATTCCCATCGTCGCGCCCATCACCGGTCGCCTCGGCACCGTGTTTTCAGTCCCCGGTCAATTTCTCGTCGAGGGCACTGCCATCACTCAGATCAGTGCGCTCCAAGCCGATTTTATTGTCGGCTACTTGCGCGCTCCCGCCGCCTCCATTCCACAACCAGGTGCCCGCGTCCGCATCGTCACACAAGGACCCAACCGCCTCAGCGAAGAATCCCACGTCCTCAGCGTCGGCGCTCAGTTCGAACCCCTCATCCCAGCCCTTCAACACCCCATCGCCCTCCGCGAAGAACGCGCCCTCCCCATCCAGATCAACCTCCCCCCCCAACCTCCCACTCACCCCAGGCCAACTCGTCGATTTAATCCTCCTCGACGAGTTCTAATAACCCTCCTATCCGTCGGACCGTCAGACGCCCGACCGTCCTGCGTTCACTATGTCTAATGACAAATGCCTAATATCAGAAATCAGTCATCAGTCATCAGTCATCAGTCATAGCGAACGCAGTGAGCGTTGTCATAGCGCAGCGTTGTCATAACTCACAAAGCGAGTGTTGTCAAAGCGAGCGCAGGAAGCGTTGGCCGATGGCCTCCCAGGAGAAGTTTTGCTGGATCCAGTAGGCTGCATTTAAGCGTGGTGGGCTTTGCTCCAGTTGTTGCAGCACCGAATTGAGTTTTTTAAGCAGCGGTTCATAACCGGGTTCTATAACATGTAACCCAAGATCGCTGGCCTGCTCTCCCGCAAACTCAGCCCAGGGTGTTGCCGTGGTGGTGATGACCGGCGTATCGCAAGCCAGGGCTTCGCCTATCACCAAACCGAAATTCTCCGAATAGCTCGGTAACACAAACAAAGCAGCACGACGGTTAGAGATCCCAACTTTGTGGGCATCGGCTACCTGATCCTGAAACACTATGCTATCCTTATTCGGCTGCTGCGCTGCAAGCGCCTGACACCCTGGCAAATGTCCGGCATCATCATTGCCAACTATGAGCAATTTCCACCCTGCGGGATGTAGACTACCAAAGGCACGAATCAGGTCGGGTAAGCCCTTTTTCGGGTTAATACGTGACAGAAACAGAATCGTCTTTTCTCGCTGTACCGGAGCGGTAACCGGCGGTGGCAAATGCAACCCGTTGGGCACAACGATCACCGGCGGACAACGCTCACCCAGCGCAGAGCGGATATGCCGGGCTTCCAGCTCGGCAGTGGCATGCAGCGCTTTAGCGGATAGCAAGTCTCTTTTCGCATAAAGCAACCATGCCAGGCGCTTGCGCCAGGGATGATAACACAAAGCCCATGGATCCAACATGCTCCGCGTCGAGGTGATCATCGGCACTTCATAACGCCGCGCCAAACGGGCAATGCCACGGTTCAATGGATCCCACACGCCCGCCTGATAAATCAACTCCACGCCCGGCTTCGACTGCAAGCGTCGCTCCACCTCCGCAACTACGCCTCGCCGTCCTTCACAAACACACAATTCCACCTCCCCCATCGCCGCAGCATCCACTGTCATCACTTCCGCCTTCGGTGCCACCAAAACCACCCGCCCACCATACATGTCTCCACTTTTCAACCCGCTACCCGCCACTCGCCACCCACTACTATCACCTGTTTCCCCTTTCGCACCAGCGATAGCTACCGCCAGCGCCGGTACACTGCGCGCAATACCTCCCAGCTTGGCGTCAATGGTCGTGGCAACGAAAAGAATCATGCGAGAAATTCAATACCCACCCCACCCAAGAAGCAAGCTTTGGTCGTGCTGGTTACCCCCAGGAACTCACCACGCCCTTCGACAGGCTCAGGGTCTGCGAGAGGACACGGAGAACCACGGAACTAATCCTCCGCAATCTTTTTACACCGCATTCGTTTTGAGGATGCTTGTTTGCGCGGAAAAAGATCCCCCCAAAAAAAGCACTCGTCGTAACACGCCTCCTCCGTGGTTCTCCGTGCTCTCCGCCGCAGGCCCTGAGCTTGTCGAATGGGTGGTGAACATATGCGCCGTAACTAGCCGCTCCCGCGCATGGTTCCTGAGGCACTGCCACTATTCCTACGCAGAACACGTAAAGCCAGAAATCAGTTGACGATCCGTTGACGAAGACCTCGAAGACAGAGCCAGCACTACCCTCCCACTACGTCCATACCCCGGATCCCAAAATAGGGACAAACATCCAGAAGCCTCTTGTCGTTGGTGTACAACTCGCTGAACCCTGCGCGGCAGGCAGTGACCAGATGCATGCAGTCAGCGGAGCGCAGAAAGCAACCAGGTGCCAACTGCAAATACCTTTCCGTCGCCTCAACAAGCGCGGAGGAATCTACCGGTAGCCACTGCCAGATCCCATCAGCAGCCTCACGACGGAACAAAGTCACAGTTTTTTCAAAATCTGTTCGACTCAACTTGCCCTCGCGAAAGTGACGATGAAACACCGCCACCACCTCGAGCATTGCCCATTCACTGGAAAAACGGGCACTGCTCGCTTCCACCAGATCCAGTACTTCATCGGTTCCCCGCTCACGCAAGTAACACTTTGCGATGTACGCACTGTCCAAATACAACTTCACCGATCACGTTCCTCCGTCACCAGAGTCGTGGAATCCAGGCCAGTTACCGGAAGCTGCGAACGGTCCCGCCTCGGAAAGGCCTTTTTTTACAGTCGCCAAAACCGAAGGCTCTACCAAAACCGCTATTTCCCGTCCACGATCCGTAACCTTGATCGGCCCCTTGGTTGATGCCCTCCGCACCCAATGACCCGTCCTCGCATGCAATTCCCGGAGCGATATTTTTTCCATGTGACACAATGTGTCTCATGACTCCGTAAACGTCAAGTGAATCCCTCCCTACCTCTGCTCTATGCGCTCTTCACCGCCCGACCGCCACTCGCCACGCGACACACGCCACTGTCTACCGTCTACCGTCCACGGCACACGACCAAACCCAGGCTTCATCGATACCCGTGGACTGTCGGACTGTCGGACAGAAGACAGTGCTCGCGCAAAATCTGAGGGGATCGCGAAATCCCAAGCGAGCCGAGAACCGCGGCTAACTGATTGTTTGCGCTAGCCCTCAGCGAATCGAGAAACCCACCGCGTTACCATCCGACCGCCAGCACCAAGACTCTACCCTTTCCTATGGATCAAGCACCCATCAAAGCACTTTGCGGAAAGCCTCCAGGGAAAGTGCTTGTACTGCCTGGCGATGCAGGTGGCGCAATTTCTCTCCATCGCTCACCGAACGCACAGAACTGGGTATATCCACTGGCAGATGCCCGAACCGTAACTCAAGCACTTCCAAAATGGCATCCTGGCGCGCAAGAACCAAGTCCTCTTCGCGACCCTCCTTCCGAAGCATTTCAGCTATACTCATGGCTTCCTCCTTAATTCGATTGTTTTCTAATAGTTGAATCTGTTCACGGAACACCGGCCTGTCAATATCACCGGAGGCTCGAAACAAGTACGTCAAAGCTGTGCGAATATACGCGAGATCATTGCCTTGACAACGCAACAGGTCATCGAGTGCTGCAAAGGCTGACTTCAGCCGTTTGGCATCCTTTTCCATCACCACGCAGCGCAAAAGTTCCAGAATCGAACGCACGTGCAGAGCATGGATACGGTCTCTAACCTCCAGATCGCTCACGTCCACCACCGCATACCGGAACACCGGTATAAAAGATGTCAATTCTTCAGGGCCCCCTTCCGGCAAGTGCACGAGTCCGCGCAAATCCGCCGCGGCCCGCCAACCGCCCGTTCCCTGAAACAACACAAGCGGAAAGATCAAGGGCAAACGCGTGTCATTCGGATGCTCACGCTCCCACTGATCCCAAATGCGCAGCATGTACCTCAGCAATCGCAGAGGCATTTTCAGATCACTGCTGCTTTGATGCTCAAACAGACAATAAAAACAGGCAGGACCTCCCGCCCATTCCACCGTAAACAGCAGATCCGAACAGCGCTTGGCCAGGGTCTCATCCAAAAAGCTGGATTCCTCCCGCCGCAACGTGCTCCAATCAACAGCCTCCGCCAACGCAGAAGGCAGTACTCCGCACAGCAGCGGCACAACATTTTCCACCCGGCCAAAGGTCTCCTTGAAAAACCGGTCGTGCGGATCTGGTAAAAGTGGCTCATCCATTGCAATAACTTACGTTTATTTAATAAGCTACCGCATTGAGACAAACCTCACCCAGACGTCAATACATAATTTACGTACCGTTACTTCTTCGTCTCCTAATCTTCGCCACAGTGCTCACGCAAAACCCACAGTCCTTCGAAAAACCAATCGGTATCGCTATCGGTATCGAAATCGCAATCGCAATCGACTAAAACAAAGCCGAGACCGCCTCACCGCCCCACCGTCACTCGCCCGACCGTCCGACCGCTCAACCGCCCAGCCACGAGTCCCTACGCTTTCCTATGGATCAAGCACCCATCAAAGCACTTTGCGGAAAGCCTCCAGGGAAAGTGCTTGTACTGCCTGGCGGTGCAGGTGGCGCAGTTTCTCTCCATCGCTCACTGAACGCACAGAACTGGGTATATCCACTGGCAGATGCCCAAACCGTAACTCAAGCACTTCCAAAATGGCATCCTGGCGCGCAAGAACCAAGCCCTCTTCACGGCCTTCTTCAATACCCTCCTTCCGGAGCATTTCAGCTATACTCATGGCTTCCTCCTTAATTCGATTGTTTTCTAAAATTTGAATCTGTTCACGGAATACCGGCCTGTCAATATCGCCGGAGGCTCGAAACAAATACGTCAAAGCAGTGCGAATATATGTAAGATCATTGCCTTGATGACGCAGAAGGTCATTGAGTGCTGCAAAGGCTGACTTCAGCCGTTTGGCATCCTTTTCCATCACCACGCAGCGCAAAAGTTCCAGAATCGAACGCACGTGCAGAGCATGGATACGGTCTCTAACCTCCAGATCGCTCACGTCC
>JAJOKB010000004.1 GCA_021208135.1 Verrucomicrobiota bacterium | reverse complement strand
CATGCCGAGTGCCTGTGCTTGTGCCGCCAACTCATCCAGCGACTTGCGCCGGGTTGCGTCGATGCGTTTCTTGTAAGCCATCAGGTCGCTGAAAAGGATTCGGCGGTGCGAGCCCACCCTGCGGTACGGGATGTCTCCATCCTGCAAGAGTTTGATCAGCGATGGCCTGGAAACATTGAGAACATCGGCAGCCTGCTGGGTGGTTAACTCGGCATGCACCGGAATCAGCGTGACCGCGTTGCCTCGCGCCATTTCCGACAACAATTCAACAAGGAAGCGGAGAGCCGTAGGAGGGATGACCACCTCGGTCGGCGCGTCCTGATCTTCGACCCTGAGCTTCAAATCTCGGTCAATGCCAAGAAAGCGGGACAAGTCCCGGCTGGACCGCCGGGCCAATGTTCGGTCGTGATCGGTCGGGGAAAAGGCATCCTGATACGGAAGTGCAAACGCATTCATAATCGAAACAATCGCAGTATTCGCAGTAAAATGCAAGTTGTTTTTCGGTGGCCGATCACTGCTGAAGCTGTCTCCACCCATCCCGCTGCAGGCTCATTTTCCGAGACCCTAGTGCGCTGAGAGAGACCAGCCGAGTGGCAACAGTCGTCCATTCCCGTCCTGCGCTTCAAGCTTGCAAAATCCACGCTGCTAGCGCATGATTTGAATCATGTGGGTTCAACGACAGTTTGAGGAAATCCTGCGCCGGAGCTTTGTGGGAGACCTGTGTCTTCACCGAAATCCGCAAGGCGCTGGCGGCCAATCCACGCTGGCAGTTGGCCTTTTGGCGCGACCGCACCAAGGAAGCTGACTTTCTGTTTCACAGGGCTGGGCGCTTCATTCTGGCCGACGCCAAGTGGTCAGAGAACCCTTCATCCGGTGGACGGCTGCCGTTGGTGCGCAAGGAGATCGAAGGTCAGCCTCCCACAGCCATCATCGGCCGCGTAGCCAATCCCTTCCCTCTCAAAGACGGGGACAAAAGCCCTGCCGCTGCTTCAGATACCTGAGTTCCTTGCAGAGTGAAACAGCTATCAGGCGCAGGTTCATGATGAGGGTGATGCGGGAACGGCCTGCTCCACTTTACTGGACGGTTTCCAAAGAGAGAGTTCTTCTATCCCAAAATCGGAAACCACCGCCTACGATGCCAGACTCAAAGGAGCCACTTCACGGTCAATCGTGGCTCCCAGTTCTTCACGCGCCTTGCGCAGATCGTATTCCTTCTGCAGGCCAAGCCAGAACTCGGCGGAAGTGCCGAAGTAACGGGCCAACCGCAGGGCCGTGTCGGGCGTAACCGCCCGCTGCCCCTTGATGATAGCCGTGACCCGACTGTGCGGGATACCCGTGTCCACCGCCAGCCGGTACTGGCTGAGGTTCATCTCATCGAGGAATTCGGTGCGGAGGATTTCTCCGGGATGGGGAAAATGCAGTTTGCTCATGATTGGCTCCTTTTAGTGGTAGTCGACAATCTCGACTTCAAATGCGTCTCCAGCGTCCCATCGGAAGCAGATACGCCATTGTTGATTGATTCGGATGCTGTGTTGGCCGGTTCGATTACCGGAAAGTCCCTCAAGGCGGTTTGCAGGCGGAATCCGGAGGTCGATGAGGTCCCGTGCATGATTGAGCATGGCGAGCTTGTTAAGCGCACGCTGCTGGATGTTGCCGGGGAGTTTCCGCGACCGTTGCTGGTTCCATATCTTCTCCGTTTCCGCATCGGCAAAACTCTTGATCACCAGAATACGTTCGCACCATTTCCGCTTTGCGTCAATAGCGGATTTACGCGAAACGGAAACATGCAAAGCACGCGCTTCTGTTAACCATTTCACCGCCAGCCCACGCCTCCACCCTCAGAATCCCGAAAATCGTGAGTTTCCGAACACGGTTATGCTTGGGCAGTGATTCGACGCGCTTCGCTTGCTCATGGTCCTTTACCTGTCCGGTGCGCACCAGCTCGTTGAACTTGATCGCCAGTGCCATCAGCTTGGTGATACGGGGCGTTGTGCCAAACGACACAAGGTTGTGTTCAGTTAGAGCTTCTCATGCATCTCCCGGATCAACTCTGTGCGCCGGTTCAAATTCTGTCCCCCGCAGAGGCTCTTCAAAGGCTGGCTGAACTCAAAGGTTGAACAGAGTTCATGTCCGCAGCCGCAAGGTTCTTTTTGATTGGGTTGATGCGGGCTCCTGGCATCCTTCTATTCAACACGTCCATTACACCACCAGTTCACCGCGCACGCTTTCAATGCATGTTGTGCGAATCGATCTTTCAGACCCTGCAATTCGTTTTACCACCACGGGGCGCGCTCCAGATTGGGTGGCCGACACCCGCGAAACGCTCCGCGAACGTACAGTTGACTTCATTACCCGCATGCAGGATTCGGACCGAAAGGTTGTTTTAGCGATCAATGGCAACTGGTATGGTCCCACCGGACAATCTGGGGGTCCTGTAAATCTAAACGGGCTGGCGATTTCAGATGGGATACTGGTGTCCCCTCCCTGGAGCAGTAATCAACATGCGTTTGTCATTAGGGAAGATCTGAGCCCGGACATTGTCGCCAATAGTGCAGCTATGAGCCTTGAGGGTATCACTCAGGCTGTGAGCGGATACGTTAGGTTGTTAAATAACGGCAACGCAAGTGGACAAAACACCGAGCTGAATGCGCGCACAGTCATCGGTTTTTCTGCTGACAAAAGGTTTGTAATCATGCTGGTAATCGACGGTCGCCGACCAGGACACAGTGAGGGTGCCACCGATTTCGAGTCCGCGCTATGGTTGCGGTATTTCGGTGCATGGAATGGCATTAATCTTGACGGGGGCGGCTCAAGCACCATGGCGCGCTGGAATGCTTCGACTCAGCGTGCCGAAGTCCTGAACATTCCAACTGTCCAATTTTTAGGAGTTCCAATCACCCAACAGCGCTTTGTGGGCAACCACTTGGGAGTTTACCTCATGGAGGATGAACAGGAAGCAGATACCTATGCTGCCTGGGTGAATCGTCAACAACTCAAGGATGAGCAAGCTGATCCTTTGTTCGACATCAGCGGCGACGGGTGGGTAAATTTATTTGCCTACGCTTTCAATTTTAACCCGTTCGAACCCATCTACAACGCTCCAGGTTTTGCCATTCCTGATGCCCAGTTTCTTTGGGTGGAGGGGGTTCTTTTCTACCAAGTGGATTTTCGGAAAAATGCAGAAGCCAGTGACCTATCAATCAGTCTGGAATTTTCCACTGACCCTGGGTCCGATGGATGGGTGCCAATTGAACCAACGAGCATTGAAAACCTTGAACCCGATCCGATTACCGGAGATCCGCGTTGGCGCTTTCGCAAAGCATTGTCTGATCTCCCATTTCATTTGTTTCGATTGCGCATTACTTTGGATCACTAACAAGCTGAAAGGAAAATTGGGGTCTACTTCATGTGCGATCGAACCTCTCAATAACCACCCCCTCCATGCCAACGCCTCCCGCACAGCCACGCGCCCAGTTGCCTTCCGTGCGGCCATAGACGCCAGCCAAGCTGAAGTTGTAACCCATACAGGGGATCCCAAGTTCACCCATGGAGCGTATCAGCGTTTGCAGGTTTTCTAACTGCGCATCGCGACGCGGCCCAGCCATCCCCAAGGCCACCGCTAACGGATTGGTCAGTTGCGTTGGTACCTTTATTAAAATAATCCACCATGTGAATCACAAGGTGGGTAGCGCCGCATTGCCGGGCGAAGCGGTAATGCTAGCGGTTGAGCATGTGACGGTAGAGTCCGAATCCGCGTTTCATGAAAGCATTTTTTGGTACACCAAATTTAATAAACGGCTTGGTGCTGGTATCGCGAATGGTTTTGTTCACATCTGCAATTATTGTTTCGAAGCGAACCAGATTTTCAGGGGAGAAATTCTCCTGCGCACGCATTTTTAGCCATCAGTGGCCAGATAGGGTTGACCTACGCTGTCCTTTCGAAGATTTTTGCCCGGCAAAAAGTAAACCGAGCTAACTTGGCATTCCCAATGATCAAACCAGGTATATACTATCAGCCATCTATCCATGGATCTATGCTTTTAACGGGAACGACGCTAAACCTCACGGATGTTTGTCCATCTTCACCGAAGCAGAGTTCTATCCACCTCTGCCCTGATGCGGAGTTAGCGGGCACGGAACCGTATGCGGCACTGAGTTCCAAGGCAAAATACTTTATGTTTCAACAACCTTCTCCTATACTTCGCCTGTGGGTAGCTATCTGCTCAGTTGTGTTGTGTATTGCGCATTGCGGGCGGGCGGATGATTTTCGTCCGGCTGCGCTTGACGATGTCACCTTTCCTGCGATTGAGGTGCGGCAACTATTTGCTGGACCGGATAATGTGGTGGCGGGACTGACGCTGAATCCCACTGCACTCTTTCTTTTCGACAATGGACGATTTAATGTTCTCAGGATTTTTGATGAGAGACCGCAAGCAATTGGTCGCCACAGATCAAGGTTTTTTTGATCGCTGAAGGGGAATCATTCATTCATCTGGATTTAAACGGGAACGAGTTAGCACGCTGGGGTTTAAATGCCGAAATGCGGGCATTGGCGTTTCGCGAAGGAGTGGTCACCGCAGTGGACAAGTGGGGTTTCGTGCATACGGCAAAGGTCGCCAATGGCAGCAACGCGACCTGGGAAAAGTCACGGATCGACTGGGGCACAATTAATGGATCCACGCCCATCACCATCAATAGTGCATTTCTAGAATGGATCGGTGACGGCTTTTTTGATGGCGGTGAATGGATCGCAGGAGGGGGTTGGCAGTGTCGCGGCGGTCGTGCGCGCCAGCAATGATGGTCGTTGGCAGCGGATACCGTTTTTCCGCGAACGCTTCGATGCCGATGAGGGTTTAGTCCGCGAGGAAATCGATTCACTCTACCAGCTTGCGCCCTGGGTCGGACTGTGGGTGGATGCATCGGGTGTTCCGCAGTTGATGGGCACAATGTCGATGCTATATGCCTATGAGCGCAGCGGAAATCGTTTACTGGAACTCGGACGCGGCGCTCACTTTAACCGTTCGAGACCGGGATGGCGGCACGTCCATGGAACGGATGGGCGCATACCGATTTTTGCCCAACGCCATCTGCTCTTGCCAGATCCGGAGAACCCAACTGTTACGCGCCCTGAGCTTGGCTGGCGCTTGGTCGACTTTGAACAGGGCGTTCAAGCTGCGGGTCAGATTGGGGACTACTTATATGTTGCCTTTACCGCACGCGACGGGTTGCCGCGTATTACGCGTGCTGCGGTCGATGAATTGGTCGCTGCTGATACAGGCAATTGGAATCTTGCTTCACGATTGAATGTGCCCAATGCAGTCAGTAACTTTGCCTTCAGTGCTCCATTTAATTTGGAGAATGCCCGGTATTTTGAGCTGAATCAGCACATAGCGGCACTATCGGCAACCGGACGGCTCTTCATCAGCGATGGCAGGACGCGGTTTGCGCCAAACTCACATCGCAGTCTTGGTGGTCCGGATATGCTGGGACTCGCGGCGGAGGGCCTAAACTATTATTTTGCTTATCCAGATCGGATTGTCATCGTCCCGCAAAACATGGGGTCCAGTGCCTCCACCTGGCAATTGGATCCGCAGCAAACGGATGGCTTCTCGCTCTTTGCGATTTCATCCGACCAAATGGCTTTTTTCTGATGGTGGCAGCAATACAGTGTAGGTTTTCATCGCCGGATCAACCGTGGGCAATTCAGAGAAGGAGCGCGGGTAAACAAAATTGTTCCGGGCAAGAGCGAGGGAGGGTTTTACTTTATCGGTGGAGATCTGCAGGGAGAGGCAATGATCCCCGGTCTTTGGCGAGTAACAGGACCGACCGGCGGGACAGTTAGCAAAATTCTTGTGCCGGGTGATATTCCGGGTGAGTTGCGTGATGGCCAACATCATCCCGAATTGGGAGCAGTTTTTGTCGGTGATCGGGGCGTGGTTATGCTGCACAGCCTGATTCAGGGCTCGCGCTATTTTCAAATCCTGAGCGAACCAGACCTTGAATTCGTACACATTGTCGATGGCTACATTGTCGCTGGCGGGCCACGCGATGGCATATTTTACTCCAAGGATGGTGCGGATTGGCATCGCATTCTGAACCTGCAGGAAAATGCATGGATTCATCTCTTCAGAGCTGGAGGCAGACACTATTTATTGGATCAATCCGGACGGCGGACCGTGTTTAGTTCGCGCTTTTTTGCAGAGTCGACTCCCGCTCCAGCCTGGACGCTCAGGCTGCCTTCGGCACCGACTCTCGAAGATCGTTTTTTTGCCAAGGCAATAGAGTTTGAACGAATCATTGCCGGCTCGGAATCCATGGAAGATCTCCACGCCCCGTGCGCTGCCAATCCTTCGCAGGATTAATTGGTTGGGACGCGATATGGAAACAACGCAATATGAGCGACTCGTTATGCCTTTGATCGATCGATTGCTCGCGAATGGTCGCAGCGCTAGTAATCTGTTTGCAGTGACGACTTTGCTCCCCGCCCACTCAAAGCATCAAACGCTTTTGACACAGTGGCAGCAATCGCTCACCCAAGCGGAGCGAACATCCCTTAGGAATTTTGCGCAGGCCATCGTGGACAATCGGGCCTCTCTGACAAATGGAGACCCCAGCCTAACGCCCCGGCCAGCCCAGCACCCTTCATGGTTTGACGTCGACGCTGTTATTCGACGTGCCTACTCAGGTGATACGGGTGCAATGATTGACTTGATGTATGCGCTCAACAACAGTTGGGGCATTGCACGAGATGGACGGGCAGCCGGATATTGGTATCGAAAGGCAGGATCGCAATTTATTTTCCCCGAGGGAGCGACGCGCGAGCAGATCGCAGCGGTCAATCAACTAATGGCAGAAGCCGGTTCGATGGTTGGCGAGTATAATGTACTTACCAACAATCGTATTTCCCCGGATCAACCCGGGAGAGATGCCTGGCTGCAAAGCATGCTTGCTCTGGCGTGGCGAGGGTATCATCAGGCAGTTGACGAGAGCTTTTCTCAGTGGCGCTTTCATGGGTTACCCCTAACCATGCCTGAGGTGCGCGCATTGATCGAAAACTACCTTCCCGATAATCGTGGAGCGTTTCTTGGAAGGAAAACTACGTTGATACGCGAAGGGCACTTCGGTGAGCCAATTAATTGGTATGTTCTTCGTCGCGATTTGGAGGCACTGGATCCTATCAGTCAAAGAGATCGACTGGCTGGAGCCATGCTCGCGGATATGTTGTCATTGGGTCTTGGCGGCGAGGTGGATGCCGGGCGCGCCGCCGAGCTTTACTCGATGGATTCACAACAGCGTCAACAGCGGCACGTCGCAAAGTCATCGCTACCCGACGTGGTGAGCACGACCTCTCTTCGTCAGCGGGCTATGGCAAAAGATCCAGTGGCGAAGTTTGACTTGGGAGCGATATATCGAGTCGGGACGGGCATTTGGAGAAATTACTCCATGGGATTACGGTTGGAACGTGAATGGAAGGCATTGAGTGGTTCCGATTTCCACCCCACCATCAATCTGCAGCGACAACTCGAGGCAGCGCGGCCCCTCGCAGAACAAGGTTCACTGACAGCACGCAACCTGCGCGCTGAAGCTGCAGCCCGCCTGGCAGAGGCGAGTGGTGACTATGAGGGACAGCGCGCACTCCTCGAATCCGAGGCTGCCTCGGGTATTTTCTCAGCCCGACGAGCACTCGCCCGGTGGGCGTATCAGGGAATGGGTATCAGCGAGCCGGATCTGAACGCTGCGCGGCGGCACTTACTCGGGTTAGCACTCGAGGGCGATAATTGGGCACGTGCAGCAATAGATAATGATTGGCGAGTCCCGGATGCCCTCCCCCTCTCAACACTCGCGCAATGGGCCTGGGAACATCAGCGCGATTTACACCACCGTGGATTGAATGGCTTTTTTGAGCGACTTGGCTGGACGGATCCGCCGTATCTTGATGTTGCGGCACGTACTGTGGCTGCTGAGCAAGGCGATGCCGGAGCCATGTGGGATCTTGCGTTTGTATTTAACAGCAAGGCCTTTTGGGCACGAAGGGCAGGCGAAAAGGAGAACGAAGGGCGGTTTGGCAAACTAGCCCAGGATTGGCACGAACGCTACTTGCTTGCCGATGGCGCTGAACAACATCATTTCGGTTCGCTAGAAGCACTACGTGATTACCGAATCCAGCAATTAGGGACATTGACAGATGCCCATCAAAAAGCACGAAACATCCTCTCCGGAAATCCGAGTGAAGCGGACCGGGTGCGGGCTATCGAACTATTGCGACTTGCGGCGGAGCGAGGCAACTATGCCTCCGCCTTGGAACTTGGACGTCAATTGCTCGATAGACGGTTGGTCTTTTCACGACTAGAAGCTTTGCTGACCGGGGATCAGGTTAGCCCCCTTTCACCTGCCGCTGAAGCGAAACAATGGTTAGAGAAAATCCTGCATCTCGAAATCGGTGAGGCCTACAAACTCTATGCTGAAGCGGTGAGTCAGTCCGACTCCACGAATTTCAGGGCGATGCGTAAGTATGCGCTGCGAGCCGTTGAACTAGGAGAGATTGCGGCAGCTTTGGAAATGAGTGGACGCTTGAATAGAGACCAAGCGGGCGGCTCGATTGAAGCCTGTGCCTGGCTGTTGGCGGCAGCCAGACTTGAGCCCGAACTGGTGGCTCCACACATAGCCATGCAGCGCATTTATGCGGCCGCTCGCGAGGGCAACCGGAATGCCATGATGGTGTGGTCACGTATCAATCGGCTTGGACTGTCGCTTTATTTCATCGATCGGCCCGCTGCCGCTGGCTGGGGAATGCTTGCACGAGTGGACAACGGACACCCGGCACCTGCGCTCAATTGGGCGGTGAATTGGTTGCGCGAGGAAATGAGTGATGAAGATTGGACCGCGGCAACGAATTTGACTCCCGAGCGCATTCAGGCTTTAGGTGCGCGTGAACCAACACTCATCCGCCGGGCAACACTTCCCTGGCAACAGCAATTGACTCAAGGGCAAGGAGAGGCCCGACGTCTGTATGATCAAATCCGTCCATTCACCTCAATCGGACGACAGGTCAATCGAGAGCTTCTCGCCTCAGGAAGTCCGTTTGCTTTCCGCGAGGAGTGATCAGCGCAGCCTACCAAAGGCAGGATTTCCCGCCCAACCATCCTTGGTTCCTGCGACTTTTGGGTGATACCAATCCTGTCAGCGATTCAGTTGAGGCAGAGCAACGCTTGCGTGCTATTCTGAGCGAGCCACGAATCGATGAAGCTTCTCAACTGCGATTTGAAACAGCTAATCTTGTTGCTATTTATCTGTACTGGTTCGGCATAGAGTTTCCGCAGGACCGCCCTCATGCGGTTGCTTGGGCACTTGTCCGCTCGGGCGGCAGCAAAATAGAGCCCCTGGCTGAAGCGCTCTTCAGCACACTCTCCTGGGAAGATAAGTCATTGGCCGAGACGCTCTTCATGCAATTGGATTTGGTGCTTCCCGGCGGCGCTCCAAGGTGGCATCCCCCCCACGCTAATGGATTACATCAACTTTTGATCTTTGCCAGCTGTATTACCCGGTCGCCCAACCAGGCGACCTTTGCTGAAACCATGCGCTGGGTTGACCAGGCATTCAACTGGAGAACTGCTGGTTACAGTCGCTGCGATACCAGTTTCAATTTTTAAGAAAAAGCCCTGCATTCCACCTGGGAGGAACAACCACGTTCAACGGTTGAAGTGGCACGCCCAGACTACCAGTAGGCAAGAGCTTATCCAATAGCAGACTCACTGCCTCTCGCCCCATTGATGGATAATCCTGATCAATGCCACTATTGCGATAACCCGCATAGGTTGAAGGAACGGCAATTCCTACATCGTTAGGCACGGAGAATCCCATCTCACGCAGCCATACATTAACTTCCCTGTTTTGCGAAACCACGACATCCGGTCGCCACTTACAAAACCACGACTCAAATTGCGACCTGTTCCATTCATTTTGGATGAGAAAGGGAACTGCGTTTTTTTTTTGGGAACTTTCTGCTGCTCTACCCAAATCCCCGCCTTGAATGCTCCATTATAAATGCGATCCAATCGCTCGCTGAGATACAGTCCAATCTTCTGGTAACCCAAAGATTGCAACCTATACCAAAGCATTCTGCCGTTGCCAAAATAGTCCGAAACCACGCTGTGGAATCGGGACTGTCCAAAAATAGGTTTACAGGCGACAGTAATAAATTTCTCCCATTCCAATTCAATCGGATGTTCGATTGCATCGTGCTTTGGGAAAGACAATACCAGGCAACGAATTCCGCGACTGTAAAGCACCCTACTCAACTGACGAGCGGCCATCGGGCTACCGTCATGCTCAAATACTTCAACCTGCACTCCCCGTCGCTCGGATTCATCCCGCATCCCCTGAAGCAAACGACTGGCATCACCCCAGTGGTCATCAGCTATATCTAAATGCCCATGCACAACAAAGGCTATGTGCAACGGCGTACAGCGTTCTCCGCTCGCTGAGCGATAGCTGCAAAGAGCACGCAGCATCGGGTCCGGTCGATAATCCATGCGCTCGGCGACCTCAGCCACTTTCTGCCGCACCTTTGCGGACACTCGACCACGTCCGCTCAGTGCATTGGAAACCGTGGAAATGGACACTCCCACCGCTTCCGCAATCTCCTTCAACTTTGTGCGTCCACTCATGTTATTTAAGCTGCAGCTGTATCAATTATATCACAGAGCGCACCGTTTAAGTCAACCTTTGCGCAAATGTTTGCGCTAGATGGATGATTGAGGATATATCCTTATTAATGTTTGGATAAGAGCGATGAAAAAACTATCCTTACCCATTCTCGTTACTTCTCTCTGCTTACCTCTGTTGTCTCCAGGGACTTTGATCATGCAGGAGTATTTTAATTATGGTGGCTCCAATCTTGCCGGGGTAAATCCGTCAAACAGTTCCAATTCAGCGAACTACGGCACCTGGAGTGATGGAACCAATAATGTCGGGTACAATACCGCAGATGGTCCAACTGCCTTTGGCGGTATGGGTTCCGCCTATGTGATCAACGATACATTCAATCCAACTGCAGGTGGTGGAATCTTGCGCACCGGTGTTAGCGCCGCAGGGTGGCGAGGTGTTCAATCGCCCATCGGCGCAACTTTAAGTGGGAACTTCTGGGTATCAGTTCTGGTGAATCCGACAAACTTATCTTATTCGCTGGGTGCTTCAGCAGTCGTCGCTTTCAATTCATCGGCATACAACAGCCAAAATACCAATGGCCCTGGTTTTGGATTCCACACAGCTGATGGCAGCCTACCCAATCTGAGTATTTTTAATACAACCAGTAATTCGACGGTTGCTCAATCCACCGGTACGTACGCCCTCAACAATTGGTATCTGATTCTCGCAAGTATCACTATCAACGCAGACGGCAATGATTCGATTTCCCTCTGGGCGTTTTCCATTGATGATGTTGTGCCCGGAACTGTGGCAGAACTCGGAGTACCTGTTACCAGCAGCTCAGACATTGATTGGGGTGATTCTATCAGCAATGTCTGGTTGGGCGGAGCAAGAGGCAGTAACGGGGGATCTGGTAATGCAAACAGCGACATCGATGCGCTGCGGATAAGCAGTGCGGGCGGCGATGCAGGCTTACAACAAGTTTTGACTGCCATCCCCGAGCCCTCCACATACGCGACTTTCCTCGGTTTGCTGGCGCTGGGTTGTGTCGCTTTGCGCCGACGCAGAAGCTGATATTCTAGCAGTTTATCAATCCCCACATTTAACCTCAGTGCACTCCTTCGGTTACTGGCCGCAATGGGAGTGGCACTGAGGTTTATTCGTAGCCAATTTTAAGCACACAACTTGACTAATACGGTGGTCAGGAAACCTAGGGAATATTGGAACACTACTTTGCTCAACTGTTTGCGCAACGCGTGTGGTTGAATGAAATTCTAGCTTCAGATTCCATTAAAAGTGATGAAAAAACTAACAACACTACTGACCCTACCTTCACTGTTTCTGATATTATCTGCCTCAGCCAACCTGGCTTTCCTGGATCATTTCAATTATGGTCCTTCGAACCTTGCAGGTGTCAATCCGTCCAATAGCACCAACCCAGCAAACTATGGAACCTGGAGCGATGGCACCAACAATGTTGGCTACAATCCAAGCAATGGTCCAACGTCATTTGGTGGTCCGACCTCCGCCTATATCATTAATAACACACTGAATCCCAATGGCAGTAGTGGAGTTATTCGTACCACAATCTCAACCAGTGGTTCGCGTGGTGTACAATCACCCATCGGCACAACTTTATCGGGAGAATTCTGGGTCTCAGTATTGATTAGAACTAACGTAGCGTACACAACAGGAGCATCATCAATTGTTGCCTTAAAATTTCGACTCCGTACAGTTCTTTCCAGTAAGGCGGGCCAGGTTTGGATTTCATACAAGTCACCGGCTCACCTCCAAAATTAAGCGTGCTGGATACAGTAGACGGTACCGCTATCGCCAGTTCTGCTGAGAGCTATGCAAATTTGCAGTGGTATCTTATTCTGGCAAACATCACGATCAACCCCGCCGCCGCCGACTCGATTTCTTTATGGTTGTTTACCAGCATGGATAATGTACCTGGCTCAGTCGCCAGCTTAGGCATGCCTGTTGTCAGCACCAGTATGGTGGATTGGGGTGATTCAGTTTCAAATGTTTGGGTGGGTGGTTATAGGGGACCCGAAGGCGGCTCTGGAATATCGACTAATGACATCGATGCGCTGCGGATAAGCAGTGCGGGCGGCGATGCAGGGTTACAGCAGGTGCTGACTGCCATCCCCGAGCCCTCCACTTACGCGGCTTTCTTGGGTTTGCTGGCGCTGGGTTGTGTTGTTTTGCGCCGCTTGCGCTGACCATGCGCTGCTTGATTGCGTTCCTGACTGTTTGATTTTGCCTCTGCTGTACCCCAGTGGCTTCTCTTCCTCCAGAAGCAGAACCAGTAGATCACCGATTCTGACAAATCATCCGCAACAGGATTGCAATACATATTGCATCTCGACGTCATCCGAATTCGCATTCATTTATCCATCCAATGATTACCAAAGCTCAATTGGATGCGCATCCGTTTTTTGAACCGTGGCAGGATGGCGGCAGTGGAGTGGTCAGTTACCTGCTAAACCAGCGCTGTGCGCCGTTGCAAAAGTCATTTTACTTTGTGAACAACAGCTACCACCACACTGGTCAATGGTTATGGTTTGAGGCGGCACATCCACCGGCTCCTTACAAGTGCCTTGCTGCGGTAAGTCTGAATCCTGACAAACCGGAGTTGCGTTATTTTCCGCAGGCCTCCATCAGCGCGGAAACCCCGTTACTACTTACAGACGGCAGCATTTTGCTGCAAATGCAGGACAACCTGCCACAGATCCATCGCTTGTATTTGGATGGCACTGTTGAACTGTTTGCCGCCCTTCCGGAACAATGGCTCGCTGGCCGGCATTTGTACCGCGCAGGGACTCACTACACACTCTCGTCCGATAGCAAATGGCTGTTGGTAGATGGTAAAATTGGTAACGTATGGTTTGTAGCAGTGATCGATATGGAGTCGCGGCAATTTCATCTGATCAAGGAGTTTCCCCGCCACTTCAATCACGCCCAATTCTCGCCCACCCAACCCGATCTCTTTTCCATCGCTCAGGATCACTGGCGCGATCCATACACCGGACAGCAATTCGGATACGATCATCGCATCTGGTTGATGGCTGTCGATGGCAGCCAGTTAGAGCCAGTGGAACCGACTTATTATCATTCGCCGCAGAACAGAGGCAACGAGGTGTCACACGAATTTTGGGCGGAAGATGGCACCTTGTGCTGGATACGGTATCGGGAAGGAGCTTACGAAATGAACACCACCAACCGCCACATTGAGTCTGTCTGGCAGCGCCCACTTTGTCATGTCCACTGCGATCGTTCCCGTCGCTATTGGGTCGGCGATCAATCTCCCTACCTTTGGCCCAAGCCTTGCGAAGTCCGTTTCTTTGATCGCACATCCGGCACCGAAACGCTCATCGTCACCGGAATGCCACAGCCTAGGTATCCGCGCCGAATCTACCACATAGACCCCCACCCCCGTTTTATCGCCCAAGACAGTTGTATCGTCTATACAACTACTGTGAAGGATACCGTCGATCTCGCATTGGTGCCAATGGTAATCACGGGAACCAACTGATGCCCTAGCTGGGGTTATTCATGAAACCTAGTCCCGCAAAAGGCTTTTCATTCCTGCTTTACATTTTTCTAAAAATAACCGATTGAGACAAGGATTGATCTGTCTCAAATGAAATCTTCAATTTCGACCTGCTTGGGCGGCGCGTGCAGTGGTAACTTGTTATTCCTGCGTTGCGCCGCATTTTTTTGCCTGCTTACTATATTCGCCCAAAAGATTGAGCTGCAAGCGCGCTATGAGTCTCCGTCAGCAGGTGAGTTGATTTTCACCCAGCGCTTTGGTCCACATTACGCAGGCTACAGCTCTTGGATGTCAGGCAGAGAAACACGCTTTGGCGAGAGTGTGGCTGTACATGGTGACTACATTGTGGTTGGCGCTCCGGGTGCCAATGCACGCGGCGGGGGACCGGAGGGGGTAAAAGCGGCGGGTCGGGTGTATATCTTCAAGCGCGAGCGCGGTCTGTGGTTTCGTCCCAACCCCGCAGCAGACGAGTGGGGCGTCTACAGCACAGACAACATGTCGGGATTTGGTGCACGGTTGGTGCAGGTATTGGAATCGCCTCATGCAGTACCGGGTGGGGATTTCGGTGCCTCGATCAGCTTCAATGGTGATTGGTTGATTATTGGAGCACCCGGTGAATTCGTGCCCAGTGAGTCTCCGGAAATCGGCGATGTCTCCAGATCCACGCGCCTGCTAGTCAACAATTTTGGGTGGTCTCTTGACCGGAGGGGTTTTCAATTCCACGCTTTCGGGTTTGGTTCAGGCTATTGTTACCGCAGCATCAGTGGGCGGAGAACTCATTGGAACAGATCTGGATATTACCAATCAGGCTATCGACCGCGGACCTGCCATCGTACAGGATCTGACGGTTACGACAATGGAGGCATTGAATGTCGGCAACGTAAGAGCCGGCGCCACTTGGGTTTTCAGAAGGGCGGGCAACAATCCCGATGCCTGGATATTGAGACAACGCCTTCAGGAAGGTCCTGAACCCTTTTTTGGGGGAGACTCAGTCCCTGTGCCCAATGAACGTTTCGGGGCAGCCGTGGCGTTGTCACCCGACGCACGTTCCCTGGCGGTCGGCATACCTTTCAATCGCGATGCTCAGTTCCTGAATACCCACGTAGCCATGGGACTCTATCAGCAGTATGCCGCTTACGTGCCCCAGATTGGGCCAGTGGCAGTTGCGGCCTCCGAAATGATCATGAACGCGATCGAACCCGTTCGCAAAGGACGCGTAGTCATCTATGGATTCAACGACCGGGAGGGCCGTTGGGTGCGTGAAATGGGGCGCAGTGCCCGTTTCTTTTCCAGCGATGGCTGGGAGGATCAATTCGGTGCCACATTGGCCTGGTCGCCGGACGGATCGAAGCTGGCGGTGGGCGCACCCAAGGCTGCGGCGGAAGGTCGGGTCCACATCTTTACGCGTGGCACGGCCAACTCCAATTTCGGCGCTGAAGGCAATATTCTGGAACCACTCATCGGTGCGACCAAGCGGCTCATTCGTGAACGCACTGCCATCCTATCCGACATCGGCCTGGATGCGGAACGACGGGAGGCAATGCTGATCAGCGCACAAGTCCGCTTCGATCAAGCCACTCCGCAACCGCGCGTGGTCACTGAAGGTGCCTGGAGAACCGCGAGCCGCCAGGAGTTGATACCCGCAACGAATTATGGCGGTCAAGGTTCGCCCATACCTGGTTTCGGTACTGCCTTGGCTTGGTCTTCAGATGGAACCTTGTTGGTCGGAAATCCACGCCGGGGAACGGTGTCCACCTGGAATCCCGCGCTGGCGGGGAATTGAGGTTCACCGACTACCTCAATTTTAACGACCTTGGCGATTTTAGTTTCAACCGCACCGATGCACGCGATTGGAAGGCCGGTTTTTCGCTCGCTGTCAGCCATGACGGCCGGACCGCATTCATCGGTTTACCGGAGGCGCCCACCGGCAGCCCAGCACTGCCGCAGGGACGCATGGTTGCGGTTCCGCTTTCCAATCGAGGCGTACTCAGTGCCCAACAGAGTTTCAACGTGTTGTCAGGAGCCGCGTTTGGCAGTTCCATGGCTTTTGGCCAGGACGGCTACACGGTGGTGGTCGGGGCGCCGGGAACGGAGCGCGCCTACGCCTTCAACCTATATGTACCGGCGACCATCACTTTCCAGAATGACCGCACCTTTAATGTGCTGTTTTTTGGAAGGTGCTCAAGGCAACCGGCGACTGCTGTTCATCAATCCTATGGATGCCCGCCAGTTTCCGCGCGCTCCGGTGTGGATCGATCCATTCTGGGTCGATGGAGCACTGAACTTTCCAAACGAGAGAAGTGTTTCTGCGTGGCTACCTGCACAGCGCACGAACAGAATGCTGTCCTCGTCCGGCCGTACGATATATTCCATACAAACGGGCAGCGATGTCCTGAACATCACGCTCACCGCACCCACTTACACCGTGAAAGGCAGGACGACAGACGGCCTCAGACCGATTTCAGGCGTAGAGGTGCGAATGGAGCTTCCGCACAGTCGCACCACCATCACCGATTCAGAGGGTTATTTCACATTCTCGAACGTCTCGTTTGCGGACACCCGATTGTTGGAGATTTTCTTTAGCAAGGACGGTTATTCCTTCCCCTCACTATTCGATTGGGGCGATAGGTGGTCTCCCGGACATGTGGAGCGCATCCAGAGTTCGGCAGAACCGGTGGTGTTTGAGATTGTAGCTCCCTCGGCGGCACTGCGCGGAAGTGTTTCCATGGGGTCCCTCAATGCTTCCGACTTCAGGGTACAATTGATCAATAGTGATGAGCCTGACACTGTGATTGAGTCGACCATCCCTGACATAGACGGCAGCTATCAATTCACCCGGCTACAGCGCGGTTCCTACACGATCCGATTGATTGACCCCAATGGATTACAACAGCAATATTCGCTGCAGATTCCATTGGTGACCCATACGGATACGATCGTTCAAGTGCCACAATTTCAAATTTTGTATCCACTCAGTGGATTTATCCAAAGCAGGGGTGAACTGCATCCACTGCCTGCGACACTCAAATTCCGACGACTCGATCCGCCGCCCGGCACAACCATACCTGATGCTTTCACCATGGGCACGGGGAGTTATCAAATCCATCTGCAACCGGGCACCTACGAGGTGGAGCTTTGGGATCCTTCCGATCATTTGAATATACCTGTGGCCGCGCGGAGGCGGACAGTCGAACTGCTGGGCCCCGTGTCAGACGTGAATTTCACGCTGCCAACCGGCGCCCTCTCGGGTCGCATCACCACGCGCCCGGGAATTGTGATTGAGCCTTACGATTTCAGCGGGTCGGTGGTTGACCTGTACCTGATAAAGCCGCGGCCATGGACTGGCATTTCCCAACTGGTATTTATCGCCAGAGGAGAAACCGATGCGGCAGGCAACTACTACTTTAAGGATTTGGTGCCGGGACCATATATGGTTGTATTGCCGGGAACAAGCAGTACTTCGATCAGGCCCTTCCTGTCAGCCGCAGAGTGTAATCCTGCACCCAACAATTTCTTCCCTGCCCGCCCCAATCCCATCAATAACGACTGGTTCTGGGCTGATAACATCACCATTCTTGATTTTGATCCTTACGCCCAGTCAGCCTTCCAGATCAGGCCCAGGACTGATGTCGCTTTGTCCGAAGTACACGGCGTGCGCAGCAACCTCACCACACTTGAGGCCAATACGATGGCGGAATTATATCCCCACAGCTTCAGGGTAATGCTGCGCACACCGGATGGGGAGACTGCGTTGGCCGCAGAGAATACTGTCATCAGTTACATCGTGCCCGACGACAGGCTTACGATGCGTTGGCAGCCATTTTACCAGACACTGCATGGTACGCGCACGGCAACTATCAACGCCGACGCTGCAACCACAGTGTGGATGCATTCCACAGCCGTACCCTCGGTAAAAGGGTCATTTTCCCCGCAACCTGGCAACGAGGTGCAGGATCCGCTGCAACCGGTGCTTCCAGTGCTACAACTTTCGCCGGTAACCATATCCGGACGCATCACCACCCTGCAAAGCAACATAGGCGTTGCCAATATACCGGTTGCGGGAATGTGGTTTGGAGCCACTCCGCAAACCAACGTTCACGGAGAATTCACGGGGCAGATTTGGCCGCTGGTTGCCCCGATTGAACCCCAATCCAACCTGATAGAGTTCGAACCTTTGCGGCGCACAGTACGGCCGCCGTTTCCCGGTGAGCAGTACATTTTCAGATCCATCAATCCAGAGGTCGGTGGCACCATCACCATCAATGGAACCCCTGCTGCTGGCATCCGCGTCTGGAATAGCCTGGGGCAAAGCATCGATACCGATGAGTTCGGGCGCTTCTTCTATGATTTCTTGAGCGCAGAGCAGGAAACTTTCACGATTGATCCGCGCAGCGGCACAGCCCACCCGGCAGAGTTAGTGGTGGATCTTACGCAGGGTGCAGTGCGCGGACTGCAATTTGAATTGATGACAGGACACCTGCAGTTGGGTCCAGTGGTCAACAGTGTAACCGGTCAGCCCATGTCGGGCATTAGGATTGCCTACAGACGCCTCGCTGAACTCAATCCGCAACGGTCGGGTGTCGTCACCCTGGATGAGGATGGCAGCTTTTTGCTATCCAACCTGCCCACCGGAACATACCAACTGAACGTTCTGTTAGACAACGGCACCACCCTGTTCCCGATCGAGCAAAGCGCCACCGTGCTACCCAACGAAACCACAACGGTTTCCTGGGAATCCCATTTCCCGCGTTATGCCGATTCCGCAGGTTTTCTGTTTGTGGACAATCCGGATATGGGAAGAACGCGCGAGGGATATCCCATAGCCCGAATGGATATTCCGCTCGATACGAGCATGCCCATCACACTCGAAGCGTGGATTGCACCGCAACCCAATTTGCGCTCCGGAACCTTGCCTATTCTGTCGTGGTTCGATCGCGAACCCGGTACCCACTCCCTTTTTAATAACGGCATTACATGGATGCTCGATCGCCACGGCCACCCCACATTGGTTGTCGATGTCTCACATGGTACGGATGTACAGTTGCGCCATTTTCACAAAAGTCCACAAGCGATCCCTTTCAACGGTAATTGGACCCACCTGGCTGTTATTCTCGAACCGGTTACCCCTACTTTTTTGATGCAGGGAACCAGGGCACAAAGCCTTACCTTTTACATCAACGGTCATGCAGTCCATAGGTTGCCGGCAATTACCGTACCATCGGCAAACAATATCCAGCATGCGGTACTCGGATGGACGAAAGATACATTCATTTTGTATCCTGAAATTTTAGGCCCCCATCAGTTCTTTGGCGCCATTGATGATTTGCGGGTCTGGCAGCGGGCCTTTACCCAAGAAGAACTTCAGGCCCATATTATCACACCGCTGACCGCCGATGCATTGGGATTGGTGGCCTCCTATCGCTTTGATTTGCCGGCACAGCCACTGTTTGATGAAAGTCCGGCAGCTCGCCATGGCACTCCATGGTACGCAGAGTTCATGCAATATCGTAATACTTTTTCCACTACAGTTTATCAAGGAAATGGCGTAACCTTGTTTCCGCAAATACAAACATTGGGAATGTGGGCACCTTCTGTATCCGTAACAGATTCTACGCCTCCCAATGAAGCATGGCCAACCAGCGGGCGCGGCATACGCGTCCAAAGCAATACGGAATTCACCGGTGTCATGGAAGTGGATTTGGAGGCGCGAGTGGGTGAATGGCAAATGCCGGAACATTCAGTTACGGTGAATGTTTTGCGCTACCCCGACCCCAATCTCAGGCTGCTTACGCCGGATGCCGCGCGCGGCGGACCGGTTCGCTTTCGGCTAGAGTTACCGGACGGCCTGCGGGCGCCCGAGGGAGGTTTACCCTTCCGAATCTCCAGCACCAACCCGCATATCATCAACATGCCAGCTACGGCGAGCCTTCCAGAGGGTGCACAATATGTTGACTTTGATATAGTCACCACACCGGGCAGCACAGGCATTAACATCGAAATAGCGGTTGGTCGTGGCACAACCCTCACCAGCAACGCTTTCTTCCTTCGGAACTCTGCCATTGCCGAGGCACGCGGGCGCGTGTTAATCGGAGGTGTAACGCCGCTACCAAACGTCACTGTTCGGGCTGGCAACTTCACAACTACCACGGATTTGTCCGGGTTCTTTTCGCTTTTTTTGAGGTTCCTTTTGGAAACTATCCCATCACGGTGGAACTGCCGGAGGACTACGAATGGCTCAACTCAAATCTGATATTGTCAGCAGCACGTTTCACACCCCCGCCAACGAATCTAAACATCCAAGTGCGCGGGGCTGACCCACGGATTTTGCCGATGAATCGCCTGCTGCAAATCCATAACGGCGTCCACGTTGTGGACTTGCACAACTGGACCCGTCCCCGACTATGGCGCACCGCGCCCAACGAACCCATGCAGTTCTCTTTAGAGACCTGGGTACTATCAACCGGTCTACCCATGGAGGATTTTGTGTTGTTTGAGTTCGTCGAACAGGGAGTTCCTGAAACCTCACTGCGCCTGACCTGGAATTTGCGGACACGCAGCGTCGGCTTTGCCACTACAACTGGAAATTCACTGACCGGAACGTCAGGCCCTGCTGCCGAATGGCAGCACATTGCCGTCACATTCAATAGTGAACCGGATAGCAGCACAGGGGTGGCAACCATCTATGTACAAGGCCTTCCTGTGGCCATAGGTGAGCTGCCCGCCCCAATTCCAGCTCTTTCAATCTGGCCAGTTTTGCCTCACCGCTCAGTGAAGGTGGTGGCTCGACTTTCATTGGCATGGTTGACTCGGCACGACTTTGGTCGCGGGCATTGCCTGCCGCTGAAATTCAAAACCGCCTTACGGCTTTCCATCCAACCAATCGGGATGACTTGCTGGCGGAACTCCTGTTTGATGAAATCAGTGGCAACACTTTGCTGGATTCCTCAGGCAATTCTCTGCACGCACACATCGGCACCAGTTGGGCGGTTGAAAGAATTCATGCCAACTCGATCCGTATGGATGGAGGGGATCCGCAGCCCTTCATCGTGCCAGTAGCATCCCAGGATTTTCGCAGCACTCCGGCACTGATGATAACGCCTCACATCGACGATTGGGAGGTTTCTGGATTCAGTTACAATTGGGGATTGGGCGGTTATCAATTACCGTCCAACACCGTCGTGAATGTGCGCTCGAAAGAGCCCGCAAGGTCATGGCAAGCAACCGTTACATTGTTGAATACAGCCGCCACGTCCATTCTTCCCAACAGGAGTGTGGATTTCGATATTGCGGTCAGCGCGCCTCAAATCGCAAGTTTCACAGCTTCCCCGGAAATTGTCCGCAGCGGCTGGACCAGCGAAACAACAATCAAGGCGACACTGGAGCAACCTTTCAAACAAACCCTTGAAATAGCCCTGCAACGCGAAACAGCTAATGGTTGGGTAACCGAAGCCACCACAACACTACACAGGGGTTGGGACAGCCTCGATTTCTTCTTTCGCATTCCTCGGATTTTCCACGACCAGCGCACCATCCATCATTACCGATTGATGCCCTTGAATCGTGCCTACAGTTTTGCCGATAATTCACTATCGATTGAGTTTCTGCCAGATATTGAGACTGTATCGGTAACCGCAACCCGTCGCGGGCAGCCCTTTCCGATTCAAGCACTCAACGTTTTCAGTGGAGCATCAACCAACGCTCAGCAATTGGCAGTCGGGAGTGGTTGGGAATTGCGTGATTTGTCCCCCAACTTTGCTCAATATTTCATTACGCCCCAGCAGCAACACACTACATTTATTCCAAGCCAGTTTATACTGCTAACCGAACCACTATCCTCGCCTCAGCCCGTCGTTTTCAGGGTTCTGGAGCCACAGTTGGTTACGACGGATCCGCTGAGCGTGATTGACGGCGGAACAGTGCAAGTGATCACTTTTCAGTTGGACCGTATCTCACCATTCGGAGGTACTGACATTTTCATTACAAGTTCCCATCCATCCTTGATTCTGCCGGCTATCGTGACGGTTCCAGCAGGTGCATCCACCCTTCAATTCAATGTTCGTGCAGATACGGTTGAAGAGCTGACCGAAGTTGAGTGGTTCGCAGTTGTCGATACCCAGGAAGTTGCCTTCCGCACCTGGATTGCTCCGCAACCCCGCACCCTCAGCGGATGGGCAATGGATGAGGATCGCCCGTTTGCCGGTACAACCGTTCTGTTGAGCGGGCCCGATGGTATCCAACGCAGCACCGTAACCGATGCGAACGGCGGCTTTAGTTTTAACCAACTGATTGATGGCGAGTATACCATCTCGCTGGCGGCAAATGCCCTCAACTGGGAGCAAAATTCATTTTCAGTGACTGTCGGTGATGAGCTTGTTCAGGCTATTCAATTCCTCTCACGCTACCCTATGGTCACTGGCATCAGTTGGCCGGAGGGTGTGGAACCCTTTGAGATTGAGGAGGGCGAATCGTTGGTCATCACCCTGCATTTTGATGAAGCTGCACCCGCTCAAGGCAGTAGTGCTGCACTCAGCACGCTACCGGCGGGAGGCTTGCAATTTATGCCTGCGAATTGGGCCTATCTTGCTCCCGGCGAAACCACCGCAACGTTAACCGTCGTCGGGGGGATCTGCTCTGGATTTTGCCAGCGTCACGCTGCGCGCGACAACCCCCGGGGGGACACATGAGCAATTGGTGACATTGCGAACGGCTCCGGTCACTATTGCAGGCTATCTTACCGACGAGAATCTTTTGCCATTGGCGAATTTACCGGTACGCATCGCGGGGACTCAGCTCGATGGCGGGTTGGTTGACGAAATCACCGCCACCGACGCCGAAGGAACCTTTGCGTTGAGCCTTCATCCGGGCAACTACAGTGTCGCACCCCTCGAAATCAACGGTTACAAATTTGAGCCGCGGTCCATCAACGTTCAGGCGCGCAGATCGGATATTACCGACCTGAATTTCACTGCCTTGCCACCCCGCATTCATGAAATGCTCTTTGTCAATGGCCCGAGTTGCTGGGTGGTCAGGAAGCATTATTGCGGATCACTCTGGACCGTGGCGCTTCGATTGATGGCTTCGATATCAGCCTGCAGAGTGCATTTGGCCGTGTGGAGGTACCGGATTCCATCCATTTGCCGTTCGGTGAATCCGTCGCCGAAATTTTGCTGGGCACGCAACCGACCGCTTTTCCATTTCCCGAGACCATCACCGCTAACTTCCGCGGTGCCAGCGCTGAAGCCCCCCTTACCCTGGTGGGACCCAATCACCTGAGTGGCCACTTGATATATGGAGGACGCGGTTTGCCAGGCGCTACGGTCACCGTGCAAACCACCGGCATCAACGCCCGTTCCTTCACTGTCAGCACCGACGCGAACGGCTTTTGGTCGAGCGGGCAATTGCCGCGCAACAACCTGGTACACGTTACAGCCACCGCAGCAGGCGGCACTTGGGTACGCGCAGCTTGATCACTACTTCACAGCCTATCCCAAATGTTGATTTCATTGTGGAAGGTCCCCCGCTGGCAATCCCGACCATTCCGTTCCTGCGCATCGGTGAGTCCCGCAACATTACCCTCCATCTGGGGGCAGATGTCTTGCCTGGCAGCGGCGGCCTTCAGCTCCAGCTCAGCTCCAGCAACCCGGCCTTAAGCGTTCCGGCGACCGTATTGGTACCTGAGGGAGAACGTTCC
>JAJOKB010000071.1 GCA_021208135.1 Verrucomicrobiota bacterium | reverse complement strand
CAGCTTGAGCTTCTTCTTTGGCTTGAAATGCCTGAATGCGCTGCATGTAAAGCATTTGGGCTGCTTGAATCAGCCCTTCAAAGTTAGCCGGAGGTTCCTGTCCTTCAGCTGCGGCCACCATACCGGCGAACATCTGGTTGAGTTCTTCTTGGGAAAACCCGATGTTCAGGCGCAATTGCGAACCCATGGCAAAGCCCATCGCTTTCATAATATCAGCCTTATCCAAGCTGGTATCCATTGGGGGCATCATAGCCATGATTTCCTCAGGAGTTTGAGCCTGAACGGAAAGGGGTGCCACAATGCCCGCAACCAAACCCAGAGACAGGTAACGTTTAAGTTGAGTGCGAGTTTTTAACATAGAGAATTTTTGTGTCATATAAGTTTATCCCGGTCAACAGCACATTGACCGACAACCACAGAGTAACAACCAGTGCAATTTGATTTGGTTGCAAACAGATTCCCGCACCTGCTTTTAGGAGATAAGCATTGCATCGGTTCAAGTGCCATGCATACTGGTTTTAACCAACCAAGATATGACACTCGAAAAAGACGATACAAGAGGTTACCTTATTACTTTCGAAGGCTCTGAAGGCAGCGGAAAGAGCACACAGATCAGTAGAATCGCCAACAGATTTGAGGCTGCTGGCTATGATACCATTGTCACTCGCGAGCCTGGTGGCACTGATCTGGGAGAAGAGATAAGACATATTCTCAAACATGGCCACAGCGGCAATGACATGACTCCTGAGGCTGAGTTGTTACTCTTTGCTGCATCCAGAGCTCAGCTGGTGAGAGAAGTGATTCGCCCGGCTGTTGATTCGGGTAAAATCGTATTGTGTGACAGGTTTATGGACTCAACGACAGTGTATCAAGGCATTGGCAGAAAACTGCAATCCGGCCCGGTACATGTCATTAATACCTTTGCCGTTGGGGACACAATGCCTGATGTCACTGTGGTTCTCGACATACCAGCGGAAATTGGATTTGAGCGGTTGCGCCACCGCGTTTCCGACCTGCCAGATCGCATGGAACAGGAAAATATTGAATTTTACCGCAAGGTTCGCGAGGGGTACTTGATGTTGGCGAAAGCCTTGCCGGAACGCTTTATCATTGTCGATGGAACCCCGGATCCCGACACGATTGAAGAGCGCATCTGGCGTGAGCTTCGCAACCGCGTCATTTAATTCATTGGCACTGTGACTGTCAGAGACAAGGCCTTTGCGGCGCTGCCGGAATTGTTGCGCACAAGCCCGGTGGTGCAATCGTTACGAAATTCGATTGCCAACGATCGCCTATCGCATGCCATACTCCTGATTGGGGAAGATTTGCGGGAACTCGAACAGGTTGCCCTGGCAGTTGCAGCCAGCTACCTCAACACAGATAAGCCTGAAAATCACCCGGATCTTTTCACGGTACGACCTGCATCCAAGGCGCGCCAAATCCGGGTGGGTGAACTCACGAATCCAGCGCCAAATTCCATGCGTTGGTTGATTGGACAATTAATGCGTACCTCCAACCAAGGAGGTGCGAAAGTAGGAATGATTTGCGAAGTGGATCGGATGAACAGCAACTCAGCCAATTCATTTCTGAAGACCTTAGAGGAGCCTCCAGCCGACACCCGGATCATCCTTTACACTGACAGACCCTACGATTTGTTGGCAACCATTCTGAGCCGCTGCTTTATATTTCGGCTACCCTACACGGGGTCGCCTGCCCAAGATCCCGCTTGGCAAGATTGGCTCCAAACCTACCAAAGCTGGATACATTCTGTCATAGCAGATCCCTACAGTCGCACCGGAAGGGTGAAAGCAGTTTTAGGCGCATACGGATTAATCAATCGATTCGGCGAGCTTCTGGCGGAAACGACAAAGGCGCACTGGGAAGTGGAAAAAAGCAAGCTGCCGCCCAATCTGGACAGCGATGAAATGGAGGCTGCCCAAGCAGGTTTTCAGAAGAGTTTGCGCGGTGGATTGTGGCGAGATATCGCCCTTGCAACACGCCTGGCTGCCATCACACGGGCACAGAAAGCGCCCTTCCCTACTCAGGCTTTCGCCCACTCAATGGAAGCACTGGAAACGGGAGCAGGTTTACTTGAGCTAAACATGAAAGATGACACTGCATTGGAATTCTTCATGCTCAAGTCCTTGCGCGCCTGGGCTGCGGCTTGAATGCAGCGCCCCTTTAGAGAGCTACTACAGCGCACAAGGCATTCGACGCTTCACAGGCATCCATTAACTTCTGCACCTCTGCACCACGTTCAAAATCTGCCTGTTGATTGATGCCACTGCGAATGCTTTCAATGAAACGCACATAGTTGTTCGGCGTCTTCGGGCAATAGACTCTTTCCCAAGGCTGATTGCAGCCATCATGCCCGATCCTGCAAATATCCATTAACTCGTAAGAGGCATCCAAATCGATCCGGACCGCTGCTTTGTCCCCGTAGACAGTCAGAAACAATGAATTTTTATGCCCGGTGGCCACTCTGGTTACTGCGACCGATCCGAGCGCACCATTGGTAAATTCCATGATCACCATAGCAGAATCGTTGGCATCGAGGGTGTATTCGCCCATTGTGTTACCTGGCGCTTTTTCAAAGGTTTGCAGTTTGCAGAACAACGAAGAGACCTTACCGACAGGCATGGTGGCGAAGTCCAGAATATGTACACCAATATCGCCCAGAGCACCTTTGCTACCGTGAGCGCTGGAAAGCCGCCACAACCAATTCGGGCTGGTTTTCCAATCCCCCCAATCCTTTGAAGTGAGCCAGGATTGCAGGTAGTGAGCCTGCACATGGCGAATGACACCAAGATCTCCGGCGACACTCATTTGTAGCAGCCTTTGCCAGGCAGAGCTGTTTCGATAGGATAAGTTGACCATGTTGATCAAACCGGACGAACGCGCTGCATCCACCATTTTCTGGGCATCCGCCACATTCGTGGCCAATGGTTTTTCGCAGAAGACATGCTTGCCTGCAGCCAGTGCCTGCAAGGTAAGCGGAGCATGGGTGGCATCAGGTGTGACAACGGCGACTGCGTCGCAACCACTTTGGGCGAGCAAGGTCGCGAAGTCTGTGTAGTGCTGAGAAATCCCGTGCCTGGTGCAAAATGCGCGCACTCTGGTTTCGTCTATGTCACACCCGGCAACAACTTGTACACCATCCTGTGATTTAAAATTTTCGGCATGAACGTTAGCCATGCCGCCAGTCCCTACAATCGCAATTTTTATCATGCGTGTATCCTGTCTGCCATTCTATTCCATCTGCAAGATCGCACGATGTTAACTTTCTTGGAAGAATCTCAGTTTCCCGAGCCTGACTGATGGATGAATGCGAGGATGGACTTAGGCGAATCAATGGGCTTTGCGACGCTGTGAGAAAACAACCCCCCACTATGCAAGCCAGTCCAAAAAGCAGGGCTGTGGTGCCGGGTTCAGGAATAACTACCAAAACGAGGTTGCCATCGGCGAAATACGCACTTCTGCCATTGCCTATATTGAAGGCATTGGCTAAACCGAAGTTACTGATTCGGTCGGCATCGAAAGAACCAAGTAAAGGACCTGATAACAAAGGATACGACCCATTGGCAATGGTAGCCCAATTGATAGAGCTACCAGTGAGGGAGACGAGATTGGCTACACCAAACGAGGGATCCAACTCGAGTGTTCCGCCCAAAGTTATGCGTTGCCCCGGACTGAACACCAATTGCCCGCCTTCCTGTATGACAAGATTACCTGAAACCCTGCCATTGCCGCCGATCGCACCTCCATCAGCGACGACCACAGTACCGGAACCCGTTGCCGATCCGCTGGCATTTTGAGCCAGAAGCACGCCACCGGTAACCAGGGTACCACCTGAATATGAACTGGATGTTCGCAGGGACAGAACACCTTCACCAGTCACAGTCAAGGCTCCGACACCAAGAAGACTGCGATTGATGACGACAGAAAACTGTTGTGTATCGATAGTACCTCCGCCACCCAAAAGGTTGACTGAAAACGGGCTTGCAGAGCTAAATAACGGAAAGGACGCGTTCAAATCTTGCATAAGACGAAGTGTGCCGCCATTGAAATTGATTTGCCCCGACGAATTTCCGCTATTGGCCGTATCCCCTATCACATTCCCAGCCGCTACTACTCCGCCATTCAGATTAAGCACACCATGGGCATTCCATCCGACTCTGAGAAGTGAACTATTGACCCAAGTTCCACCGTTGATGGTAGCAGTCCCCGAGGATCCCGCATTTGCGGCAATATTACCGGCAACAGTCTGTAGGGTGGCGCCATTATTAATAATGAGTGTGCCATTGCCACTTAATCCGACATCTACCCGAATGCCGCTACTCCAAGTGCCACCATTCATAGTGAGGGTTCCTGTGGATCCAGCCATGCCACCGATGGAGGTTTGACCCAACACCTGAACGTCCCCCGAATGCAATGTAAAGTTTCCCGTGCCCTCACGCCCGATGACACTGGTTCCTGTATTGGTGATCAGGCTGCCGCCAAACATATTGACAGTGCCTACGCTACCTTCGTAGAAACCAACGGAGAACGAATTGGTACTAACAGTACCGGCTGTTATATCAAGATTCCCACTGCCAAAACGCCCGACCAGAATCGCGGAGTTATTCCAATTCCCACCGTTGATAAACACTGATCCTGACGACCCGGACTCAAACCCAATATTAGAAGTAGTGTTGGTTACACTGCCGCCGGGATTGATTGTCATGCTTCCTACACCAAACTCGCCGACACGAAGCTGTCCACCCGTGTTCCAGATTGGTGAAGTGAATCCAGCCGGTGTAACATCTCCAGTTACCACCACCTCAGCTTTCAGTGGGGCCGAGATTAAACTGCATCCGACTGAAATTAGTACTGTCCGGTAACAATGGCGCAAATAATTACCAACAAAACTTCTGAGAGGGAAAGTCGCTTGCAAAAATGGGGAATTACGAGACATCATTCGATTGTTTACTCCGCTTTACTAAAGGTTGATGAGAAGCTACTGAAGCTGCCTGAGACACAAACACTCCAGTCGAGGGGGACACGGTGAAAGTCCGCAGAATTATCGCTGGGTCAAGCCAAAGAATCACAGAAATTTTGATTCAATATTCATTTACAAATCGCAGATATTTGCACCCCTTTTTACAAGGTTGAATCCCACCCGAAGGAGGACCATGAAAACAAGCAAGCGTTGCAAGCGACGGAGAGACAGGCAATTTAGTGACTGTCCAGAAACATAAAAAATAAACAACCAAGAGGACAGAGTCCGAATAAGTGCACAAAAAACCGCAGATTGCTCTGCGGTTGGAAAAGGTAATGAGAAGCTGAATGGATTAGGCTTCGGGGAGGGTCTTGATGAGACCCTGAACGCGATCGCCGTCTTTCCATTGACCGCGCTTTTTGAGCAGACCGACGCGCTCGAAGCGCTTCAATACGTTACGCTTCTTTTTGCTACCGCTACCGCCGGCTTTGAAACTAGGATGCTGTGACATGGCTTTTGAAATTGAGTTAAAAGGGGTGAATAAAGGTGGTTCTGAGTCTTGGGGCAAGAACTTTTTTCTCGTCAAAGCTTAAACCCTTGGGAATGCTTGCGACCGAAATGAAGGATTCGGTGATACCAAACGTACTGGCGGGACGATATGCGAGTTCCGAAATGCGCGCCATCTGGTCAGCAGAAGGCAAAATCCGGCTGGAGCGTGAGCTGTGGATTGCGGTGATGAAAGCGCAACGCGGTTGCGGTCTTGATATTCCGTCCGAGGCGATTGCAGCCTATGAAAGAGTACGGGATCAAGTGGATTTGGCATGGATTGAGCAGCGCGAGCGGGTGACGCGGCACGATGTCAAAGCCAGGATTGAAGCGTTTTGCAATTTGGCAGGCTGCGAGCACATTCACAAGGGGATGACTTCGCGTGACCTCACTGAGAATGTAGAGCAACTACAAATTTACCGGGCTCTGACTCTGGTGCGCGACAAAGGAGCGGCCCTTCTGGCACGATTGAGCAGTCAGTCTGAAAAATACAGTGATTGGGTAATGACGGCGCGCACACACAACGTGGCGGCGCAGGCCAGCACGCTGGGCAAGCGGCTGGCTATGTATGGAGAAGAGGTCTTGCACGCCATGCGAGCCTTGCAAAACTGTTTGGAGAATTATCCGGTGCGCGGTTTAAAAGGCGCGGTTGGGACGCAAGCCGACCTGCTCACGCTGTTTGCCGGCGATTGTTCAAAAGTGGAGCAGGTTGAACTGAATGTCCTGCGTCACTTGGGACTACCGCAGGTTTGTATTGCGGTGGGACAAGTGTATCCGAGAAGCCTCGATTTTGCAGTCTTGTCTGCACTGAACCAATTGGCATCAGCACCGTCGAGTTTTGCAAAAACGTTGCGCATCATGGCGGGACACGAAACAGCCAGCGAGGGATTTGCCAAAGGTCAAGTTGGCTCCAGCGCCATGCCACACAAGATGAACGCCCGCAGTTGTGAGCGGATCAATGGATTTGCGGTCATCCTAAAAGGATATTTGGCAATGGCAGCCCAGTTGGCTGGCGACCAGTGGAATGAAGGTGATGTATCCTGCTCTGTGGTGAGACGCGTATGTCTGCCGGATGCGTTTTTTTGCCATGGACGGTTTGTTGGAAACAATCCTCACTGTGCTCGACCAGTGGGAACCCTCCTCGTTCATGTTACAGCGCGAGAACGAACGCTACTTTCCGTTCCTGTGCACAACTACTATCCTTATGGAGGCAGTCAAGGCAGGTGCTGGACGCGAAACCGCCCATGAGGCCATCAAAGAGCATGCGGTGGCAGTGGCCAAGGATTTGCGGCAGGGAAAACTAAATGAGAATGATCTGTTGAACCGGCTGGCGACTGACGAGCGCCTGCATCTGCGCAAGGAAGTTCTCGATTCATTGCTGGCCGATGGCAACCGCCTGACCGGAATGGCAAAAGCTGAGGTAGCTACCTTTCAAAAAGCGGCGACCGAGTGGCTCGCCCCCTTCGCCAAGGCAGCCGGATATCAACCCGTCCGAGATTTTATGACACAGCCATACAACCAGCACGGCCGGACATTTGGTGTCGTCTGTTGAGGCAGCGATTGGTGCCTTGAAGGAAAGGCCCTCCTGGGACGAGTATTTCATGAGTACCGCGCTGTTAATGTCGAGTCGGTCGGCGTGCGAACGCTTGCATGTCGGCTGTGTCCTGGTTTCGGGTGGTGAACACAGCAACCGCATCATTGCTGCCGGTTACAATGGGTTTTTACCTGGTATTCCGCACCGTAGCAGGGTGAGAGATGGCCACGAACAAGCGACTGTACACGCTGAGCAAAATGCGATCGCTGATGCCGCACGCAGAGGGGTTCCGGTGCAAGGAGCCACAGCCTACATTACTCACTTTCCGTGCATCAATTGCGCCAAGATTCTGGCAGCAGCCGGTATTGGCGCGATTCGTTATCACTTCGACTACAAGAATGACCCGCTGGTCGTGGAACTGTTAGCGGAGGCCGGTATCGCGATTAGTAAGTTTTGAGCACCGACGCACTCGGATAGTGGTGTCACCGCCGTTGACGCACTAAGCTAACGACAGTTCCCTCCTCAGGCAGGACGGCCAAGGGGAAGTAGGCTGAATGCGAGATGAACCAACCGTAATCAGGTGACCACAAGGTAGCGGAGTCAAAATCGCTCCCTTGACAGAAAATCCAACCGATGGACTCAATCCACAACCAACCTGCGGGGAGACCCTCTTTATTGAACGCAAAACGAAAGGGCACAAAATAACCAACCGCAGGACTGAAATACCATTGCGGTTCATCTGGAACGCGTTGAACAGCTGGCAACACGTTCCAAAAGAGATCGACATCCTCGGCATGGACAAAGGCGGCCTCGGCGGTGGCGAGAATACCCTCGGAATCGAAAGAAAAAACCAAATCGACCCGATCACCGCCAAAAGTGAAAAGATGGGCGGCCCAAACCGCTGGCGCGTCCTGCGTTCTGTAGAAAACAGGTTGCGAGAAGAATCCACGAGCCAATCCAGGCAAACCAGGTAGCAGAGGCGGAGCGGACCAAGTCCAAAGAAAAAAAACCGGAGCGCGCATCAATAAGGCGGATCTGACCTGAGGTTAAACCGACCAACACATGGCCATAACCCGAATCAATCACGGAGCTGGCAACACTAAAGGGACTGTCCTGAACTATTTCGAATGCGAACAATTGCTCTTCAGCCTGTAGATCAGTGGAATAATAAAAACTGTCACTCCACAGCGCAAAGACACTTTGTGCAGAATCAATATGGCGGAATGGTTGGGTCACATAAACTACCTGAATGCCTGAACCGGGGGACGGGTCACGTGCCAAGGTATTGAGCCAAAACCCGGAAGATACATCGAATTGTTGAATGACGCTGGATGCAGGTTCTGCCACATAGCGAACCCCGTTGGCGAGGGACTCCAGGACAAAGTCACCAGGCCCGACATAGTCCAAGGATAATTGCTGGCCGGCCTGCTTCATCCATATGGTTTGGCCTGCCACCTTGACCATGACCAGACGAGTGCTAGTTGAAGGGTTAAAATCGACAGTGAACAACAACTGCATTTCCTGATCAATACCGTCCGGCGGTTGTACTGACAACGAAAGCCAGTCAGCGGAAAATTCCACCTGCCAGTCGCTATATATGTGGGTATTGACCATTACCTTTGCTTCGCCACCTGATGCGCCAAAAAATAATACATCTGCAAAGCTGTTGGTCACATCCCTAGATGGCCCAACTATCAGAGTCTGCTCTGCTATATTCGCGCTTAGACCAACGCACAGAAGGGATAGCATTGTCACAATGGAGGCAGTATTCATACTTGGTTCCTGAACTGAAATTCAGAACTCCCTGTTAAAGGTTATCGAAATCCCCAAGTCTATCTTGCGATAATCCGTGGTAAATTCTTCGCTTGAATTTCTCTGCTCGTAAGACAAATAGGGCCGTACAAGAAGATACCTATTCAAGGTATGAGTTGCGGAAATCACCACCGTATGGAGGTGGTCGGTACGACTGCGACCTGAAACCAGGTAATCAGAATATTGGTAGGCATATCTCCCCTGCAACAGCCAGCTTGAGCCAACAAAGTGGTTAACAGTGAGGGACACGGATTGTGACCAACGATCATTCCAATCGCTTGGCAGGAGCCCAAAACTTTCAGTGCTTGATCTGCGCCAGTCGGTTTGGATTTGCAGCCAAAGATCAGTCCGCTCGGCGATACCAAAGCGCCGGGAGACCAACAAGGTTGGGTTCAAGTCGCTGTAGAATTCATTCACTGAGCGTGCGATGCCACCTTGGGTGAGACGATTATACCGCAGCCCGCCGAAGATAAACCAATTGCCGCGTTGCCAGGATGCTTCAATCTGCGGAGTCAGCGCCTCGAAGTCATTGAGCTTGATGGGGCTGCCGGAAAAATCCTGCTGACGGCCGGTGACCAGCCCATAGTTGTACCAGGCCGAGGTCAATCCTGCGCGCAGAACGAACGCACCACCGCCCACGACCCGGGCTGGAAATACCACCTGCATACCGAGCGAAAACGCATTGAGCGAAGCACTGTTTGTTTGGTCTTCAAGCAGTAGAGGGTTGTTGGAGAACGAAAGTTGGTTATCCGCAGTTACCAGCAGCCAGCGATGCTTTTGTTCAAGCAACAACCATTGCAATCCCCAGATCTTCAGCTTCCTCTTCAGAAAACATGGGAACAACTGCCATACTTGAACCACCGCGCTGAGGCCCCGGCGCAGGCGCCCCACCGGTGGCCGTTTGAATCGCAGAGTCAATGGCTGCATGCACCGGAAATGAGCCAACGATCAGCGAACCGAATATGATGATGAAAATACGCCACATGTTGAAAAGAAATCAGGACAATAGGTCACCCGCCCGGCACCGGTTTAGGCAAAGGCGAAATCTGAATAGGACTCGCCGTCGGACCCAAGCCTCCCACAGTCTCGGGCACAAATAATTCCGCTGGCTGATCACCATAAAATACATTGCGCACAAAGTTGACATAACCGGGGCGTACTTGAGCACCGGAATTCGGGTTTTCTGCCAGCCGCCCGGTTTCACTGCGCAAATTGACCCTGGAACCGGGATTGAAGCGAATGTCTGCCAATACGACCGTGCGTGCGGATATGCTGACCGAATCCAACCCACGAAATCCGGGAACTGGAACAAATTTAACTGCATGCAGGGAGATCCAGTCATCTGCCCGGATATGGGTGGCTACCTTCGTCAAATCAGTACCGGCAAAACTGACCGAGCTGTTGCTAACCTCCACACTCAGGGTTTGGGCGGAACCCAGTTCAATTTGACCAGCTGATAAAGTTGAATTTTCGATAGTCAACGCCCCGCCGCGCACTTCGAGCAATAAATCTCGTTTTGTTGTGATGCGGTTATTGAGAAGTTGCATGGTATCGCCAGAAATAAACTCCACCCTCGAGTTGGCCGGACTGACTCCTGAGTCCAACCAATGCACACCTTCGGCCAAGTTAATGGTGCCGGCGATAAAACGCAGAATACTGAGCCCGGCCATATCGGTCATCTGAAGGTCGCTGACGAAGTTCAGCTCCGCGTTGACAACAAAGTCGAACCCAAATGAAGGGGATAACTCTACCGCTCCCAACGACACTGAAGATGAACGAATGGTCAACTCCTCGGCATAGGCACCCCAAAATCCATCGCTGAAACTGGCAAGAAATGCCGACTCCGAGGCATTGATTGCGAACAATCCATCGCGCAGAAATTTGATTAAATCCGTCGCCGTATCCAAATCAACCGGCGGTGGCGGTGGTTCATCCGGGTCAACGGGCTCCACGGGATCAACGGGCTCCACGGGATCTACGGGGATTTCAGGATCGGTATTGTCATCGGGGTCTGTGGGGCCTTGAGGCTCGGCAGGTTTGACCTCCGTAGGAGTCGGATTCTCCACAATAATCACAGGTGCAAGCCGTCCAGTGGTTTTTAAATCAGATTGTTGTTTGATGACTGATTCGACCTTGGCGGCGGAAGGTGGCGGCGCAGAAAAATCGTTGAGCAACCCACTGGTGGCAGTTACAGTTGCAACATCGAAGGTAAGTATGGGTGCTGCAGCAGCGGGTGTGCTCCCCGTGGTTGACACCCCTTCCTGTGCCCCCTCCTGAGTAGTTGAACCATCAGAAATTGGCAACTGTCTGACAGGTTTCTGACCTGGCAGGACGACAGTCATTTGTCCAGCATTCAGATTGATACTTTGACCATCATTGAAAGTTACCTGTGCTTTGCCCTCCAACACCAGCAGTTTATATCCCCCGTCACTGGTAGCGGAAACCATCAGGCTTGTACCAAGGACGGTGGCTATGGCAGACGAGGTCACAATCCGACCTCCTCCCCTGCCGGGGGGTGCATTGAAAAACAGTGAACCCCGTTGCAGATAAAGATCGCGGCTATTTTCTGAAAAAGAGAAAATGGTATTGGAACCTACTCTGGTGATAGTTCCATCCTCTGCTTGCAACTGGGCGCGCGAGCGTCGTCCGGTCAGCAGTATCTGTGGTGTTTTGAACAAATCCTGAACGGCCACTTGCATGGGTGGCGAATCCCATGAATCAGTGATGCGCACCTCATTGATGACTTCAGAAAATACCGCCTCGTGCAAATTGACTGGCGTGGAGCCGATAGCGGAAAGCGCTGGAAGGCTCAAGACAACGAACGCACCCGCCCGCCGTAATGCCTCATTTTTCCACGAGTTCATAAGCGAAAGACCAACCGCCGGATAATGCGAATTCCTTTTCACGTGTGCAGCGTAACAGATAGTGACGGCATGGAGTATCTTCCCTAAGGGGCCCTTTGGCAAGATCAGAAAACAAGGATTCTGCATTCTCCAAGTCACCGGTCCGAAAACAGGCGATTGCTTGATTCCAGTCATCCAGCCAGGCAGGAACACCTGTAACAGACTGCAAGCCAAGTAAAGCATACACCTCCACTGGTTGTGATTTGCCCTGCACAATAAGCGCATCCAGGTGGCGAAAAACAAAATCCGGGCCGCCCACTGCTTAACTGAATCACTTAAAAGCACGGCCTGACCGAAGTATTTGGTAGCGCTCTCAAGCCTGGAAGCAAAATTGACAGCATCACCCAGGACGGTGAATTCTTTGCGTTGCGGATGCCCCAAATTGCCGACCACTGCTCTGCCATAGTTGAGTCCAAATCCTGTTTTAAATCCAGCCAATCCACCGCTTGCATAGCGGGAGGCGTTAAGCCTGCGCAGGGCGCTTTGCATATCAAGCACAGCGTGCAAAGCTGAATCAACATCTGCTGCGGGCGTTCGTATCAGGGTATCGCCCCAAACAGCCAACAGGGCATCACCGATATACTTTTGCAAAGTGCCGTTGCGGTCTAGTACCGGTTGAACGACCGCGTTAAAATAGTCGTTCAATTGGAGAATCAGTTGTCCTGGATCCAAGCGTTCACTCCAGCTTGTGAACCCACGGATATCACTGAACAGAATGACGACATCGCGCTTTTCGCCGCCGAGCGTCGAGGCGAAAGCTTCGCGCTCATATTTGATGATTACATCGGCCACGTTCGGTGAAACGTAGCGATCGAGCACTAACCGCAATTGTCTGCGACGGTATCGCTCGAGCGCAAAATCGAAACCAAAAAGCATCAGATAGACTCCGCTTACCGAGGCCAGAGTCATAAAGACCGGTAAGTGAATGTTAGCAACGGCAAACAGCCAATGTAATCCGGCGATCCAAATACACACGCCGACCCAAAAGATACCGTGATGAATGAGTACTCTTTTGCTATATTGGCTGATACCGACCAAGGCGACCACTGCCAACAGTGAAATAACCCACTCTACTCCAGCTGGCGCAGTACGCAGAGGACGGCCGCGCAAGATGTCTGATAACAGATGAGCGTGAACTTCAGGACCTGGCACCAGTGTCCCGGTTGGGATATTTTTCAAATCCTGAAAAATGGCCGAAACAGGTCCAATAATCACCCATTTGTCCCGAAAGAAACGCCCACTTGCCAATCGGTGCTGCCAGTCGGCGTCGATGAGAATGGATTCCACTGGAATAATATCAAAGCTTCCTCTCGGCCCCACAAAATCAATCAGTCGCGGGAATAACCAGTCAGGGTCAAATTCCGCCGGATCCAGACCACGGGCCTGGAGTACAGCTTGAGCGGTCAGCGACAAAAGCGGTGGATTCTGCAGCACCCAATCAGGCAGTTGCGGCCTGCCGGATCTGAGTGCTCTGGCACCGCCAATCATCTCCAATTCGGGCCAGGTTGCGTGGCGCGCATGCCTGATAACGCCATCCGAATCAGTCTCAACATTGACCCAACCGAGAATTTCCGGTCCATCGAAAGGTAGCAGATGCTCCACCGGCTCCAAGTGCACCACGCGCTGTCCCAAACCGGAGAACTCTTCCTCGTGGTAGAGCATTGAGCCCAGCACAATACGATCTGTGTTCGCAGCGATAACAGCTGCCAGCGCATCGTCACCCGCATGAGCATTGGCGAAGAAAAGGTCTACAATGATCATTTTGGCTTCGGCCTGCAAAAGCCTCTGAATCACTGCAGCCCACACTGACCGATTCCAGGGAAAATTCTCTTTGAGCAGATGGAGCACCGGATTGGATCCCAGATCACTGCTGTCGAATTGGTCGATGGCCAGAGAAGAGTCGGTGATGCCAACCAAAACAATCTCATCAACTGGAACGGGAGCGCGCAAGTTGTACTTGGTGTCCAACACGTAGTTTTCAATGGCGCGTACCAACGCCGTATCGGAAAATACAAGTACAGCGCAAACTGTCCAAATAATGGCAGCCAACACCCAGTGGAGGGAACGCAATGCCACTTCATTGACGGCCAAATTGGGCAAACTGAAGAATTGCAAAAGCCGTTGCATCCGAGAGTCACTAGGTCATGGACATATCCGGGGGCACATTGGACAGCGCCTCCAAAACAGTGGATACACCCTCTTTGACTTTGAGCATACTATCCTGATGAAGGGTTTTCATGCCAGTGCTCATCGCAATGCGTTTGAGAGTGGCGGTTTCAGCTTTGACGTTGATGGCGCGGGTCAACTCATCGCAATTGAGCATCAACTCGTGGATACCCACACGGCCTTTGTAGCCGTTATGACCGCATTTGGGGCACCCACCAGTGCGTGCACGAAAAACCTCACCGTGCCAACCGTCAATGGCGCGGGCAAGAATCTCCGCCTCATTGCCCTCCGGCATGTAAGATACTCTGCAGGCCGGACAAACTCGACGCATCAACCGCTGCGCACAGACTACCAGGATGGAGGCGGAAATCATGAAAGGTTCCACCCCCATATCAGTTAGACGGCAATGGTGGACGGGGCATCATTGGTGTGCAAAGTTGACAGCAAAAGGTGACCAGTGAGCGCCGCCTCGACTGCTATCTGCGCGGTCTCCTCATCGCGGATTTCCCCAACTAAAATGATGTCTGGATCCATCCGCAGGTAACAGCGCAAGGCGGTCGCAAAAGTGAGTCCGATTTGCTTATGCATCTGCATCTGGTTAATTCCAGGGATGGTGTACTCAATCGGATCCTCTGCGGTGTGAATGTTTACATCCGGAGAGGCTACCTCGCGCAAGGCGGAGAATAATGTCATTGATTTACCGGACCCGGTCGGACCGCAATGCAAGATCATGCCATAAGGCTGAAAGATACATTCCCGGTACTTCACCAGATTTTCCTCACTGAATCCAAGCGCGGTGATAGGAAGCGCAGATTTGGATTTGTCCAGAATCCGCATACACACTTTTTCGCCAAAATTCATGGGACCTGTGGCAATGCGGAGATCGATATCCATCTTTTTCCGGGTGAACTTTTTGAACACAATCCTGCCGTCTTGCGGCATACGCTTCTCGGCGATATCCAAGTCACTCATGACCTTGATTCTGGCAACCAATGCACCGGCGACTTTTGCCGGCAAACGCAGCTTTTCCTGCAGTACGCCATCCACTCGATATCTGACCAGTAGATCATATTCCTGCGGCTCAATATGGATGTCAGATGCGCCGCACAAGTAAGCGTCTTCAATGATGCGATTGGCCAATTGGATAATGGGTGCCGAATCTTCATCTGCCAAAATATCCTCTTTGCCGTCTTTGCCGGAAGCCTTGTCCAGACCATACTCCTCACCAATGATATTGGTAAGTTCATCCATCGAGGCATCGCCACTGGCCGGTGTACCCTGCTCGACCAGTGAAGTGTACTTTTTGAGCAGCTTATCTATCAGCGAAGCCGGTGCGACGCTGATTTCCTCAATGCGCAGATCTGAAGCCAATTCAAAGGAGTCGCGGTTGGTGTAATCCATTGGATTGGCCATCAGTACAGCCACAGCGTTTGCCGAAATCCGCCTGAATGGCAAGATTTGGGTCCGTCGTACCAGCGCGGGATCGACAATTTCAACTACCTTGGAGTCGATATCCAAAACAGATTCATCCAAAACCAGTGGCGAACCCGTGAACGAGGCAATAAACCCTGCAGTATCCGCATCACTGCACCGGTAATCGGCATCCAGCATTCGTTGAATCAGCGGCGCGGAAAATTCTGCTACTTCGGACAACAAGGCTAGATCACTATCGCGGAAATTTTGCAACAGCGCGTAGGGTTCCCTATTCAAAACCTGAATGGCACCGATCACCTTTGCGCCGACTTTGAGCGGAACGGTAAGCATTGAACGAACCTCAAATCCACTGTCCTTGCTGAGGGTTAACATGCCTGTGCCAGCGTGTTCGGCATCAAATATCTGCGGCACTCCGGTCAATATAGTCTTGCCAACTATGCCAGAGCCAATGGGGAGACGCATCCCAAGTAGAGTCTGTCGACGTCGTTCAAACTCCTTGCGTTTCGCTTCATCATCCATCCCAAAGGTTTTTGAATAATAAACCCAGCGAAAACAAATACTTGAATCCTGCACAAGATACAGGGTCATGGATTGCACTTCCAGTGCTTCGATAACCTTGTTCGACGCCAATTCAATGACCGACTCCAAATCCTCAGGACTGGGTTGTGGCTTGGCGAGTACCTTTAATAACAGAGCGCGACGCAGAGAAGAATCGAGACGACTCATCACCTGAAATCATTCCCGGATAACAGCGTGCTGGCAAGCCCGGATTTACGGTTCCGGCAGGAGGTCATGTACGGAACGATGGTTTAGCCGGATAAGGCTGCTGTAATGGTCTATCGGGAAGGAACATATTTGGTTTGCGGCCACAGCCAAAGGGTGTCAAATGTGCCTCCCTATGGCTTTCACTATCAACTCCTTAAGCGGTTATTTTCATGAATATCAAAAAAGCGTTCTCGATCCTGCTGGTTTTTGGGCAGGTATCGCGGAATCCTTTCATTGGCATCAGCACTGGGATCGGGTCGTGGATTGGGACTTCAACAAGGCCTATGTGCGCTGGTTTGAAGGTGCAAAACTCAACATCACTGAAAACATGCTCGATCGCCATCTGTTCGCCCATGCGGACAAGCCTGCGATCGTTTGGGAGCCTAATGACCCGAATGAAGACCACAGGGTATTGACGTACCGTCAACTGCACTCAGCCGTTTGCAGTTTTGCATCTGGTCTGCGCAAACTTGGGGTGCAAAAAGGAGACCGTGTGGTCATCTATATGCCCATGGTACCAGAGGCGGCGATAGCAATGGTAGCTTGCGCAAGGCTCGGAGCTGTACACTCAGTGGTTTTTGGCGGCTTCAGTAGCCAATCGCTGTCTGATCGCATCAACGATTGCAGCGCACGCTGGGTGGTGACATCGGACGGAGCCTTTCGGGGCAGTAAAACCATTCCACTAAAGGATTGGGTGGATCAGGCTCTGACCCACTGCCCGACTGTGGAAAAAGTAGTCGTTTTTCAGCGGACCAAAGAAAACGTAAACATGCAGGAGGGACGCGATTTGTGGTGGGATGCAGTAGTCGACTCCAGTGTTACCGACCTGCCAGCTGTGAGCGTGGACGCAGAAGACATGCTATTCATCCTTTACACTTCGGGTTCCACAGGAAAGCCAAAGGGCGTGGTTCACACCTGCGGTGGTTATATGGTGCACAGTGCCTACACTTTTCAAAATGTTTTTCAATACAAGCGCGATCACATTTACTGGTGTACCGCTGATGTCGGGTGGATAACAGGACACTCGTACATAGTGTACGGCCCCCTGCTTTCGGGTGCGACTTCAATCATGTTCGAAGGTGTTCCAACTTTCCCGGATCCATCGCGCTTCTGGCAAGTCGTTGACAAACATGCGGTCACACATTTTTACACTGCACCGACAGCCATTCGGGCGCTGGAGGCTTTCGGCAATGAACCACTGGCCAGCACTCACCGCAGTACCCTGAAAGTTCTGGGTAGCGTGGGTGAGCCTATCAATGAGGAAGCCTGGCACTGGTACCATGATCAGGTGGGTTGTGGCCGCTGTCCCATTGTGGACACCTGGTGGCAAACGGAAACCGGTGCCATTATGATTTCTCCATTGGCTGGCATTACTCCTACCAAACCCGCTTATGCGACCCTTCCTCTTCCAGGAGTGCAACTCATGATTGTGGATGAAAACGGCAAGGAGCTGCAGGGAAATTCTGTGCAAGGAAATCTGTGTATCAAATTCCCATGGCCGGGCATGCTGCGCACGACTTATGGTGACCATGATCGTTGCATACAAACCTACTTTTCCACCTACAAAGGACTGTATTTTACCGGCGATGGTGTGAAACGGGACGAGGACGGCTATTACCGCATCCTGGGACGAGTCGATGATGTAATGAATATCTCAGGTCACCGCATGGGCACAGCGGAGGTAGAAAACGCGATTAACGAACACCCCAAAGTTGTTGAATCTGCAGTGGTTGGATTCCCACACCCGATTAAGGGGCAAGGTATTTATGCTTTTGTTATAGCCGATCTGACCGACCGTACTGAAGCCAATTTAAAACGGGAAATCGTACACACCGTAAACAACATCATCGGACCCATAGCCAAGCCCGATAAAATTCAGATTGTTCCTGGATTACCGAAGACGAGATCCGGCAAAATCATGCGCCGTATTCTGCGCAAAATTGCCGAAGGTGAGACCAGGCTGGATGCGCTGGGTGACGTAACTACGTTGCTTGATCCAACGGTGGTCGAAGCCATTATTGCAGGGGTTGAACAGAACAAAGCAGGCTAAGCTGACGCGCCAGGATCGGTTGAATTTGTTGATACAATTCCTGGTTGGCGCACGCCAACCAGGAAACTGGTGAGGTTGTGTCCAGGGGTGCTGCCAATATAGCGCCATCCGGGGTAGTCACAGGACAACCGAGTTCATCCAGAATGATCCAACAACAGGCGTCATAGGGATGGCACACCAATGAAGTACCGCAGCCTATGTGCGCATAAATTTCCGGACGCACATCGGCACAAAACCTGTCGTGTCCAAGCAATATTTCCGCAAACTGGCCACCCGTTGAAATATACTGATCGTCAAACAGCAGGGGACTCACATGGTGGCGTGATCCGGTAAGCTCCTCGCAAAGAACAGCCTCGATTTCCGCCATAACAGCTTTGCCATCGGGGAAAAACTTAGCCAGTTGACCAAAACCATGGTCAATGCGTGCGGCCGTTGAGGGTCTTAATTCAAACTCTTCCCCGACTCCGCTAAACAAATTATACCGCAGTGCCCGCACACCGGATTTGCCCACACCGCGCACCGCGCTGAATTGATCCGCAAATCCGGCCTTACTGGTAGGCAATTCAGTCATACAGGCCACCGCTATGTCAGACAAAGTATTACCTCGCGCATGCCATGGGGCTAGCGCACATAAACTCCATGCAGAACGCTTGTCATACATGATAGGACGGGTGCCATCTATGGGATCAATGATGCAGGTCCAAATACAATTGGCTTCCGGTGTTCCCAGCGGATAGACAACGGCCTTGTCACCTTCCAAACCTTCCATTACCAAACACACGGGCCAGTTCATTGGCCACTGTGCTTCAAACCAGCGCAATACCTGCGCCTCACTGATTTTATCGATCGTATAAATGGTGTCTGCTTCTGTTACACCGGCAACCTCACTCAGCACTGAATTATCCAATTCCAGTCTGCTATTGATGATCGATTGCCTGATGGCACAACCAAGAGCCATCAACAACTCACGGGCTTTCTCATAATCATCCCTGGTTAGTACAGTCATAACAGCCACCATGAGGTGCCTAACACCCGAGGCAAGATTGAATCCGGAACTCAATCCAGTCGCTGCTCCACACCCAGGCGGACAAAACAATCGCTCCATCCTTCGGGTGCGGCAACGCGCATGATACCATAATGAGTGTTGGGTACGGCCGCATTCACATCAGAATCGTACAATACGGTCCATTGCTGAAGATCGTTGGATGCTTCAATCCGATAAACAATATCTTCACGGCCCGGATCTCTCCTGAATGCCACATAGAAACGCCCCGACGCATCGCGATCAACCGCATACCAGGCACGGGAGTCCACTGGAGCACCAGGCTCAAGCCCTAGCGCGCTTTCAATGAGTGCTGGTAAACCGTTGTTGTTGTCATCTGAGTCAATAGGTACGAAACGAGCGGTCACATTCAGATCACGGCTTACCTGAAGCGTATAGGCCGCACGCCAACCCACAGGCGCAGCGGTATGTTGATCAGAACAGTCCCAACCTGCAAAAACATAGCCATCTGCTGGTGTTGCCGTCAGGACGGTTACCTCGCCGGGACTGAAAGTGCCAGCGCCAGACACAACACCTGAACCTTGAGGAACACTTGTGGTTGCGATCTGGACTGTCTTCGGCCAATCGTCGCGAACTATAAATTCAGGAGCCACACGATAGGTTGAGGTGCCCAATTCCAGAAGCACAGCATTGCCATCACTACTTTCAACAAAGTCCACTGCTTCGGCGGAAGCTGACAGCAGCTGTAAGGAAATGATAAAGCGTGTATTTCCAGGATTGGCAATCTGTACCCACTGATTCGAGGAACCTTGCAGACCCCTGTAATGAACAGTACCATTACGGTTATAAGAACCAGTCTCGATGCTAGGATTCACGGGATAATGAACGTGGGCAACAAGGCGTGCACCATTTGGGGCTACAATCTCAAATCCATTGTCAGTGACAATAATCTCATTAAAATCCGGCGTGTTTATGCGCCATAGATCGCCATCCGTGGAATCATCCGCAACTAGATAAACCGCGGTCACACCCGAGGCATCCGGTTCATAATCCACTAAAACGCGGCGAGTGTGTTGACTGACCGTTGTCGCCGAACCCTGAATCGTTACCGAGCCGCTGCCATTATCACGCAACTGCAAATAGCTGATGATTCCCGGCGGAGTGTTGCGATTGTCAGAAACCGTTGTCGCCGATGATCTGAGTACGTTGCTTTGACCAGCCACTTGTGTGCTGCGACCACTACCCGTGGTAAAAAATCCACCTTCTCCAATGATGCGCAAACTACTAATATCCGCACCGAAATGAATCTGATTGGAAACCCCTCGAGAACGGGCCGTGAGCATCAAAACAGCGTCATCTTGATCCTCAAAGCGATTGCGAAACACTACGGTGCCCGTCGGCCTGTCAAATAAAGTGAGGCCCCACGCCTGAGCTGGATTCATAGGTTCAATGAATTCGGGATAGTACAAAAAACCCCAGGTTGCCCCACCCCATTCCAGCTCGTAATCGCCCACTCCAAGTTCACCGGCCACGCGATCATAATGCCAGCGGAACCCTGCTAGACGGTCGCCGCTCAAAAAGGGAAAACTCAGTGCCATGGAACCTTGCGTAGTATAGTCCGGATTGTCGTTGGATAAATCCGGACGCAGTCCCAAAGCATATCGATCAGGCAACGGTGATAGCCGGGTGGGAATCGTGACCGCACCAGTGGCAATGAGTTGTGTATTCCAACCTACAGCAGGCCTGTCCAACCGAATATCCATACCCGCCAGTCGCTCCAAAGAGAGAAGAAATGGAGCAATAAGTCGCCATGGATACAATACGTAACCCTGGCCTTCCAAATTTTGTCCACGGGCAGAAAAGTCATTCGTCAAACCGGAGAACAAATAAGCCGCCACCAACTCATAACTGGTCTGGATCCACCGCGGATCGATACCGTGCATGTCACTGTATCGACTCATGGGATTGATTCCTTGCTCATTGAATTGCGCTAGTTGGTGTGTTGTCAGATGCGGCTCATCCGATGCGAGCAGGGCAATACCAGCACCAGCAAAACGGATTCCGCGCCAGTTGTTAGCTCGTCCTTGAGTCGGGTACTCCACTCCCCAGGCATCCAATTGCATTCTTCCTTGAATGGCTAATTCACGGGAAATCAGTCGTCGATAATCCTCCGGCCAAGCGTGAAAGCATAGATCGTAAGCGATAGCCACAGCAAGTGATCCCTGCGTCTTGTTCAAATGCCGGATAGTGCGCTCGGGTCCATCCGAGGGATACCATGTTCCAATTACGTTACCGTACTGGCTGGTATCCCAATCCTGAGCACGCAATCTATCAACCAGCGTCCGCGCCTGTTCAGCATGCCACTGATCACCCGTGATCACATACAAAAACGCATGATTCCGAATCTGATAGCCAACAGTGTAACTTGGATTGTCACCGGGGGATTCATAGGTCGTTGCGTACTGCATTGCCGCCACCATCGACGCAAATGGTTCCCTTTGGGCACGTTCGCGCAACTCAGGAATATCCTCCGCACCAAAAAAACAACCTCGGATGCACCCGGTTTTTTGAAAAATCCGGCACCCGCACGACATGACGCGGTTCGCCTTCCACAGGCAACCAACCTTGCCCCTGGGGTGGCAGCGCCTGCAAAGGAGCGGTTCCGACAAAATTGGAATGGGATGAACTAGCCTTGGAGCCCTCAGTAATGAATAGCAAAACCAAGATAATAAGGGGTAACTTAAGCATTGAAGCCAACTCTATCCGCGCCAATGCAAATCATTCAAACCCATAATGCCCAAAAATACCTTAGCCTGCCTTGTTCAGACTAAAAAATCTTGTCACCAGGATCGTAGCTGTACAACGGAAATTCAGGTGGCGACTGTTCACAGTATCCATTGCGCAATAACAACTTTTGACAGCGCCAATTGGCCGGAGCGGTGACAGCCCAATATTGCCTCAATGCCAAATTTTCTGCAAGATATGCGTGCAACCATTGTAACGACTGACTGGCATAACCGCGACCCCAGTATTCCGGGCCCAACAGAAAGGCCACTTCGGCAATGCCGTGATGAACAGTGGCCTCAAGCCGTCCAACCATCGACCCAGCGTTGTTCCGTATCAAAAAAATTCAACCACTGCTCCCCCTCATGTGCAGAACCAGGCCGCGCAACGATCGCCGCAAAAATTCGATCGCTGCGCCGCGCTCGGGTATACTGCTTGCAATGTGAGCGTAAAACTTCGGGACACCACAAAATATCGATCAACCCTTCCAGATGAGGTTCACGCAATGGCTCAATTTTCACCTCAGATCTCATGCAGGGGTTAAAATGAAGGATTGCCCCCGCACTTGACGAGAGCAATCCCAGCTATGGCAACTGAAAAGGAGTTAGCGACTTACACTCAACATCATAGTGCCGTCCGCTTGATGCGTTATCTGAAAACAGTTTTCCCGTGGCAACTCCGTTCGCGCTGCCATCCGCCAGAAAGTTTTCATTTTGGGATAGCGCCGCGTCAAATACCTTTCTCCGCGCTTACAGATACGACTGTCCCGTTCCCTGCCTTCAGGGTGATAGCGCGAGGGATCCTCATCAAATAGATCCAGCGGCTTTCTGCTTGAAAGTTGATAAACCGTCTGTCGCTTGCGGGGATCCTTGTACAACTCAATGGGCTTGCGCAGTACTTCGTTACACAACTCACGATACAGTTCGCGGTCACTGAGATGCTCGGTCTCCGCAATCCGCACGTGGTATTGGCACAAAAAATCGATGATCTCCCACAGTTTCTGCTTCAAACTCCGGTCATCCAGCTCCGCCTCAGGCGGCAACTGCATGCGTTCATTCAATTCACGCCACGGATCCATCACCCGCACTTGCTCATCGACTGGATCACTTTTGTTACTGCCCAATACGTGCTGCAAAAATTGCCGCTTAATTTCCGGCGGGCACAGTCCTCCATCAGAAGGACTGCCAATATAGCCCCCAAGGGCTTCGATTTCACTCTCCAATGCTTTGATTTGTTGATAGATATTCATAATATTACTAATCGAACAACCGTTTGTACTAAATCCAAACGCAGATCAAGCCCAAAAATCACGTTTTTATGAATATTTTCCAGTGAATGTTGCGCGGGAGCATTGCGCACTTCTGGATAGCTCTTGATTCCTCAAGGTATTGGCGGTTGGCGCAGAATGCGGCTGATCTGAAAATCGGTATCCAAGACCTCTTCAATAAGAGTGAAGGTGTCCCAAAGAGAAGAAGTGAATAAGTCGCTGGCGAGGGGAAGGGCTTTCTGTGGGCGGGCGAAAAGAATATTTTCCTGAGTGATCATGGTGGCGAGCGCTCTGCGATTGAGGCTGGCGGGAACCATGCGGCGGTTGGAAAGTCGGGTCCATCGCAGTGGAGCGGAGACGGAATCGACACCGACGCCCACGAATGCTTTTAAGGATGGGATGACAGCGGGGGCGAATTGATAGCCGTTTTCGAGGCGCAGAAGTACAGCCTCGGTATTGAGCAGCATGCGCCAATAGTGCGACAAATCGTCAGCGTTGCGAAATTCTGCGACGACATCAAAGAGGCCGGAGCGGAGCAAGTCGCCGGGCGAGATCATTTCGCTATTGGAGACGCCAAAATTATTGAGGTAGGAGGAGACTTGAGGAGATCTGACTCTGGAGTGGAACGGAACCAATTGAGCGGTTGGCACGCCAGCGGCGGCGGCAAAGGCGTTGGCGACAAATTCTGAACAAAACATCCGCTCGGAGTCAGCCATATCCATGCGCATATCGTAGGGCAGCTGACGTCGGACGAAGTCCTTCGCTGCGTCAATGGCGGCGACGGCTGTGTCCACTTGACTGGCACCGTCAATTCCTCGCCAACGTAACACCAGCAATGCCTGTAAATTGAGTTGGTCAAAAACGTCGGATGGACGGCTAATGGCACCGGTTTCAATGAGGGTTTCCAGGGTGACCAATCCACCATCGCTGACATGAAGCATCATGGCGTGAGAAAACCTGCCCCTCGGAAGCGTCGCTTGAGTGATTAAGGAAGATACCGAAGATCCTCCGAGAACTAGGAGAACATCAGCATTTTGGTAAGGGAACTCGCGATGATGTCGCAGATCCACGAACCCGTGTTCTGAGTGAAACCAGGCAGTTGGTTGCCCCTTGTTCAGCCAGCGTTGCCGTACCAGGTCATCAACCCAGTCGTAGAGCAGCAAAGTGCGATCTTTCTCAAGATCCCATTCGAGCGAACCCATTAAAGCCATTCGGGCTTCAAAGAGTTGCTTGCCAAGAGTTTGGGAAAGTGAATTGGGGCCCAAAAGGGCGAGCGATCGCAGCCATTCGCTGCGCGCGACGGTGGTGTCGTGGGCTGGAAATTCGGGCAGGTCTGCAGCTTCTAGAGCATCATCTACCGCTGGCGCGCGCACAGCATGGAAAAATTGCTCCAACGATGCAGGCTCAACGCCAAACATACCGGACAGGCGTTCAAGACTGGCGGTCGCAATGCTGCTGACACAGAGCAGAGCGAGCAAAAGCATCATGGTTGTGCCTGGGAGCGGATTCATTCATGGGGCGTGATAGATTTCATCGCCTAAAAAAGCAATCCGGAATCTGGCAACTCAGCACGCAAGCCCACTGCCTGCGGGCATTTATGGAAGAGGTACTGTAGAAACGATTTTTAATTGTCACTACCAATCAATTAGCGTATCTAATAACCACATGAAATGCAATTTTATTCCATCTGGCACTTTTATCCGGT
>JAJOKB010000109.1 GCA_021208135.1 Verrucomicrobiota bacterium | reverse complement strand
ATTGTCCGCACTGACCAAAGTTTCAGGAATGGTGTTACAGGCTGAAATGAAAAACACTGGAAATAGTGCGATTAGGTAGGTGATAATCCGGTAATATGAAGTCATAACGTCTTAGGTGAATGATGAACATCTGTGTTTTGAGCAAGTATTTAATGGTAAAATTGCATGAATTATCTTTCGCATGGCAAAGGATGCTTTAGAACTTTGCTAACTTTTATCCAAAGTGGCGTAAATTTTGGGTGTTTACCGTATCTAATAGACCTGTTAAGGAAAATTTTTACAAAAAAGAATTGCTAACTATTGGAAGTTAGAGGTTAAACCCTTGTTTTCTACAAAAGTCATTAATTTTAACACTATGAAGATTACCACTACCCTTATCAGCCTGAGTACCTTAGGTTTATTGCTTTTTACTGGCTGTGCCAGCGATCCCGTCGGCAAAATGAGTTTAAACGATGCGGTAATGACTGGAAACCGAACTGCCGCATTGGCTGATTTGCGTGAAAAGGAAAGTAAGGTTCCGGCGCGCGATCGCCTGCAATTTCTCTTGCAAAAGGGGCAGTTGGGAATGGGCTGAGGGTGGATTTATCGGGGGCTCTGGAAAGTTTTGCGCAGGCGCGGGTTCTGATTGATCTGTTTGATGAAGCTGCACAGGTGAGCATAAGCGGGAAGTGCTGGCGATTATTGGTACAACCGGGGATGCGGCCTTACACCCCCCGGATAGCAGACCGGTTGCATCTGCATCACTATGCGGCCTTGTGTTATTTGGAGTTGGGGGATTATGACGCTTTTCGGGTGGAGATGCGTGCCATTCAAGATGCCAATGAGCGTTTGGCAAACTTGCACCGCGCCGCGATTGAGCGCGAAGAAGCCTTGATTGCTAAAGCCACTGAAGAGACTGAGGTCGGCCCGGTTGATCAGTTGCCTGATTTTTTTAAGTGATCCGCGTGTGGCAGAGCATTTTGCTGCTGTTCATCATGTGGACCCTGTGGTTATGGCTCGCGCCCGGTTTGAGAGTCCCATGCTTCATTTTCTTGAAGGCCTGATTCAAGCCCATCTGGAATGCACTGCGAATGGCGGGAGTGATGACGCTGAGCGTGCTCGGGTAGCGCTGCGCATGGCGGCGGAAATGAGCCCTGAAAGTCAAACGGTACGGAACGCTTTGCTGTTGGCGAATGGGGATTCGGACACCGTGATGGCGCAGGACCGTGTGTGGGTGGTGCATGAGAACGGGTTGGCCCCGACGCTCAGTTCGGTGAAGGTGGCAGTCGCTTTCAATGTCCCTGATGATCAGAAAGGCATGCAAGCTTTGGCCTTAGGTTCGATGGGAGCAGATTTGGTGATTCCGGTGCCTGTGAACAATCCTCTGTTTGGTCAGGCATTATTTACATTTCCAACCATCCAAACGCAAGCTCAACATCTGTGCTATCCGGCCCTCATTATTAGTAGCGATGAAGGGCGCAGCGGCGCACGCACCGCATCAGCAGTCCCGAGGAGCAACAGTTGCTTAATTTTAAAGCTGATTTGCCGCGTGCCATACGCGTGGCGGTTATCGGGGGAATGATAAAAGCTGCATTGGAACAAGTTGCGACCAAGGAGGCAGGGTTGGGCGGTTTTCTATTGTCGCGTATGTACACCCAGGCTACCAGCGCATCGGATACCAGGATTTGGTCTACCTTGCCGCGTGAATTTCAAGTGGCTTGCATGGATCGTCCGGCGAGCGGTGTGGTAAGCATCAGCGCAGAAAGCGGGCTTTTGCAGCAGGAACCAATGAACGTAATTTTGGCACCTGATGGCATGGCAACGGTCATTTATGTTTCCACACCAGGCAAGGATGCCTTGCCCTTGGTGCGGGTATTTGGTCTGGGTGTTCATCAGGGGCAGCCGCACATACAGGTTGTTTCACAGGTCGATCCGCTGCGCCTGTTGGCTGCGGGTGTGAACTAAGCCAATTCGAAATACCTTCATGCAAAAACAACGCTTCAGATTTGTTTGTTTGTTTTTGGTCTGTCTGCTGCCGATGTTGCAGGCCTGCCAGACGACTGAGGTCCAGCAGCGGATAGTGGCACCTGAGTCGATGCGCATATCTGTTGATCCTGTTATTGCCAGCCAACTCATCGTGGGAGAGGTGAATACAAGCTTCACCGACGGTAATTTGATGCTCATACAGGTGACAGTGGGTTATAGCCGAAGTGTGCCCAATATCTTGGGGATAGAGTACCGGGTAGAGTGGTTCGATGAGCGCGGGCAGGTTATTCCCTCGGTGCTATCCCGTTATCAAGCTGTTCAGCTTCAGCGCGGCCAACCTCAAAATTTGCGTGCGGTTGCTCCAAGTGAGCGCGCCGTCGATTTCAGTCTGCATATTCGTCCATTAAGGCGCTAACTCCAAAAATACCATGAAAATCCATAAATTATGTTCGGCACTGGCGGTTCTGCCGCTAGTTGTATTGACTGGCTGCGAGTCCACTAAAGTTGATTACGTGGATCCTGCCGGACGCGGTTTGACCACGGTGGGTCAAATCAACTTTCACGACTATAACGAAGCCGGAATCAATTTGGTGCAATCCCTGTTGGCCTCCGGTCGATTGGATCGTGCTGATGGCACACCTTTTATTATTATGCTGTCGCGAATTGAGAATCGTACGTCACAGCATGTGGATACTTCACTGCTGACGCAAAATATCCGAATCGCCTTAAGTCAGAGTGGTAAAGCGGCATTCACCACTGCGGTGGGTGCGGGGGGTGCGGAGGATGCTGCCAGTATGCAAGTCCGGCAATTGCGGGATTCCGAGGAGTTTGCCCAGGACAGTATTGCTGGAAGAGGTACCATGGTCGCCCCTGATCTCAGTGTTTCGGGGAGAATCATCCAGTTGATGACCTATGTAGGAAACCAGCGGCAGGCTGCTTACACCTTTCAATTGACTTTGACTGACTTACGCACGGGCATTGCCATTTGGGAAGGTCAGGAGCAAATCGTTAAGGCAGGCACGCGGCCCAGAGTCAGTCTATAAATAAGGAGGCATTCATGACCTATTTGCAGCGAAGTTTTTATTGTGCGTCCAGTGTGCTCCTGTTTTCCCTGGTAAGTTGGGGGTACGGATGAGGACACGGCGTTGGTCTATGCGGAAAAAAGTGCACCTGTATTAAGTGCGCATCAACTCATTGAGACCGCGCGTAATGATTTTCTCGACAGTGCTGGTCTGAGATTGGGTGCCCTCGGTAATCCAGGTAGCGCCTACATAGGGTGGGGGACCAGTCCTGTTGCCGTGGGTACTGAAAATCCTGGTTGGGGGCGTGCCCGTGTGGCCGCCTATGAAAACGCCATCATCAATGCCCGGGTGGAATTTATTCGCTATCAGTTTGCTCATGTGTTGACTGAAACCACCCGTGATTTGTTTGAGGACGATTCCTATGGTTTGCCACCGGATCCTGTGGCGGATATGAATGAAACCCGCGGTCGGCTACGCGCCATGTTTTCGAAACTGCTTGCTGTAGGCGATGCCAAAACTGAATGCCAAATTATTGGATATGGGTTTGGATCCTGCCGATTTCGAGCCCCCACCCAATGTACGCAGGGAAGACCATTACACCAACAAGCTGCTCAACACCACTACCACGCGTGGCTACGGCAGTTTGGCAGGTTTGCTACCTTTGCAAACGTTTGAAGGAACCGATGGACGCGGTCAATATGTAGTGGGAGTCCTGGTGGTCTATTCTCCATCCTTTCATCAGTTCGCAGCTGATATCCTGCAAGGTCGTGGAAAGTTGCAGACGCAGCGTACGCCTCCCCCGTTGGCCCAACAGCTGGGCAGGGACGGGGAGCGATTTTGCTTCACAATTTGGGGTTCGTAGACTGTATGATGAAGACGGAATGCCTGTGGTAGTGGCGTTTTGGTCAACACGCCTTTGGTGGACCGTGGCGGTTCTGCCAGAGCTTTAGACCGCCGCCGCGAGTCTGCAATTTCGATCGCGCGCTCTGCGGCCGATGCCTCGCTGGCAATGTTTGTTAATGGCAATTTGATGTTCAGCAACCAAGCAACTTACCGGACAAATCATCGAGGAATACACGCTCACCGAACAAAAGCGCGGCGGATACACTACTTTGGTGGAAAATGTTGGATTCATTTCGAAGCTTGAAGAGCAGGTGAAGCAGCGTGCGGAATTGAGTCTTTCGGGGATTACGGATTATACCACTTGGAGTTATGTTCACCCGGACTCCGGCCAAGAGTTGGTTGGCGTAGTCCGGATGTGGAGTCCCCGGACGCAAGATTCGGCACGGGCACTGCGCGATTTTAAACCGGACACCACAGACAGGGCTGCCCCGGCTTCCGCTCCTGCGCGCAGGACTCTCCTGCACGGGTACGACAAGGTGGTATGCCTGCTGATATTTCGGATTTTTAATCAAGTCTACTGAAAGGTGTTACTATGCGTACATCTCAACTCTGCTTTGTTGTTTTGGCTTTGTTCATGGCTTTGAAGCTTTCGCTTCCTTGCATGGGCAACGTAGCGTGGAAACCGTTGAGCGCGTGGTGGTGGGGGAGGGGCAAAACTAC